>CAYXAS010000039.1:0-20093 GCA_964461665.1 uncultured Gaiellales bacterium
TTCGCGTGCTGCCGCGCGGCAACTGGCTCGACGAGACGGGCGAGATTCTTGCGGGGCTCGATCGTCCCGAATGCGAGGATCGCGCGATCACCGAGCGGACGCCGTGGCCCCGCCGGCCCGAGACCTGGGGCGAGACCGGGGTACGCGACGACGATCCGTGTCGGGTCGATCCCGAGCGTCTCCTCGAGGTCTGCTGCAGTGAAGGCGCTGTTCGCGAAGACGAGATCGCAGGTGCGCGCCGCGTTCCAGGCCTTGCGCGTGTGCATCGCGACCGTCCGCCGGGTGCACCACTCGGGATGGTGGAGCGGCACGAGGTCGTGGAAGACCGTCGCACGGACACCGCCCCGCTGCGGCGGATACATCCACTCGCTGAACACAAGGGCGTCGAGTGGCCCCGCGAGCGACTCGATCGGGCAGCGCCCGCTCCGGCTCCAGAGCGTGCGGAGCGCGTGCGAGGCGGGGAGGGGGATCGACCGCGCCTCGACCGGAATCCCGGCGAGCGCCTCGCGGATCCGTGCCGGCCCGCGTGCACTCGTCGGTGCGAAGGCGACGATCTCGTGCCGCCCGGCGGCGGCCTCGACGAGCCCCCCGAGCGAGCCCGCGATGTAGTTCCCGATCCCGGTGCGGGGATGCGAGAGCGGGGAGACATCGACGACGATCCTCATCGCGCCGGGGTGAAGAGCACGGTTTCGAAGTGGACGCCCAGAATCCGGCGATCGGTTGAGCCCGGAAGGATCTCGGCCGGGGTCGCGGTGGGCGAGACGGTGAAGCGGACCACACAGTTCCCGGCGGCGTCCGGCGCCACCGGCAGCGAGAACGTCGCCGCGGGACGGGCGGGTCGGACACGCGCCCGGGCGACCGTTTCCCGCACCGCGCCACCCACGAGGCTCGTCGTGCGCGCCACCACGTGCTGGGTGCGCCGGAAGAGGGTTGGATCGGAGTGCACGGTGATGTCGAGCCGGCCGGGCGGACACCGCAACCGCTGCCACGTCGCGGTGCGACCCGACCACGTGTCGTCGGGGTACAGACCGGTGAACGTCGTTGTCGTCGAGAGCGGGCCTGAGAGCCGCCACAGGGTCGTGCCGAGTTTCGGGTCTCGCGCGACCACGTCGCCGTCCGGGATCACGGTCTGGTCGAGCAGGGCGTACTCAGCACGCACCGGCTCACCGTCGTCATCGCGGAAGACCCCGTCGGCTCCCGCGATGACCAGTGTCTCACCCACGCCGCCGGGAGTGGGGGCATGGGTGTAGAACACCCTGCCGAGACTGCGGTTGAAGAACTCCGCCTGGTTGATCGTGTAGCGGTCTGGGTACTCGGTCCAGAGCGCGACGACATTCGCGCCTGAGCCAACCGCATCGTCGATCCAGGTGCGATCGACCCCCCGGATCCCCTGGAAGAGTGCGCCCTCGCCCGCGAACCGGAGCCCCTTGTCGCTCGTCCACACTGGCTTCGAGAGCACGCAGAAGACGGCGATGAGGAGGAGGGGGACAGCGATCGCTCGGCGGGCCGGGATGAACAGCAGCACGCCGACGAGCGCGAGTCCGACCGCAGCGACGGTGAGCCGGTAGGAACCCGCGATCAGGTGCTCCTCGCCCGCCCAGATGGGGATCAGCATGAGCGCGTCCGACTTCGCCGGCTCGGTGGCGAACCGTGCGTACGGGAAGGCGGCGGCGACGGCGAGTACGACCGCCGCGGCGAGCGGCGTGACCGGTCGCGGGCGCGGAGCACCCAGCGTGACCCAGGCGGCCACGCACGCGACGAACAGCGGGACGAGGAAGAAGAGGTAGCGATCCTGAGCACGATCCGAGGCGAACTGCGACGAGAACGCACCGACCACGAGCGTCGACCAGAAGGTGAATGTGAGCGTCACGGCGAGGTGCGCGACGAGCGCACCTGGCAGCCGCCGGGCGCGCGCGACGAGAATCGCGAGAACGGCCACCGGGACGAGGAGCAGGTAGACGGTCAGGAGCTCGAGGTGCCACGCCCAACCGCGGAGAATCGCGACCGGGTGGTAGGTCCGCTCACCGACGACGCTGTAGTTCCCGAGGAGGTCGAGCGGCGAGCGCCCGCGCGCGGACTGCAGCACGACGACACCGACTGCCACGATCGCGAGCCCGACCCAGAGTGGCGCGTAGGCACGGAGTCCGGCGACCCGCCCCCGGAGGGCGACGGCGACGAGGGGTGCAGTAGCAATCGCTGGAACGAACCCGAGCGCCTGTGAGCGGGTCGCGAGCGCAACGGCGAGGAGCGCAACGACGGCCGCGAGACGTCCCGCCGTTGGCCGGTCCACCCACCGCACGACACCGAACGCGAGCAGTGATGCGACCGGGTAGAAGAGACTCTCGGTCGTCATCGTCGCCGAGTACGCCATCGACGGGATCGCAACCGCGGTCGCCGCAGCGAGGAGTGCGACGCGGCGGGTCGAGATCCGCGCCGCGAGCAGATACGCGGGGATCGCGACGGTGGACATCACCACCGCACCGATCGCCTTCGCCCCTTCGTAGGCGGTCACCCCGTCGGCAAGGAGCGCCCAGGCCGGGGCGACGAGTGCCGGATACAGCAGGCTGTAACCGCTGATCGGGATGTCGCGGACGGCGTACCCGCCCCCGTCCGCGAGGCTCTTCGCAAGCTCGCTGTAGATGAGCTCATCGACGAAGATGAATGGGGCGAGCATCTCTCGACCGAGCGCGACGCGCACCGCCGCAGATACACCCACGACCGCCCCGACGAGCACCCAGGTCGGGAGTCGCCGGATCCCGCGGACAGCGAGGAGAAGCCTCCCCACCCGATCAGACTCCCTGGTCGAGCTCGGACAGCCGCCGGGCGATCTCGCGTGTCTCGTCGGAGCCTGGTTCGAGCCCGACGGCGGCCGCCGCCACGCTCACGCTTTCGAGCACGGTGTTCGCAACCCAGTCGCCGCCCGCGGCGCGCTCGAAGGCTGCAGCCTGCTCGTCAGCGATGCGCTCCACCGCGAGAGGGCCACGCGCGAGCGCGACGGCATTCCGCCCCATCTCGGACCGGACATCGGGGCGGGAGACGAGCAGGTCGAGAGCGGCGGCGAGCGTCTCCGCCTCATGGGCATCGACCCCGACCTTGAGCGCGACATCGTCTGGGAGCTCCGCAAACCAGCCAACATCGCTCACGACAAGCGGCTTCCCGAGCGAGAGCGCACGGATCGCCGTGCCGGAAGTCTCGCCCATCGTGGGATGGCGGAGGTTCACGTGCACGTCTGCCCGCGCCATCAGTGACCACAGTCGCGACTCGTCGACATGCCCGGTCAACTCGATCCCCTCAGCGCCGAGCCCGAGCCGCTGCAGCCTGCGAGCGAGGTCGAACCCCGAAGCCTCCCGACCCACGAACAGGAGCCGCGCCCCCGGATGCGCGACACGCACGCGCGCGAACGCCTCGAGCAGCTGGGGAGCGCGCTTGCTCGCGTTGAGGTTGCCGAAGCTCGCGATGAGCGGGTCGCCCGTGACGACTGCGGGCGCGGTTTCGGGCACCGGCCAGGCGGGATGCGGGATGACCGAGATCGGCCCCGCGAACCCGGCGCCACGCGCGCGGTCGGCGACGTAGTGGGAGTGGACGATGAGTGCAGTCGCATGGTCGAGCACGACGTGCGCAAGCGGCAGGTCGATCGCGCGTGTCTCCCACAGGGGCGGGATCCTCTGCTCCATCACCCCGTGCCCGAGCAGACGGGCCGCGAGCCCACCCTCGCGCTCGAGCGCGGCCAGATACCCCACCGCGTCACCCGTCCCGAGCGTTAGCCCGGCGACGAGATGGTGGAGAACGAAGTCGTGGAGGACGACGAGCCCCGGCTCGCGCCGGAGCGCCTCGACGATCCAGCCGTGCACGTCCGGGTTGTTCCCGACGTGGTAGACGCAGAGGTCGGTCCCCCGGGGTGGCCGTTTCGAGCCGCGGCGGACGATGGTGAGATCGATCCGCTCGCGAAGTGCGGGGAGCAGCAGCGCGATGTAGTCGGCGATCCCCGTCTTTTCGGGCGGGACCGGAGCGAACAGCGCGACCTTCACGACAGGAGCCTTGCAATCACGCGATCCCAGGTGATCTCCTCCGCGATCCCGAGCCCGCGCCGACCCATCGATGCGGCATCGGCGGTGTGCTCGCGCAGCCAGGTGGTCGCACCGGCGATCCCGCGCGCGGTCGGCTCGGTCACGAGCCCAGTCGACCGGTCGAGGACGACCTCGAGCGGGCCGCCCGCGTCGGTTGTGGTGATCACCGGCTTCGAGGAGAGGAACGCCTCGTACGGCACCATCCCGAAGTCCTCATCGACGGGCGCGTAGAAGACCGAGTCACAGCGCGCGTACCACCCTGCGAGCTCCGTCTCGTCCACGCTCCCCATGAACCTCACCCGGCTCCCAAGCGAGCGGTCGCGAGCGATCCCCTCGAGCCGAGCGCGGTCGACGCCGTCGCCGACCACCACCGCCTGGAGTGACGGGTCGAGCGCGGCCGCCTCGAGCAGCAGATCGACACGCTTCGCACGGTCGAGCCGCCCGACGGACAGGACGAACCCTTCGGAGGGTTCACACCGGAACGGGAGCGCCTGCGGCGGATGGGTCAGCACCTCCGCGACGAGCCCGGTCGAGCGCTCGAGTCGGCCCGCAACGTTCGAGGAGATCGCAAAGAGCCGGGTCGCCTCACCGAGAACAGCTCGGTCGAGGTCATGGACCTTGCGCCGCAGGGCCCGCTCTTCCTTCACGGGACCGAACTGACCGAGCGTCGTTCCGTCGAGCTCATATGCCTGGCGGAACTGGTGGACGAGCCAGACGCGCTTCTCGCGATGACGGATCGCGTAGGAGGGGAACTTCGTCGCGATCACGAGGTCGATCGGCCGACCGTCCACCTCATCGAGATCGAGCATGCGCCACAGCAGCGCCTCGGTCAGCACCCGCGTCCCCGGGTACCACTTGAAAGGGACACTGACGATCTCTGCCTCGTGCCCGCGCGCGCGAAGCTCTCGCACGAGCGACTCGGTCAGGATCTCAGCGCCCCCGCGCACGAACGGCACCTGGGGCCTGCACACCGCGATCCGCACGTCAGGCGCCGTTCTCGCGGCCCTGGTCGCCGTCCGTTCGAGCCTCGAGCCGCTCGATCCGCTCCGCCTGCTGATCGACGAGCCGGAGCATGGCCGCGTTGAACGATCGCTGATCGTAGGCGACCGGTTCCACGTACCAGCGCAGGAATCGTCGCAGCACCCACTTGACGGGGATCGTCAGCGCACCGCGCCAACCGGGCCGGAGTCGGAGCGACCGGTCGGCGGATACCGGCCAGAGCCGTTCGGCCTCGCCGCGCAGCGTGACCCAGTCATCCGGCTCGCCCGGCGCGCGGGCGATATGCCCCGACCGTCGTACTTCCTCACGGAGGGACGCGAAGATCGCGGCCACGTCCACCTCTGCGGCGGGCGCGTCCTCGCTCTCGCCGTTCGGGAGGGCGTCCTCCAGCACCGTCTGAGCATATCCGCGGGTCTCACGGGATCCCCCCTACGATCACCACATGCGGGTCGCGCTGTCGCTCGTGACGCTCGTGCCAGGGGTTTCCGGAGGGACGGAGACGTATGTCCGCGCGCTCGCACGGGCACTCGCCCGCGTCGGGACACACGAGTACGAGGTGCTCGTCCCGGCGCTCGCGCCCGATACGGCGGGGCCACTCCCTTCGACTGTCGCCGCCGCGTACGGCTCGCCCCGGACGGCAATCGCCAAGTTCGTAGCGATGGGTCGGGCGGCCGTCGCACCGGGCGTGCTCCGCACGGTCCTCGAACGCGCCGACGTCGTCCACTACGCGCTCACCGTGCCTGTCCCGCCGGTTCGTCGGCCCACGGTGCTGAACGTCCACGACATCCAGCACCTCGACCTGCCGTCCCTGTTCCCGTGGTCGACGCGGGTCTTCCGGGCGCTCGCCTACGACCGCGCCGCCCGCCGTGCAACCCACGTGATCACGATCTCGGAATGGACGCGCGGACGCGCGATCGAGCGGCTGGGACTCGATCCCGCCCGTGTCCACGCGATCCCGCTCGCGGTGGACGGCTCACGGTTCACGCCCGACCCGTCGGTCGAGCGAGAACCGCTGCTCGTCTACCCGGCTCACAACTGGCCGCACAAGAACCACGCACTCCTCTTCGACGCGTTTGCGTTGCTCCGGAAGCGTCGACCCGACCTCCGACTCGCCCTCACGGGGTCAGGCCACGACACGCGCACCCTCCCGGACGGGGTCACGGCGCTCGGGCTCGTTTCTCCAGCGGAACTCGTGTCGCTCTATCGCCGGGCGGCAGCCGTCGTGCTCCCGAGCCTGTACGAGGGCTTCGGTCTCCCTGCCGTGGAGGCGATGGCGTGCGGGTGTCCGGTCGCCGCGTCAACGGCAGGAGCCCTTCCGGAAACGTGCTCGGGAGCCGCGCGCCTGTTCGATCCGCGATCGGTGGATGAGACCGTCGAGGCGGTGGAGGAGGTGCTCGAGGCGCCCGCCGAGTGGCGCGAGCGGGGGCTCCGGCGCATCGCGGAGCTCACGTGGGAGGAGGTCGCGCGTGCGCACGACCGTGTCTACGAGACGGCCTCCGCGGGCTGACGTCGGGACACCCCGCCGCCCGTCATGCGAGCGACCGCAGGTACGCCCACGCCTCGCGGAGACCGGCGGGGCGTGTCACGGCAACGAGCACCGCAAATGCGGCGAGACCGAGCGCGGCACCCGGAACAGCCTCGGCGGTCGCGAGCGACGCGGCCCCGAAGGCGATGAGTGCGAGCGCTCCGACCTGAGCTGTCGGCCGTGCGAGCGCGGCGACGGTCGAGCGCGCCGCCCCGAGCCCCCGGAGCACGAGGAGGAGCGCAAGGGCTGTCGAGATCGCGAGCGCGACGGCGAGCCCATCCAGGCCCGCAACACGCTGGGCGACGATCGCGAGCGGGACATGGCCGAGGAGTGCCGCCGCCGCGATCCGCGGTAGCGGGGCGACCCGGCTGGCGACGAACACCAGCGGGAAGGCGACGGCGAAGGCGACGGTCACGACCATCCAGGGAGCAAGCGCAACGACGACCCGGCCGAGCGAGGCGCCCACCTCTCGGTCGTACGCGGCGCCGAGCACCCCGGCAAGGATCGTTTCCCCGGCCAGCGCAAACACGCCCGCGGTGGCGGCCACGGCGAGCAGCGCGGGCCACGAGGAGGCGCGGACGTGGCGCGCGATACGCGCGGAGTCGAGTCCGGCTCGCGCGAGTGGCACCGAGGTGACGAGCCCGAGCGACGTGGCGGTCACGCTGACGACCGCCGCGGCCGCGATGTATGCGTACCCGAAGCTCGTCACCTCACCCACCCCGGCGCGTGCCGCCACCGGGAGTGAGATGAGATACACGCCCTGCAGCGCGAGCGGGAGCGCGATCCCACGACCGAGTCCGCCGAGTACCTCGCGCACGCCCCCGGGCGTCATCCCGGGACGCACCGCGGTCGGTGGCATCCGCTCCCGCCGAGCGTGGACGATGAGTGCGATCGCGGGTACCACGGCGGCGACTGCGCCGTTGAGCGCCATCCCCCAGGCAACGGCACGGACGCCGTGTTCGTCGATGGTGGCGAGGATGAGCAGGAGTCCCACGACACTGCCCCCGACAAACCCCGCTGCCGCAACGAGGTAGTCGTCGAGCGCCGCGAGCGCGCTCGTGAGGAGCCCTGCCGCGAACTGCCCGAGACCAGCGGCGAGCATCCACGGAAGCACCGTTGCCGCTGCTTCTCGAGCTCCGTCGGGCCCAAACCCGGTCAGCACCGAGGCCGCAGGGCCAGCGGCCAGCACGCCGACGACGGCGAGCGGGGCGAGGACGAGAGCGAGCGCACCCGCGTGCCCGACCGCCTCGCTCGCGAGTCTCCGCTCCTCGCGCGCCCGGGCAAGGCGCGGCATCACGACCGAGCGGGTCGTGGTTGCCGCGAGCGCGAGGACGATGAACAGCCCGTAGGCGGCGAAGAAGCCGTCCGTCTCCTCCGTGCGCCCGAGCTTGCGTGCGACGATCACGCCGACAACGGCCGCGAGACCGGTCTGCACGGCAAGCGCAAGCGCCGTGACTGCGCCGGGCAGGAGAGAGCCGTGGCCGCTGTGGACGGTACGCTTGCGCACCGACGAGGAAGCCTAGATGCCCGCATGACCGACACCCCCGTGAACGACACGATCTGGAGCGCACAGGACCTCGAGGGCCTGCGTCGCGACTTCGCCGACGCGTACGCAGGGCGCACCGTGCTCGTGACCGGGGCGGACGGATTCATGGGTTCGCACCTCACAGAAGCGCTCGTCACGATCGGTGCGAACGTCCACGCGTTCGTCCGTGCGACCTCGAGCGGTGCCCTCAACAACATCGGCCATCGCCGCCGCGAACTGACCGTCCACTTCGCCGATCTCACCGACAAGACGTCCATCGACATCCTGATGCGCGAGCTGAAGCGGGCGCCGGACCGGCCCTACGTGTTCCATCTTGGCGCGCAGGCGCATGTGGGCGAGTCGTGGCACCGGCCATACGAGACGGTGATGACGAACACGATCGGGACGCTCAACCTCCTCCAGTCGATCGTCGATCACGGACTCGAGTTGGAGAAGTTCGACACGGCGGGCACCTCGGAGGAGTACGGGAACGTCCGCGAGGACGTGTCCCACCACCACGACTTCGATGGCGCGGGGGCCCTGATCCTCCACGAACGCTCCCCGATCAATCCGAAGTCGATCTACGCGACCGCGAAGGTCGCGGCGGACTTCCTGACGATGAACTACCACGACGCCTACGGCGTCCCCGGGGTCGTGACCCGCATGTTCAACAACTACGGGCCGCGGCAGAACCCGCGCTACGTCACCGGGACGATCATCACGCAGGCGCTCGCCCGCCCCGAGATCGAACTGGGCGCGCTCGAACCGCTGCGCGACTTCTGCTTCTGCACGGACGGTGTACGCGGCCACCTCACGGTTGCGGCGCAGGGCATCCCGGGCGACGTCTACGTGTACGGCCAGGGCGACAACATCTCGATGCAGGACTGGGCCGATCTGATCGTGCGGACCGGGGTCGAGCACGGCTTCTGGCCAGATGACCGGCACATCGTCCAGACGGAACGGCGCCTACGACCTGGCGCAACCGACGTGATGGCACTGCGGGTCGGGCACGAGAAGCTGACGGCTGAAACCGGGTGGCTGCCACTCGTCTCGTGGGAGGAGGGCGTGCTTCGGACAATCGCGTGGTACGCCGCCAACCACGACCGCTGGATCGGCCGGGTCGACTGGCTCCCGGTCGGCGCCCCTACGCCCGCTGGCTGAACCAGCCCGTGGGACGCCGCCTCTGGTGGGTCGAGGCAGCGCTGGCGGCCGTCGGCTTCGCCGCGTTCGCGGTTTTCTCGGAAGGCGGGCTCGTCACGACAAGCCGATGGGGAGATGTCGGTCGGTATGAGACAATCGGACGGAGGGTCCTGTCCGGCGAGATCCCGTATGCGGATTTCACGCTCGAGTACCCGCCGTTCGCGCTGATCCCGTTCACACTGCCCGCGCTCATCACGGAGACCGAGCCCGGGTATCTCCAGACGTTCAAGTTGCTGATGGCGATCCTCGGGATCCTCACGGTCGTCATCACATGCTGGCCACTCCGCCAGCTGCGCGTCGAACGGCGGATGCTGGCACTCGCGACCCTGGCACT
The DNA here is from genome assembly GCA_964461665.1 of uncultured Gaiellales bacterium. Taxonomy (GTDB): domain Bacteria; phylum Actinomycetota; class Thermoleophilia; order Gaiellales; family Gaiellaceae; genus Gaiella. The sequence goes on from CAYXAS010000039.1 coordinate 9,651, forward strand.
CACGCCGCTCCTGCTCGGCCATGTGACGCTCAACCGCTACGACCTGTGGCCCGCATTCCTGATCGCCCTCAGCGTCGCCGCGTTCCTCGCAGGGCGAGACCGCTTGGGCGGTGCGGCCCTCGCCGGGTCGTTCATGGCGAAGGTCTTCGCGGGCGTGGCCGCCCCCGTCGTCGCGATCTGGCTCTGGCGGCGCGGCGGACACGTACCGCTCGCGCGCGGAGCGGCGGCCTTCCTGGCCGTCTGCGTGGTCGTCGCCGCACCGTTCCTCGCGACCGGGCCCGGCGGACTCGGGTTCAGCTACTGGATGCAGGCGGCACGCGGGCTCCACGGGGAGAGCCTTGCGGGGTCGCTGCTGCTTGCCGCGGACACGGTGGGCCTCTTCGATGCGCGGCTCGCGCCGCTGAGCCCCGGCTCGCTCGACCTTGAGGGCGCGCTCCCGGAGATCGCCGCGTCCGTCATGACCGTGCTCCTCCTCGCAGCGTTCGCGTGGGACTGGCGCACCGCGTTCCGGGCGTCTGCCACCGCAGAAGCACTCGTCGTCGCCGTCGCTTTCTCCGTGACGGCGGTCGTCGCGCTCGCGAAGATCGTCTCACCGCAATATCTCGTCTGGCTCGTGCCGCTCGTCCCGCTCGTCGGAGGTCGGCGCGGTCGCATCGCGACCGCCACCCTCGCGGGCGCGATGGTGCTCACGCAGATCCAGCAGTACGCGTGGGAGGGGTTCCACGTCGAGCCATGGGGCGCATGGCTTCTCGTTGCGCGGAACGCGGCGATCCTCGCGATGCTGGTTCTGTTCGCAAAGGCGCTCCGCGACCTCCCGCGTCGTGCGGCCGGACGGCGGTAGCCTTGCCGGACGTGAGCCGGGTTCTCGTCACGGGCGGTGCTGGTTTTCTCGGTTCGCACCTTGTCGAACTGCTCGAGGCGCGCGGCGACGAGGTGATCGTCCCGCGGCGCGCGGACTGCGACCTCACCTCGATGGCCGACACCGCCCGGCTGTTCACCGAGCACCGGCCCGATCTCGTGTTCCACCTCGCAGCAGAGGTCGGCGGGATCGGAGCGAACCAGGCGAACCCCGGTCGCTACTGGTTCGCCAACCTCGCGATGGGAGCCCACGTCCTCGAGCAGGCGCGCATCCATGAGACCCCGAAACTCGTGATCGCGGGAACGATCTGCTCGTACCCGAAGCATGCGCCGGTGCCGTTCCAGGAGCACGACCTGTGGAACGGCTACCCCGAGGAGACGAACGCCCCCTACGGCGTCGCGAAGAAGGCGATCCTCGTCGGCGCCCAGGCGTACCGTGAGCAGTACGGGACGAACGCGGTGTTCGTGCTGCCGGTGAACCTCTACGGGCCCCGTGACGACTTCGACCTCGCGACATCGCATGTGATCCCCGCGTTGATCCGCAAGATGATCGAGGCGCAGGACCGCGGTGAGCACGAGGTCGTCCTCTGGGGCGACGGCTCACCCACACGGGAGTTCCTCTACGTCGATGACTGCGCAGCGGGACTGCTCGCCGCCGCCGACCGCTACGACGGGCCCGAACCGATCAATCTCGGAACGGGTGCCGAGATCTCGATCCGCTCACTCGCGGAACTGGTGCGCGGCGCGACCGGGTTCGGTGGCGCGATCCGCTGGGACGTGTCGCGGCCGAACGGCCAGCCACGGCGGCGCCTCGACGTCTCCCGCGCCCGCGACCTCCTCGGGTTCGAGGCGACGGTGTCGCTCGACGAGGGGATCCGGAGGACGGTCGCGTGGTACCGGTCGGTGCGCGGCTGAGCACCGCTCGCGTGAACGTCCTTGCACGGTCCGCACTCGGCGCGCTGGCCTCCTTCGCGCGCCGGCGCCGGGCGGTCGCGACCGTCTTCGTGCTCGCCCAGATCGCGGTCACGATCGGCGTGGGGCTCTCGACCCCGCACAACGGTTGGGTCTGGTACCACGGCGGCGACCAGATCTGGTTCACCACGTACGCGGATCTGCTCGGGCACGGCCTCCTGCCGCTGACGGAGGTCGCCGCTGGATGGGCGGTTGCGCTCGTTCCGCTGGCGCTCCTGCTCGGGCCGACCTACGTGGACGTCCTCCCAGTCCTCATTCCGCTCCAGGTGCTCGTCCTCGGTCCCGTCACCGTCCTCCTGGTGCTCGCGGTCGCGCGCCGGATCGCGGGCGACGCATTCGCGCTCCTCGCGGGGCTCGCATGGGTCACCGCGCCCCTCCTCTCCCTCCTCCTGTTCGTCGAGCGCTACGACGATCGGTGGGTCGACGCGTTCCTCCCACAGGCGCTGGGGCTCACGTCGATGTCCGACTTTCCCTCGATGACGCTCCTGCTCGGTGCCGCGCTCCTCGTGCTCCGGAGTGCGCAGAGCGGCGGCCGCCGCGACGCGGCCCTCGCTGGCCTCCTCTTCGGGCTTGCGGTGTTCGTAAAACCACCGAACGCCCTTTTCGGCCTCGGTCTCGTGCTCGCCTTTCTGATCGCGCGACGGTGGCGCGCGGGAACCGTCGCCGTGCTCGCGGCGGGCCCCGGGCTGCTCGCGCTGCTCCTCTGGAAGGCGCGCGGGCTCACCGATCTCCCGTTGATGGGGCTCTCGGAGGTACGGCTCGCGGCGGGCGCGGTCTTCCCGCAGGTGACCGCAGGGATCGACTTCGGCCAGTACCTCGACGCCGATCTCGAGTCGTGGCTCACGAACATGTCGAACCTGCGCGAGTTCACGATCGGCGCGCGACTCGTCCAGTGGGCGCCTCTCGCAGGCCTGATCGTGATCCTTCGGCGCTGCCCGCCCGGAGCGGGGCTCCTCATCGGTTGGCTCGGCGCCTTCCTCCTGGTGAAGGGGGCGAGCGACAGAGCCTTCATCGAGGGCGGGTCGTTCTGGCGGCTGATGCTCCCCGCATGGCCCGCGTACCTGCTTCTCGCCGCGGCCGTGCCGCTCCTCATCCCCGGTCTGCAACGACGGCTGGGTGCGCTCCTCGCACCCCCGCCCGTGCCCCGGCCCGTACCGCTCCGGAGCCCGCGCGGCGCCGCCCTCCTGCTCGCCGTCGCAGTCGCCACGATCGTCCCGCTCGCCGTCAGCGGGCTCACACGGCCGCTACTCGGGGCCGATCGGGCGATCCTCGTCGACGACGTCGGGAATGCTCTCTACGTCCCGGTCACCGCCACGGTCACGCCCGCCGTCGAGCGGACGGGCGACGGTGTGCGCGTCACCTGGAGCACGGTGCGCGGTGGGCCGGAGTCTGGCTGGGTGCTGTTCCGCGCGGACGGCGGGACGGATATCTCCTGCAACTTCGGTGCCGTCGACGAGTGCTGGCTGATCGGCGAGCCGATCGCCCGTCTCACGGGGACCGCCTGGAGGGACATCGCGCCGCCCGCCGGGAGCGTCTACCGGGTTGGCCGCACGACCTCGTACAGAGGCCCAGCGGGCGACGTGTTCGAGCTCAGCGCTCCGGTTGCTCTGGCGGGGTAGCGGAGCCGCACTCGGTCTTCGAACAGCACTCCTCGAGCTCCTCGACCCGCCGCCGGAGCAACGCGAGTTCCTGCGTCAGCGCGACGACGTGGTCGGCGAGACGCGACAGCACCGTCGAGTAGTGGAGGAGCACCGCGATCACGAACAGCGTCGCGACCGCGAACAGGATCGCTGGTGGGTACGTCTCGACGCCGAACCAGCCGGCGATCGTGTTGAGCCCGTCGCGCCAGGTGGAGAGCACCAGCAGCACGAACCCCGTCGCGACCCAGAGCAGCGCGTACCGCTCGCGCAGCCGTCGTTTCCGGATCAACTCGAGCACGACGAGCAGGAGGAACGCGGACGCAGCAGCAGCCGCGAGCGAGACACGCAGCGGTGTCACGGGTGCACGCCGACGCCGGTCCGAACCGGACGCCGTCCCATCGCGATCAGCACCGCAAGCGTCACCTTGAAGACGTAGTACACCGAGCGGAGGACGGTGATCGAGGATGTGCCGTGCTCCCGCTCGAGCATCCGCACCTGCACCTCGCGAAGCCGCAGTCCCGACCTCAGCAGAAGGAGCGTCGCCTCGACCTCCGGATAGTCGGTCGGGTATTCCTCCGCGAGGAGCGCGATCCCCCTGCGGTTGAGCGCCTGGAACCCCGACGTGGTGTCCGTCACGCGGTTTCCGGTGAGGAGCGAGACGAGCCGCGCAAACCAGACGATCCCGATCCGCCGGGCAAGTGGCGGCCGGTAGGCACGCTCGGCGCCGACGAACCGCGATCCGGTGACGACGTCCGCGTCACCCGCCGCGAGTGTTGAGAGCAGCTTCGCCAGCTCGCCTGGGTCGTGCTGCCCGTCCCCGTCGAGCCGCACTGCGATGTCGTAGCCACGCTCGAGCGCGTACCGGAACCCGGTCTGCACCGCCGCCCCGATCCCGAGATTGAACGGGAGACGCACGACGGCTGCGCCCGCAGCAGCGGCGGCAGCGGCCGTTCCGTCCGGAGACCCGTCGTCGATCACCACGACATCGATCCGTGGGTCGAAGGCACGGATCCCGGCGACGACCCCGGCGATCGCGCGCTCCTCCCGGTAGGCGGGAACGACGGCGACAATCCTCCCGCTCACGCGTTCACCTCGACGCGAGTCCGAGGAGCCGCAGGATCAGACGCGCCCGATGCGCGTAGGTGTGCTCGTCGAGGACACGCTCACGCGCGCGGGCGCCCATCGCCGTGGCTTCCGCCGGATCCGCGAGTAGCCGACGGTACGCGTCGAGCGCGTCGTCGGCGCTGTTCACGACGAGGAGTTCGCTCCCGGGGGCGAACCAGCGATCGATCCCGTCGTGCGGGCTCGAAACGATCGCAGCCCCTGCGGCTGCAAGCTCGAACGGGCGGCAGGTGGATGAACGCGTCACCGTCGCGTGTGGCCGCCGCGTGATGTTGAGGTTGATGCGCGCAGCCGAGATCGCGTGCGGGAACACGTTGAATGGGATGTCACCGAGAAGGCGGGCTTGGCCGGTGTCCCCCTGGAAGTCGCGGCCACCGAGCGCAACGTCGATCCCGGTGTCGCGGCGGCTCGGCTCGCCGACCAGCGCCTCCATCCAGTCGCGCCGGAACTTGTCGCCGTAGCCGTAGAAGAAGACATCCGTCTCTTTCGCGACCGCTAGCGGGCGGAAGAACCCGGGGTCTGCAGCCCACGGGACGGCCTCGGCCCGTCGCGCGCCCAGTTCGACGAGCCGCGGGATCCCGCCCTCGGAGTTCGAGAGGATCAGGTCGTACTCGGACGGGTCGGCTCCGTGATAGATGTTGAAACCGGTGTCCATCCCCCCGAACTCGGGGAGGCTCATCGGGACATCGCCGTCGTAGTAGACAACCGGCACACCGAAGCGGTCGCGGAGCCGCGCAGGGATCCCGCGCAGATGCGCCATCGGGACGGTGAACACCACCACTGCGTCCGGGCGCTCCCGCTCGACAAGCCGTTCGAGGTGACGCGACCAGCGCGGCGTGACGACACGGTGGATCATCTCGCGGGTGAGCCGGTCGAGCGCGGTGTCGGCGGGGTCCTCCTCCACCCGACGCATGTACCGGTCACCGCGGAGCCGTGCGAGGCCACCGCGGAGCGCGGCGTACATCTCTCCCTCGCGGTAGGTGGGGTTCGGCGCGACCCGCCACCACGGCGACTCGACCGGCCTCCCACGATATGGCGTCACGACGAGATCGACCCCCTCCTCGTGGAGCCCCTTCCACAGCTGCCACCACGCGGGGGTGCACCCGTACCGGTAGTCGAGATCGACCGCGGAGGCGACTGCGAGGATCCGCGGTGCGCGCATGGCCGATGAGTCTACGAACGGCCCCGGAACGGGAGCCGGCGACCGGCTCAGTACGCGCCCCGGGCGAGGATCACCGCGGGGATCGTCTTCGTGATGATCGAGACGTCCGACCAGAGCGACCAGTTCTCGATGTAGGTGAAGTCAAGCCGCACGAGATCGTCGAAGTCGAGTGCTGAGCGGCCCGAGATCTGCCACAGACCCGTCATCCCGGGGAGAACGCGGTAGCGGGCGCGGTGCCACTCGTCGAGGAGCGCGTGGTCACGCAGCGGGAGCGGTCGCGGGCCGACGAGGCTCATCTCGCCCCGGAGCACGTTTGCGAGTTGCGGAATCTCGTCGAGAGAGAGCCGACGGAGCACCCGGCCGACGCGGGTCACGCGCGGGTCGTCACGGATCTTGAAGAGGGCGCCGCTCGCCTCGTTCTCGGCCTCGAGTGCCGCCTGTTGCTCGGCGGCGTCCACCGCCATCGTGCGGAATTTCAGCATCCCGAACTCGCGCTCTCCCACCCCGATCCTCCGGTCGACGTAAAAGACCGGCCCGCGGGAGTCGAGCCTGATGAGCACCGCGACGAGCGCCCAGACAGGGATGCCGACGACCGTCAGCGTGCCGGCCATGGTGAGATCGAATGTCCGCTTCACGACCCAGGCGACCCCGGACAGGGTCGGCGGGCGTAGCTCGAACAGCGGGATCCCCTGACCGGGCACGTACTCGCCCCGCTGGACCAACAGCTCCGTCGTCGTCGGCGCAAGCGTCACCCGGACACCCGCCCGGTGTGCAATGTCCACGACACGGAGCACGGTCGCCTCGTCGAAATCCGCCTCCGCGAGCAGCACCTCGTGCGGGCGGACGCGGGCCAGTACTGCCGCGAGGTCGTCCACATCGGTCGCGAGCAACGGCAACCCCGGCTCGCCCACCGGAGCGATCGCGCCGACCACCTCGATCCCGATCCCGCCGCGCGAGGCAAGCAGTTGGTGGTGGACATCGAAGAGCCGCTCCCCGTGCCCGACGAGCACGACGCGCCGCCGGACACCGACAACCTTCAGCACCTCGAGCGAGATCGACTCGTACGCGGAGCGGAGAACGCCGATCGCGAGCGTGCTCGTCAGTACCGCGGTCGGGATCAGACCGGTGGTCGTGAACTCGTGGCCCGTGCCCAACCCGAACGCGAGCACGACAAGCGCCACGAGGACGAGTGCGCCGACGGCCTTGCCAGGCCCCGCCCTGCGCTCGCGCGGCGCGTAGAGACCCGCCTGGAGGAACACGAGGACCGTGATTGGAGCGAGGAAGGGGAGCCATTCGCCCGGGCCTGCGTCCCAGAGCAGCGACCAGTAGATGGTGTCGCCGTACACGAGCGTGCGGAGCACGAGCGCGGCGTACACACCGATCGAGAGACCAACGACATCGAGAAACGCGAGCGTCCCGATGCTCGCACCGCGGCGCGCGAACCCGACGAGCGCAGGACGCGAGAGCAGCCAGACGCGTCTGCGGCGTACATCGCCGTGCGCGAAGGGCCGATCCCCCTCTGCGGGCGTTCTCCCCGTCTCCACGGGGAGGATCGTACGGTCAGGCGGGCGCGGTGGTGGTGACCGCGGGCCCGCGCTCGACGTCGGCCCACGTCGCCCGGGCCGTCGGCGTGCCCGCCGCGAGCGCCGCGAGATCACCGGGCTGGCCGAGATGGCCGAGAAGCCGGAGCGCAGCGACGACCGCGTGCCGTCGCGACGGCGAGACGAGATCGGTGTCGTGGAACGCCAGGTGTGTCCATGAGTCGAGAGCCCCACCGAGCGCAGCACGGATCGCCTCACCGGGGGAGTGGGTGGACGGCAGGCCGACGAGATTGGAGCCGTCTGGGAGCGTCACGGTCGCGGGTGCGTCGAGTTGCGCCCATGACTCGTCCGCTCCAAAGTAGCGGGGGCGGTGGCGCCGCATCGTGCAGTCGGCGTACCCAACCCGCGTGCACGCTTCGGCGACCGCGAGGTCGAAGTACCACCGGCCGCCGCAGAACAACCTCGTCGTCAACCCCTCCGAGCGCAGCCACGCCGCCTCCCGCAGAAGGACCTCGGACGGGTCTCCACCCGTCTGCCGCGCGTGGCGGGGACTCGTCCAATGGATGTGCATCCCAAACGGGGCACGCGCCTGCGCCTCGCGCGCCCGCGCCAGCCAGAGATGCCTGTCCTCGCCCGCGTCGTCGTGCGGCAGCCGCATCAGCGCCGCGACCGGAATCCCGCCCGGCCGGTTCCTCTGCAGCCGCGAGAACGCCTCCCAGACCCTGTCGTCGAGCGGTTCCTCGACGTGGCAGGAGGCGACGACGTACCGTTGGCTCTTCGTGCGCAAGGGCCAATCGATAGCACGCACCGCGACCATGGGCATCATCGCCGCCGCGGTGCTCCCCCGGCTCGCGGTGCTGGCACTCGAGCGGGGAACGATCCTCGAGGACTACGTCGAGAAGAGCGACCGGTTCGCGACAACACTCGTCGAGAACGGGACGTTCGGCTTCCTTCCCGGTGTCCCGTCGGCGTATACGCAGCCGCTCTACGCGTGGTTCCTCGCCGGGGTCTACGACGTGCTCGAACGCCACTGGCTCGTCGTCGGCCTCGCCCACGTGGCGATCGCCGTCGCCACCGCCCTGCTGGTGCTCGCGCTCGGGACACGGATTGCCGGTCGCCGCGGGGGCGTCGCGGCCGCGCTCGTCACCACCCTCCATCCGTACGTCGTGTGGCACGACATCCACGTCAACCGCGAGATCCTCGACGGTCTCCTGATCGTCGTGATCGCGTTCACCGCGCTCCTCGCGTACGAGCGCCGGTCGGCCATGTGGGCGCTGACGGCGGGTGCAGTCACGGGTCTCGCGATCCTTGGGAACTCGCGGCTCACGCTTCTTCCTCTCGCGCTCGCCCCGTACCTCGTCTGGCGGATCCGCCCACGGGGCCGCGCGCTCGTGATCGGTCTCGCAACGGTGGCGGTCGCGGCGATCGTCGTCGCGCCGTGGGTGGTGAGAAACGCCGTACGGGTCGGCTGCCCGGCGATCACGACCGATGCGCGAGCTCTCTGGAAGGCAAACAACCCCGCGACACTCGAGACGCTCGCAGCGGGTCGCTGGATCGATGACGTCCCGGAGCTTCCCGGGATCCCGCCGTGGCCCGAACTGGCAGCCGATCGCGAACTCGCGACGGGAGAACGGATCCGGGTCGACGAGTGCGCGCAGATGCGCTTCTACCAGGACGAGGTGTACGGCTTCTGGCGCGAGGAGCCGGGAGAGAAGGCACACCTTGCACTCCAGGCCGCGAAGATGCTGTGGTCCCCGGTCCTCACCGTGGACTCGGATGTGAGTCAGCGGGGAACGATCTCGGACATCGTCCAGCGGACGGTCGAGCCTGTCTGGACGATCGTGCTCTACGCGCTCGCGCTCGTCGGCGCGTTCCTCGTCCCCCGCCGCGTGCTGGCGCTCGTGGTGCTGCTCCAGGCCTACAACACGGTTCTGGCAATGGTGTTCGTTGGGACCGTCCGGTACCGCGTGCCCTGGGACGTCCTGCTCGCGCTTCTCGCCGCGCCAGTGCTCGCGCGACTCTACGGCGCCGTGCGGCCGCGCGCGAGAGCGCGCTCATAGAGCGCGACCGTCCGTTCGACGCAGCGTCGCTGCGGAAACTCCCGCAGCGCCCGCTCCCTCCCCGCCCTGCCCATCGCCGCTGCCCGCATCGGGTCATCAACGACGGTGCGGAGCGCAGCCGCGAGCGCAACGGGGTCACTGGGCGGCACGAGCAGGCCGGTCACGCCGTGCTCGACGAGCTCGGGGAGGCCACCGACTGCGCTCGCGACCACGGCCCGGCCGCGTTCCATCGCCTCGAGCGCCGTCATCCCAAAACCCTCACCGAGTGACGGGACGACCACCGCGAGCGCGCGTTCGAACACCGAGGCCGGTGGCGCCACGCGCCCGAGGAATCGGACCCGTTCATCGAGCCCGAGTGCGGCGGCTCGGGCCTCGAGCGAGGCGCGCAGTGGCCCGTCACCCGCGACTTCCACCTCGACCTCGGACCGATCGAGTACCGCGAGCGCATCGAGGAGCGTGTCGAGCCCCTTGATCCCGATCAGACGCCCGACGACCGCAAACCGGGGCGTCGTCGGCGGTGGCGGCGGCTCGGCGCCCGACTCGATTCCGTAGTGGACGATCTCGAACCCCTCGGGCGGGAAGCCCTCCTCGGCCGCGAGGTACCGCGCGAGCCCCCCCGAGATCGCGATATGGGGATTCGCGAGTCGGCCGACTGCACGGTCCACGAGCGCGAATGCGGCCGAGGAGCGGAATGTGTTGAACCCGTGCTTCGTGCTCGCGAGCACCGGGACACGCGCAAGGCGCCCCGCCGGGAGGCCGTGGAAGTCCGCATGGACGAGGTGCGTGTGGAGGATCGCTGGCCTGAGGCTGCGCGCGGCACGCAGGATCGAGAGAAATCCGCGCGGGTCGGCCCCGTGGGCGATCCGGGCTGCGGTGACCGGAATCCCGCGCTGCCGGAGTGCCTCACCGAACGCCCGCGCACCCGCCTCGCCCTCGTGGAGGAGCAGGAATCGCACGTCGAAGCCGCTCTCCACGAGACCCGGGAGCAGCCCGAGCAGATGGTTCTCGGAGCCAGAGATCCCGGACGCCTTGGCGACATGGAGGACGACCGGACGGCTCATCTTGATGCTCCGGTGCTCGCGAGCACC
>CAYXAS010000040.1:0-19847 GCA_964461665.1 uncultured Gaiellales bacterium
CCACGGCTGGCTGCTGCTCGAGGACCGCAAGATCTCGAAGTCGCTCGGCAACATTCTCGACCCGCTCGATCTGATCGACCTCTACGGCGCAGACGCGGTCCGGTTCTGGTGCGCGCGTTCGGTGTCGTTCGGTCAGGACGGAAGCGCCTCGCTCGAGAGTCTCCACGAGCGCTACGAGCGCGAGCTCGGCAACGATCTCGGGAACCTCCTTTCGAGGACGACCGCGATGATCGCCCGCTACCGCGCGGGCCGGATCCCCGACGCCTCGTCGTCCGACTCCCCCGTCGGCGCGCTCGTGGATTCCCTCGCGCGCGAGGTCGCAGCGCGGCTCGACCTCTACGACATCACCGGAGCCCTGGAGTCGGTATGGGAGGTCGTGCGTTCGCTCAACAGGCACGTCGAGGCGGCCGCCCCGTGGCAGCTGGCGAAGGACGAGGCCCGGTCGGGCGACCTTGACGCGGTGCTGTATGACCTCGCGGAAGGGCTTCGAGCGGTGGCGGTCGCGCTTGCCTCGTACGTCCCCGCCTCTTCCTCCGCGATCCTGGCTGCACTCGGGCAGCCCGTCGATCTCCGGTGGGAAACGCTTAGGTACGGGCAACTCGCAACCGTCACGGGGATCGAAGCTGCGCCGCCACTCTTCCCGCGGATCGAGACGCCTGCGGCACCGGCGTGATCGACACCCACGCGCATCTCGATGGGTGCGATGAGCCCGTCGAGGATCTCGTCGCACGCGCGCGGGAGGCAGGGGTGACGCGCATCGTCACGGTTGGAACCGGGATCGCGTCGTGTCACGCGGCAGTCGCGATCGCGGAGCGGCACCCGGAGGTGGTCGCAGCGGTGGGCATCGACCCGCACCGTGCGGCGAGTCAGGAGGCCGCGAGGGTCGGCGACCTGGAGGCGCTACTCGCGCACCCGCGCGTCGTTGCGGTGGGCGAGACCGGTCTCGATGGGCACTACGGGCGGGCTGTGCTGAAGGAACAGCGGAGCCTGTTCGAGGCCCATCTCGCGCTCGCCGAAGCAGCCGGGCTACCGGTCGTCATCCACTCGCGCGACGCAGACGACGAGACGGCGGCAGCGCTCGCGGGATTCGCCGGTCTCGTCGTGATGCACTGTTTCTCGTCCCCCGGTCTTGTGGACAGGGCGCTGGAGGCGGGCTGGTTCGTGTCGTTCGCCGGGAACGTGACGTATCCGGCAGCCCACGCGCTGCGCGAGGCGGCGGCCGCGATCCCTCTCGATCGGATCCTTGCCGAGACCGACAGCCCGTATCTCGCGCCACAGCCCGTTCGCGGGCGACGCTGCGAGCCGGCGTTCGTCCGTCACACGCTCGAGACGCTGGCCCACGCTCGCGGCGAGGAGATCGGCGACCTCGAGGCAGCGATCGATGCGAACGCCTGTGCGGCGTTCGGCCTCGGATGAACACCTCAGCTCCCCCTCCGAAGAAGGCGCTCGGCCAGCACTTTCTGATCGACCGCAACCTGCTCGACGTCATCGGTCGGCTCGCCGGGCTCGGGGGGTCAGATGTCGTGCTCGAGATCGGACCCGGGCTCGGTGTCCTGACGACATATCTCGTCGCACGAGCGCGCCACGTTCACGCGATAGAGATCGACCGCTCGCTCGAACCAGCACTCCGTTCAGCGCTCGGCGACGCGTCGAACGTGACGCTGGTATTCGGCGATGCGCTCCGACTCGACCTCTCGGGGCTCGATCCAACCCCCGGGAAGGTGGTCGCGAACCTTCCGTACAACATCGCGACGCCGTTCGTAGTCGAGAGTCTTGAGCGGTTGGGCGGGATCGGGTCGTGGTGCGTGATGGTGCAGCGCGAAGTGGCCGACCGGTTCTTCGCATCGCCTGCGACGAAGGCGTACGGCGCCGTCTCGGTGCTGATGCAGCTCCACTGTCGCCGGACGGGGTTTCACCCGGTTTCGCGCACGGTGTTCCGCCCGCCCCCGAACGTGGACTCCGCCCTGATTGCGTTCTCCCGGGTTCCCGGCCCCGATCACGCGGCGGGCGTGCGGCGGGTTGTCACGGCTGGCTTCTCGCACCGACGGAAGACGCTCGCAAACTCCCTCGCGCTGGCGGGGATCGCGACACGCGAGCGGTCCGTCGAGGCGCTCGCGGCGATCGGTCGGGACGCCGATTCGCGCGCGGAGGTGCTGGAGCCGGGAGAGTTCGTCGCGCTCGAGCAGGCGCTCCACCGGTGAGCGACGCCGTCTCCGCACCTGCGTTCGCGAAGCTCAACCTCGCCCTCGTCGTCGGGCCGCTCCGCTCCGACGGGAAACACGAGGTGCTGACGGTGATGCAGCGGGTCGCCCTCGCGGACACGATCACGCTCGAGCGGTCGCGTGGTGTGGAGGTGCACGGATTTGGTGGCGATTCGATCGTCGCCTCGGCGCTGGGCGAGATCCATCGATGCACGGGCGAGGCGTTCGCCGCCACGATCGAGAAACGCATCCCGGTGGCGTCCGGACTCGGGGGCGGGAGCAGCGATGCGGCCACCGCGCTCGCGCTCGCGAACCGCCTCCTTGCGCGGCCCCTCGCGGCCGCTGACATTCACGAGGTCGCCGCCGGTCTCGGGAGCGACGTGCCATTCTTCCTCGGCGACAGCCCGATGATCGGCTCCGGCGACGGATCGACACTCGAGCTGCTCGCGCTGCCCGTGGAGCACACCGTGTTGCTCGCGTTTCCGACCGGCGCGGTGAAGGCGTCGACCGGCGCCGTGTACCGAGCGTTCGACGAGCGTGATGGTCCAGCGGGCTTCCAAGGACGGGCCGAGGCGCTCCGCGATGCTATTCGGTCGATCGTGACCGTCGCCGACCTCGACCGACTGCCTCCGAACGACCTCTGCTCGTCGCCTCTCACCGTTCGTCTGCGGACGCTCGGAGCGGTTCGGGCCGACGTGACCGGCGCGGGGCCCGTCGTCTACGGCCTCTTCCGCGAGCGGGAAGCCGCGGCGGCTGCGGCCGCTGCGCTCGGTGGGCTCGCGACGACATGGGTCACGGAGCCCCGCTGGTAGCGTCGGGCCGTGCCGCACGCGATCCTGGAGCACGGCGCGTCGCCGCGCGGGCGGAGGCTCGCGCGGCACCGGCTGACCGCCGCTGCGCTCGTCGCGGCAGCCGAGGGCGCGCTCGTGCTGACCGGGGTGCTTCCGTGGTATGTGGTCGCCCTGGCCGCCGTCGCGACGACCGTTCTCTACCTCGGTCGGTTGAGGAGCCATGCGAGCCCTGATCTCCGCGCGGTCGCGTGGGTCGCGGCGACGTCGCAGCTTCTGGTCGTCATGGTGCCGCTCCTCGCAGTCTTCGCGGTCGCGGTGGCGGTCGGTCTCGTGATCGTGTTCTCGCTCGCCGCCCTCGCCGCGCTGCTCCTCTCCCGCCGGTAGAGTTTGCGGTGCCCGGGCACAGAGTCGACCGTCAGCGGAGGATTCTCGAGTGACCTGTTCCGGTGGGGCGTGGCCAAGCGGTAAGGCAACGGGTTTTGGTCCCGTGATCCCAGGTTCGAATCCTGGCGCCCCAGCCATTCATGCCGACGTGATGCCCACATGACGCCGACAGTCGCAGCCGTGATCATGGCCGGAGGGCTGGGAACGCGCATGCGCTCCCGCCTCCCGAAGCATCTCCACCCGATCCTCGGCCGACGGATGGTGGACTGGGTGGTGGAGGCGGCTCGGCCGCTTGGAGTCCAGCCGCTCGTAATCGTCTGCTCTCCGGACACCGCCGACGCGTTCGGTGACGTTCCCGTCGCGGTGCAGGAGCGCCCGCTCGGAACGGGGGATGCGGTCAGGTGCGCCCGTGGAGCGGTGGGAGAGGTGGACGAGGTGCTCGTGCTCTCTGGGGACACCCCGCTCCTCACGTCGGAGCTTCTGTCCCGACTGCTCACCGAGCATCGACAACGTGACGCTGCTGCGACTGTTCTCTCGTTCACCCCGGCGGACATGCGCAGCTACGGACGGGTGCTTCGCGATTCAGCCGGCGATCTCTCCTCGATCGTCGAGGCGGCTGACGCAAGCCCCGAGGAGCTCGCGAGCCCCGAGGCGAATTCGTCGATCTACGTCTTCCGAAGCGATGCGCTGTGGCCGGCTCTCGAGCGCCTGAGCCCCGTGAATGCGCAGGGGGAGCTGTACCTCACGGACGCGGTGCGGGATCTCGCTGGCCAGGGCGAGCGGGTTGCGGTGTTCGTCGCACCGGATCCGACCGAGACCGAAGGGGTCAACACCCGCGTCGAGCTCGCAGCGGCCGCCGCTGCGCTACGTGATCGGATCAACCGCGGCCACATGCTTGCGGGCGTCACGATCATGGATCCCGCGAACACCTGGATCGAGCCATCGGTCGCGCTCGATGAGGACGTCGTGGTTCACCCCTTCACCGTGCTGCGCGGCTCGACGGTCGTTGCGACCGGTGCCGAGATCGGTCCGCACGTCGTGGTGACGGACGCGCGGATCGGCGCGGGGGCGACCGTCGGGCCCTTCTGTTACGTTCGACCGGGAACCGTGCTCGGGACATCCGCCAAGGCAGGCACGTTCGTTGAGTTGAAGAACGTGCTCGTCGGAGATCGCGCCAAGGTGCCGCACCTCTCGTATGTCGGCGATGCAGAGATCGGTGACGACGCGAACGTGGGCGCTGGCTCGATCACCGCGAACTTTCCGCACCGGCCCGACACGCCGAAGGGCCGGACCCGGATCGGTGCGCGGGCGCGGGTCGGGGTGGACACGATGTTCGTGGCGCCCGTGTCGATCGGGGACGATGCTTGGACGGCCGCCGGAACCGTCGTCACGGACGATGTTCCGGACGGCGCGCTCGTCGGGTTCCCGCCGCGCCAGATCGTGAAGGAAGGACGCGGAGGCGAGGGCCCCCGTGGTTGAGCAGTCACTGCCGGGTCTCGAACGGCCCGGCGTGCCGGAACTGGCGCCGTCGGTACTGACTGGGCTGCCTCCGGCGAAGCGCCTTGTGCTCGTCGCCGGCCGCTCGAACCCGGATCTCGCACAGCGGATCGCGGAGCGCCTCGGCTCGTCGCTCGCCAACGTGACGCTGAAGACGTTCGCCAACGGCGAGACGTACTGCCGCTACGAGGATTCGATCCGCGGTGCCGACGTGTTCATCATCCAGACGGCTTCGCTCCCTGTCGACGCGCACCTGATGGAGCTCCTGATCATGGTGAACGCCGCCAAGCTCGCTTCTGCGAAGCGAATCACAGCCGTGGTCCCTTGGTACTTCTACGTGAGGCAGGACAAGAAGTCGAGGCCCCGCGAGCCGATCACCGCGAAGCTTGTCGCGGACCTGTTGCAGACCGCGGGCGTCGATCGTGTCCTCACGATGGATCTTCATGCGGGCCAGGTGCAGGGGTTCTTCGAGATCCCCGTGGACCACATGACAGCCGTCCCGATGTTCGCGCAGTACGTCAGGGATATGGGTGTCACGGTGCCGCTCGCAGCGGTCTCGCCGGACACGGGCCGGGCGAAGATGGCGGGCAAGTTCGCGGAGATGATCGGCGGCGACCTCGTGATCCTCAACAAGGTGCGGCCGGAGCACAACGAGGCGCGCGTCTCGACGGTGATCGGCGACGTCGAGGGCAGGGTCGCGGTGATGACGGACGACGTGATCGACACGGCCGGGACGCTGGTGGCGGGCGCGCGTGCCCTCAAGGAGGCGGGGGCGGTCGCGGTCTACGCCTGTGCAACGCACGGGCTTTTCAACGGGCCGGCACTCGAGCGGATTGCCGAGAGCGAGATCGACCGCCTGATCGTCACTGACACCGTCCCGATCGACCCGCTTTCGCGCCCGGACAACGTTGAGGTTCTCTCGGTCGCAGGGATTCTCGCCGAGACGATCCGCAACGTGTTCTCCGACGACTCCGTCTCGGCGATCTTCGCGGGCGAGAACCAGCTGTTCTGACGGTGCGTCGTGCGGCGCGCCACGCGCCGCATCGCTCGGCACGGCGGTGATGTGTGCCGCACCCAGTGTGACGTCGGAACGGGAGCGTCTCGCCCCTCCTGAGTCCCCGGGGCGACGCGGGTTCGATTCCGGCACGAACGCGGTACACTCCGGTAGCGCTCGCTGTGCGACGCTTTATGTGGGGGGCCGACCGCCCCCCTGGGGGGTGTTGGGCCAACAGTTGCACGAGGTGTCCGCGATGGCTCGTTCCGCCCCCCCGCCGACCCGTCGGGCGGCTCGATGGTGTCGGCTACAATCCGCCGCCGATGTCGACCGATCGCGTCACCCTGAACGTCAGCCCGCGCGCCGCAGCGGAGCGTGGCACCCGCAACGTCAAGCGCCTGCGCGCACAGGGGTTCATTCCCGGTGTCCTGTATGGGAAGACCACAGGCTCCCACGCGTTCGCGGTGGGTGAGCGGGAGCTCCGCGCGGCCCTCTCGGGACCGTCCGGTGTCCACACCGTCCTCGATGTCATCCTCGATGGGGCGTCGCACAGCGCGGTTGTGAAGGCGTTCCAGCGGCACCCGGTGCGCGGGACCGCGACGCACGTCGATCTTCACGAGGTGCGGCTCGACGAGCCGATCCACGCGACGGTTGCAGTGGTGCTGACCGGTGAGTCTCCGGGCGCACGGCAGGGCGGACTCGTCACCACACTCGTCCGCGACGTGCGGGTCGAGGCGCTGCCGACCGCGATCCCGGATCACATCGAGGTGCCACTCGATGGGCTGGCGCTCGGCGGCGCGGTTCGCCTCGCCGACGCGATCTCGCTTCCGGGCGTCGCGATCCTCGATGACCTGGAGACGGTCGTTGCGAACTGTCTTGCTCCGCGCGGCGTCGCCGACGAGGAGAGCGGCGAGACGGGTGTCGGAGCGACGGACGCACCCGCACCCGCAGGCGATGCGCCTGGCGCCGACACCACCGCCGGCGACTAGTCGGTGCGCCTCTTCCGGCGCGGAGAGAGCGGTACACCGGTGCGATTCCTCGTCGCAGGGCTCGGCAACCCGGGCAGCGAGTACGCGCGTCACCGACACAACGTCGGCTGGATGGTCGTCGCGGAGCTCGGCCGCCGACACGGCGGCTCGTTCAAGGCGAAGTTCCGCGGCCGCCTGGCAGATGTCCGGGTCGGATCAGCGAGCGTCCTCCTGCTGGCTCCCGAGACGTACATGAATGACTCGGGCACGTCGATCCGTTCGGCGACCGCGTTCTTCGGGATCGAGCCCGCGAGGCTCGTCGTCGTCCACGACGACGTCGATCTCGAGCCGGGCCGAATCCAGCTCCGTCTGGGTGGCGGACTCGCCGGCCACAACGGCCTGCGCTCGATCGCGCAGCACTGCGCGACACAGGAATTCGTCCGTGTGCGCGTCGGAATCGGTCGGCCCGAACGAGGTGACCCGCGCCCGGTGGCGGACTTCGTGCTCTCACCGTTCACGCCCGACGAGGATCCCGATGCGCTCGTCGCACGCGCAGCGGATGCGGTCGAGGCGTTCGTCGAGCACGGACTCGAGCACGCGCAGCGCCTGTTCCACTGACCGCCGTTCGCCCGTCCGACAGCACCGTCTGAGGCGTCCCGCGGCCGCCACGAAACCGGCACGGATTCGGCACACAGGCGGCGCAGATTCCTCGATAGCGTTCGTGTAGGGCACTCGGGGTGCCCCTGGGGGCGGTTGGAGGGACAGTCGCCGCCGCTCCCGCCGCGCCCGCCCCGATCACCGCGACGCGTGCCGGTACTCGCGCATGGACCCGAGGAGTCCGTGCGACAGCGGAGCCTCTACCATGACGTTGCGAACCGTGCGGGTGCCGTTCGCTGTCGACCGTGGATCAGGACTTCTCTCCCAGCGCAGCGGCTCCAGCGCTTCCGGATGCGACCGGTCGACCGCTCGCCGCGCTCGTGGCTGTGTTGCGCCGCGCACCGTTCTTCTCGGCGTTCGCGGCCGCGCTTCCCACGCAGGCCCGTGTCTCCGACGCGGCGCTCCCCCTCGTGCTCGCTGCGCTCCACGAGGAGCTCGGCCGTTCGCTCCTCGTGCTGCTTCCGGAGGATGCGGACGCGCGTGACGCCGCGGAAGCGACCGGCTGGTTCGCGGGGCCCGAGTCGGTCGCGCTCTTGCCTGGTCGCGGAGTCATGCTCGCATCCGGGCTCGAGCCGCCACCCCATCTCGTTGGCGAGCGGTACCGCGCGCTCGACATCCTCGCGGCCGGTGGCCTCGTCTGCGCATCCGCAGCCGCGCTCGCCGAAGGGTTGCCGCCGCTCGCCGAGCGCCCTGCGCGGATTGATCTCGCGGTGGGAGACGAACCCGGGGTGGACGGGGTAGCGGAGCGCCTCGCCCTCGCGGGGTACGAGCGCGTCGACCGCGTCGAGGAGCGCGGCCACTTCGCGGTGCGTGGCGGGATCGTGGACGTGTTCGGGACAACCGGCCGGGAGCCGCTCCGGATCGACTTCTTCGGGGATGAGATCGAGCAGCTGCGGGTCTTCTCGCCGTTCACGCAGCGGGCGCTCCGCACCGTCAACTCGGCCACCGTGTATCCCGCACGCGAGCGCCGCGTCGATCTCGACGAGCCGTCGCTGCCCGACGACGCGGCGGACCAGCGCAGCGATCCGCAGCACCCCCGTGTCGCGGTTGTTGATCGGCCACCGGACATCGTGTGGCAGCCAGAGGAGGTCGCGCGCGTCTGGGAGGAGGAAGGCCTCCCACCCGTTGTGATCGCCGGTGTGACCGAACTCGACCCGTTCCCGCGAGGACAGGAGCACCGGTTCGAGGCGCAGCGCCCCGCGATCGCGGCCAGGGGGTTGGCCGAGGCCGAGAACGAGCTCGCAAACCTCGTCAGGGGCGGGCTCCGTACCGTCGTGTCGTTCGCGCACCGAGGTGACGCGCTCCGGCAGGAGGCGCTCCTACGGAAGGTGAAGCCGACCCCCCTCACCGAGACGGGCTCACTCGGCGCGGACGCAGAGCTCCGGTTCGTGGTCGCGCTGGCACGCCGCGGCTTCGTCTGGCGCGATCTCGGAATCGCGCTCGTGCCCGATTCGCAGGTGTTTCGTCGGCGCGCACCGCGTGGTGACGCGCGGCTCGGGCGGGCCCTCGCGAGTTTCGCTGACCTCCGGCTCGGTGACCACGTTGTCCACGAGGATCATGGTGTCGGGAAGCTGCTCGGGTTCGAGACACGGACGGTCGCGGCTGTGACACGCGACTACCTCCATCTCGCGTTCAGGGGCGAGGACAGGCTGTGGGTGCCGCACGAGCAACTGGGGAAGCTCTCCCGCTACGTCGGCGCGGACGCGCGTTCGCCAACGCTCTCGAAACTCGGCGGCAAGGCGTGGCACACGCTGAAGGCGCGGGCGCGCAGCGCCGTCCGCGAGCTGGCCGGGGAGTTGATCCAGTTGTACGCCCGCCGCAGTTCCGCCGAAGGGGTCGCTTTCGACCTGTCGGGAGACTGGCTCGAACAGCTCGAGGCGTCGTTCCCGTATCGAGAGACCGAGGACCAGGCCCGCGCGATCGAGGCTGTGAAGGAGGACCTCGAGTCGGCGCGGCCGATGGACCGCCTCGTCTGCGGCGATGTGGGGTTCGGGAAGACCGAGGTCGCGGTCCGGGCTGCGTTCGCGGTTGCGACGAACGGCCGCCAGGTGCTCGTGCTCTGCCCGACCACGATCCTCGCCGAGCAGCACTGGAACACGTTTCGGGAGCGGTATCGCGACTTCCCCATCCGGGTCGAAATGGTGTCTCGCTTCCGAAAGCCGGCAGAGGTGAAGCGGATCCTCCACGACTTCCAACAGGGGAAGGTCGAGGTGCTCGTCGGCACCCACCGGGTCCTCTCCCGCGACGTGATCCCGAAGGCGCTCGGGCTCGTGATCGTCGACGAGGAACAGCGGTTCGGGGTGCAGCAGAAGGAGTTGCTGCGGGCGCTCAGGCTCGAGGTGGACGTGCTCGCGTTGTCCGCGACCCCGATCCCACGAACGCTCCACATGTCCCTCGCGGGCCTCCGCGATATCTCCACGATCGAGACGCCGCCCGAGGGCCGTCGCCCGATCAGGACGACGGTGGGCGAGATGGACGAGGAGGTGATCAGGACGGCGCTCGAGCGCGAGCACGCCCGGGAGGGGCAGTCGTTCTACCTCCACAACCGCGTCGAGACGATCGAGGAGCGTGCGACCGCGCTCCGGGGGCTCTGCCCGGGACTCCGGTTCCTCGTCGCGCACGGCCAGATGTCGGAGCGCGAGCTGGAGGAGCGGATGCACACGTTTCTTGCGGGTGACGCGGACGTGCTCGTCTCCACCACGATCATCGAGTCGGGGCTCGACATCCCACAGGCGAACACGCTGATCGTCGAGCGGGCAGACGCGCTCGGTCTTGCCCAGCTGTACCAGATCCGCGGTCGCGTCGGCCGCTCGGACGTGACGGCGCACGCGTACCTCATGTACCCGAGCGCCGCCGATCTGTCGCCCGAGGCCCGCGCCCGGATCGCGACACTCGCCGATCACACCGAGCTTGGCGCGGGGTTCCGGATCGCGATGCGCGACCTCGAGATCCGCGGTGCGGGCGACCTGCTGGGGGCGGAGCAGTCGGGCCACGTCGCCGCACTCGGGTTCGAGTTGTACGTCGAGATGCTGAACGAGGCGGTGGCGGAGCTGTCCGGCCAGGCGCGCCCGATGACCCGTCCGGTCAGGGTCGACGCACGCGTCGATGCGTACGTGCCTGCGGCGTACGTGCAGTCGGAGGCGCTGAAGATCGACCTGCACCGTCGCATCGCGCTCGCGGACGGCGAGGACGAGTTGCGGGAGCTGCGCCAGGCGATCGAGGAGCGGTATGGGCCGCTTCCCGAGCCGGTCGAGAATCTGTTCCAGCTCCAGGAGGCACGGCTGAAGGTGGCACTGCTCGGCGCCGACCGGTTGACGATCCAGCAGGGACGGGTGTCGTTCGGACCGGTGTCGCTCACGCTCGACGAGACGCGCGCGCTCCGTGCCACGATCGGCACCGCCGTGTACCGCTCGGCGATCGGTGAGGTGTCGGCGCCGTCATCGGGCGTCGGGGGCGCGCTCGCGCTCGCCGATGCTATCGTGGCCGCCCGGCGAGCAGCTTGAGCGCGCATCGCCCCGAGCAGCCCGGCCAGAGACGCACTTCACCACGGAGCCCCATCATGAGAACCCGCCTCACGTCTGCCGTCGCCCTCGCCGCCCTGGCTCTGCTGGCCGCCGGATGCTCCGGCGACGGGCCGGACGACATCCCGCCCGACGCGGTCGCGGTCGTCGATGGCGACGTCATCTCGAGGACGGATCTCGACGAGATGCTGAAGCGCGCGAAGTCGCAGTACAAGAGCGCGAAGCAGCAGTTCCCGAAGGCCGGGACGACCGAGTACCAGTCGCTGCAGTCGCAGGCCGTGGCGCTTCTCGTGCAGCGCGTCCAGTTCGCACAGGAGGCCGATCGCCGCGGGCTTGAGGTGACGGAAGCCGAGATCGATGCTCGCGCGAAGGAGATCGAGCAGGAGTACTTCGGTGGCGACCACGCGGCGCTGTTGAAGCAGCTGAAGGCTCAGGGGTACACGGAGGAGGCGTTCCGCTCGGACGTCCGAGCCGAGGTACTCCAGACGGAACTCTCGACCGATCTGACGAAGGACGCGGCCGTCACTGACGCCGATATCGAAGCCCACTACGCCGCGAACGAGGCGCAGTACACGGTTCCGGCGTCGCGCACGGTGCGGCACATCCTTGCGAAGACGAAGGAGCTCGCCGACGAGATCGTGCGCAAGCTCGAGCAGGGCGGAGACTTCGCGGCGCTTGCCAAGGAGTACTCGGAGGATCCCGGCTCGAAGGATTCCGGTGGCGAGTTGACGATCAAGATCGGCGAGACCGTTCCGCCGTTCGAGAAGGCCTCGTTCGCGCTCGACAAGGGTGGCAGGTCTGCTCCGGTAAAGACCGACTACGGCTGGCACGTGATCGAGGCTGTGAGCGCCGTGACGCCGAAGAAGGTGACGCCGCTGGCGGAGGCGAAGGAGGCGATTCGGTCGCAGCTGCTCGAGGAGCGCAAGCAGACCGCGGTCACCGACTGGACAAGCGGCCTCGCCAAGGAGTACGACGGCAAGATCGAGTACGCGACCGGCTACGCGCCTCCCGAAACCGGTTCGGGCGACGAGACCGACGGCTAGCTCGGCCGATCCGGCGTCCACGCGTCTCTCCGAGGCGCTGGTTGCGCTCGACACGATCACGCGGCAACTGCGTCGCGATTGTCCGTGGGATCGCGAACAGACGGCTCGCACGATTGTCCCGCATACCGTCGAGGAGGCCTACGAGGTCGCCGATGCGGCGAACGCCGGTGACCCGGCCAAACTCGTCGACGAGCTTGGTGACCTGCTATTCCAGGTCACCTTTCTTGCGCTCCTGCTCGAGGAGCAGGCCGAAGGGGACCTCGCGGAGATCGCGGACGCCGTCCGAGCGAAGTTGATCCGCCGTCACCCGCATGTCTTCGGTGACGCGCAGGCGGACACGCCCGGCGCGGTGCGGGCCCGTTGGGAGGAGATCAAGACCTCCCAGGAGGGGCGGGAGGGCATCTTTCATGACGTTCCCGCCTCCCTCCCGGCGCTACTCCAGGCGCGGAAGTTGCAGCGGCGCGCGGCAGCGCGCGGCTACGACTGGCCGGGGCTCGATGGCCCGCTCGCGAAAGCGGGGGAAGAGCTCGGGGAGCTCGAGGCGGAGTTGCGGCGGACAGGCCGCCCAGCACCCGAGAGTGAGCCGGATCCACGCGTCGCCGCGGAGCTCGGCGACCTGCTCTTCACCGTCGTGAATGTCGCGCGGTTTACGAACGTCGATCCGGAGCTTGCGCTCCGCGGCGCGAGCGGCCGATTCCGCCAGCGGGTGGAGCTTGCCGACCGTCTCGCCACCGAGGCCGGCGAGGACTGGGGCACGCTCCCGCTCGACGACAAGGAACGGTGGTACGACGTCGCAAAGCGCCAGCTCGCCGATCCCGTGTCGGGGACCGGTCTCTAGGCTTCACCCGACCGACCAACCGCAGACGAGGAGATCGATGGGAACGATCGCAGGGGTGCACGGCAGGCAGGTGCTCGACTCGCGGGGCAACCCGACGGTCGAGGTCGAGGTGCGACTGAGCGACGGCGCGCTTGGCGTTGCGCTCGTCCCGTCCGGCGCCTCGACCGGCGAGCACGAGGCGGTTGAGCTCCGCGACGGGGGTGAGGCATGGCTCGGCAAGGGTGTGTCGATCGCCGTTTCGAACGTGGACGGCGAGATCGCCCGCGCCCTCGTCGGGCTCGACGCGACCGACCAGCGGCTCGTGGACGACACGCTCATCGCGCTCGATGGCACCCCGAACAAGGCGCGGCTGGGCGCGAACGCGATCCTCGGCGCTTCACTCGCGACCGCGCGGGCCGCAGCGGCTGCGGCGCAGATGCCCCTCTACCGGTGGATCGGCGGCGACGGCGCACACGTGCTGCCGGTGCCGCTGATGAACGTCGTGAACGGTGGCGCGCACGCCGCGAACGCACTCGACTTCCAGGAATTCATGCTGGTCCCGGTCGGCGCTGAGACGTTCCCCGAAGCGCTGAGGATCGGGGTGGAGACCTATCACCACCTGAAGAAGTTGCTCGCCGAGCGCGGGCTCTCAACGGCGGTCGGTGACGAGGGCGGCTTCGCGCCGGATCTCGGATCGGCCGCGGCGGCATGCGAGGCGATCCTCGAGGCGGCGGATCGTGCTGGCCACCGCGAGAAGGTCGCGCTCGCGCTCGACCCGGCGACGAGCGAGCTCCACCGAGGCGGCGTCTACCACCTCGAGCGGCAGGGCGCAACGCTCGACACCGCCGCGCTGATCGAACTCTGGGTCGACCTCTGCGACCGGTTCGGCGTGATTTCGATCGAAGACGGGCTCGGTGAAGCGGACTGGGACGGGTGGCGCGCGCTCACCGACCGTCTCGGTGACCGCGTCCAACTCGTGGGTGACGATCTGTTCGTCACGAACGTCGCGTTTCTTCAACGCGGGATCGAACTGGGGGTCGGAAACGCGATCCTCGTGAAGGTGAACCAGATCGGGACGCTGAGCGAGACCCTGGATGCAATCGACCTTGCACATCGCAACGGCTACCGGGCGATCATCTCGCACCGCTCCGGGGAGACGGAGGATTCGACGATCGCGGATCTCGCAGTCGCGACGAACGCGGGGCAGATCAAGACGGGCGCGCCGACACGATCCGACCGTGTGGCGAAGTACAACCGCCTGCTCCGGATCGCGGAGGAACTCGGTGACCGGGCGGTGTTCCCCGGTCGGGCAGCGTTCTCCCGGTAGCGTGGATGGCATGAGCGGACACACGCGGCGGACGAAGATCGTCGCCACGATCGGCCCCGCGTCGTCGTCGCCGGAGATGATCGAGGGCCTGATCGAGGCGGGGATGGACGCGGCGCGACTCAACATGTCGCACGGCACGCACGACGATCATGCGCTGCGGGCGGAGCGGGTGCGCGAGGCGGAGCGGGCATCGGGGCGCCCGATCGCGCTCATCGCCGATCTCCAGGGGCCAAAGATCCGGGTCGGCCCGCTCGCCGAGCCGCTGCACCTCGAGCGCGGCGGAACTGTGATCCTCGCAGGCGAGGGATCGGAGCGCGAGGGGGACATCGTCGTCTTTCCGGCCGTGCTCGGCGAGGTGCTGCGTCCCGGTCACGACGTACTGATCGACGACGGGCACGTCCGGCTTCGCGTCCAGCGGGTCGACCGCGGGCGCGTGAGCTGCGAGGTCGTCGTGGGTGGCGTCGTCTCGTCGCACAAAGGGGTGAACCTCCCTGGGGTTGCACTCCCGATCCCGTCGCTCACCCGCAAGGATCTGGACGACCTCGAGTTCGCGCTCGGGCTTGGCGTGGACTTCGTCGCGCTCTCGTTCGTGCGCGCCGCGTCGGATGTCCAGGCTCTCCGAACGCTGATCGAGGCCCGCGGGTCACAGGCGTACGTGATCGCGAAGATCGAAAGGGGTGAAGCAGTCAGCGCGCTCGACGCGATTCTTACCGAGAGTCACGCCGTGATGGTGGCGCGCGGCGATCTCGGGGTCGAGATCGGCGCGGCGGAAGTGCCGCTCCTGCAGAAGTGCATCATTCAACGCGCGCTCGAGCTCGGAAAGCCGGTGATCACGGCGACGCAGATGCTCGAGTCGATGATCCACTCCCCGGATCCGACCCGTGCAGAGGCCTCCGATGTGGCGAACGCGATCCTCGACGGCACTTCCGCGGTGATGCTGTCCGGCGAGACCGCCGTCGGGGAGTTTCCGCTCGACGCCGTCCGCGTGATGGACAGGATCGCGCGCGCGGTCGAGCCGAGCCTCGACTACCGGCACGTGACGCCGCGGGCGGTGGACGACCCGACGATCGGTCAGGCCATGTCGAATGCGGCGTGCGATGTGGCGGAGGCGCTGTCGGCGAAGGCGATTCTCGTCCCCACCGTGACCGGTAAGACCGCTTCGTCCGTCGCGCGGCTTCGTCCGCGCCGCACGATCGTCGCTCTCACGCATCAGGTTGGCTCGCTCCGCCACATGGCGCTCGAGTGGGGCGTGACGCCTGTTGTGATGCCGAAGACCGATGACGTCGAGGACCTCTGGTCGCGATCGGTCGCGGCCGCGCGCGCCGCGGGGGTCGTTGGGGAGGGCGACCGCGTCGTGATCACCGGCGGCACCGCGGTCAACATCGCGGGCTCGACCAACGTCATCCGGGTCGACATCGCGTAGGAGACACCCCGGGCGCGGCGAACCACGAAGGTGTGGCACCGCGCGCTCAGGCGACCGAGAAGCGTCCGAGACGCAGGACGAGGTTGCGCGTACGACCCGCCCCGATCGTGGTCGCAGTGCTGGTCGCCGCGCTCGCGGTGACGCTCGCGTGGCGTCCGCTGGGGGCATGGTTTGAGGTGCGGGCTCAGGTCGCGGAGCGCCGCGCGGAGGTGGAGGCGCTCCGCGAGGAGGATGCGCGGCTCGATCGCGAGCTTGAAGAGACGCTCTCGATCGAGGCGCTCGAGCGTGACGCGCGGGCGATCGGCCAGGTGAGACCGGGCGAACAGCTGTTCATCGTGACGGGGATCGAGGCCTGGCGGGCTGCCCACGAGGGGTAGTCGGCCCGCATCTACCGTTCCCGGGGTGGATGATCGGGAGGTCGTAGCGCACCAGCTCGGACGGGTGCCACGTGCATTCGGTCGCGTCGCTGCCCGCTGCCCGTGGGGACTCCCTGCGGTCACCGAACAGACACCGTACGGCTCGACGGGTGAGCCGTTTCCCACGACGTTCTACGTCACGTGTCCGCACCTGGTCCGCGGGATCTCTCGTCTCGAGGCGGCGGGTGGGGTCGAGCGGTGGAGTGCGAGAGTCGCTGACGATCCGACGCTGCGCGCCTCGCTCGCCGCCGCAAGTCGGGAGCAGGCGGAGGTGCGGATCGCGTTGGCGGGGGGCGAGCGGGGGCGTGACGACGGAGCGTCGCTCGCGGCGGGAATCGCTGGCTCCCGGTCGCCGCTTCCGCTCAAGTGCCTCCATGCTCACGCGGCGTTCGCGCTCGCCCGGCCGGGCTATCTCGTCGGCGAGATGATCCTCGACGAGCTTCCCGGCCGCTGGCCGGATGACGGCTGCTGCTGTGCGGCCGGTGGGTAGCGTGGCAGCGACGCCCGGGCTGGAGAGCGCCCGACGCGACTGGGAGGACGGGCGACGGCGGTTCGAGGCGATGGCGCGGTCACCCGGTGCGGACGTCTTGCATCGCCAGCTCGAGGTGCTGACCGACGAGCTGCGGAAACGTGTCGGTGCGACGTTCACGCTCGCCGAGCTTGCCGGCGCCTATCGCTCGGCCGATGCCTGGGCCGCGGGCGCGATCGACGACCATGCGCCGTCGGCGAGCGGTGCGCGGACAGTCGCGGTAGTGCTCGACGCCGCGTTCCACGGCTACAGCCGCGCGGCCGTCGACTTCACGCCCTGAGCTGTCCCCGGGTCGCGGCGCGAGACACCGGTCATCGGATGCGCGGCCGCGCTCCGCGGCGACAGCGCGCGGCCGTCGGCTTCAGGCCGTGAGCCGTTTCTCGGTCGCTTCAGGACCTACCGGTGGACGGATGCGCGGCTGCGCTCCACTGCTACAGCCGCGCATCCATCGGATTCGAGCCGCGGTGCCGCGCTGCGCTGCTCCCGCCCTGTCGCGGGCGGGTTAGAGCTCGTCGGCGGCGTGCAACAGGCCGGCCGCGAGCACGCTGACGGCTGCGGCGAGCGCGATCCAGATCCCGATGCTCCGCCCGGCGAAGAAGTAGGCGTCCGGGATCGAGACAACCCGGATCAGCGTGAAGATGGTCGCAAGCCCGCCGAGTGCGATCGTGATGAGGCTCTCGGGCACGCCCGCGGGTGGGTCGATGCCCACCTGACGGAGCGCGACGAACGCGATTGACGCGAGACCGAGTACGAGCACGAGCTTGCCGAGCACGCCAGTGTCCCACCCGGTGATTGAGACATGGACGCCCTCGCTCGCGGCGTCGCCCGCATACCACCCGGTGAACGCCGAGGTGGCGAGCAGGAGGCCCGCGAGGAAGGTGAAAGCATCACCGATGCTCCGCGATCCATCTCTCTCGGCCGTCCGATTCATCGCGCCCGAGAGTATCCCGGACACGGTGGTCGGTGCGCGGCTCGATGCTGGTGCAGAGTCGGTGCGAAACCGGCACCCATGCGCCACAGGTCCCTCGATACCGTTCGTGTGGGGGACGAGAGTCCCCCTGGGGGAGGTTGGGGACACGCCGTTGCCGGCCGCGGACTTCCCATGCCGCTTCACGATCTCGGAGGACACACCGCCCCGTCCGAGAGACGGCAGCGTCCGCGCTGGCAGGGCCGACCCGACGGAAGTCCAGGTCAGCCCCGCGACGTCCCAACCGTTCCCCAGACATCCGTTGCCGTAGCGCGCGGATCCCACCGGCCCATGCGCCTATGCTCCGCGCATGGGTGAGCGTGCGCCGGACTGGGACGCGGAGGCGTCCGCAGAGCAGGAGGCGGAGGCGCGGCGCGAGCGATACCGGCTCGAGCGCGAAGAGCACCGTCGACGGCGTGCCGCTCGGGTCGAACGTCACCCGAAGGCGCAGGGACGGGCCGCCGAGTCCAGCCGCGAATCCGAGCCCGAGCGCACCGAGCCAAACCCCGAATCCGAGCTCGAGCGCACCGTGCCCGCCGAGTGGCCTCCGGTAAGACAGGAGCGGGGCCCGGTGGGCGAGCGCGACGTCGAATCCGAGTCCGCTGGGGCGCCCGAGCCGCGCTTGTGGAACGACCCCGATTCCCGGGGGTCCGATCGTCGATTCCTCCTCGTCGTCCTGACGCTCGCCGTCGCGGTCGTCGTGCTCGCCGTCGCGGCGTGGCAGACGGTCGGCCGCCTCTTCGGACTCTGACCGCGATGCGCCGCGGCCGCCCTTCGGCGCCCCGACGGGTCGCAGCGATCGCGGTCGTCACACTCGTCGCGCTCGCGACACCCGCGGTCCTCGTCGCCAACGGGCTCCGCGTCGCAGCCACGGGCGCATTCGTCGGCTTCGCGTACGACCGGGCGACGTTCCCGGCCGACCGGTACGGCGGCCTGCCAGACGGCCACCGGCTCCGGCTCGCGCGCCTCGGTCTCGAATCGATCCGCCCTGGCAGTGAAGGCATCGTGCTGCTTGAGCCGGCGCAGCTCCCCTCGGGCGACCCCGCGTTCAACCGCCGCGAACTCACGCATATGGATGACGTGCGGACGGTGTTCGGCAATGCGCTCCTCGTCCAACTCGCGCTGCTCGCGGGTATCGCGCTCCTCGCGCTGGTCCTGGCTCCGAGCGCGCTCCGCGGTGCTGTCCCACGCGGGCTGCTGGCCGGTGCACTTCTGACGCTTGGCGTCGCGATCGCGGCCGCCGTCCTGATTCTCGTTGGGTTCGACGGCCTCTTCCTCCGGTTCCACGAGGTGTTCTTCGAGGGGGAGACGTGGCGGTTCCCGGTGACCGACACGCTGATCCGCATCTACCCCGAGGCGTTCTGGGTCACAACGGCGCAGGCGATCGCGGCCGTGACACTCGCGCAGGCAGTGATCCTCGCGATCGCGGGCGCCCTCATCCGGCGCCGCATCCACCACCGAGCACGACCCGTGCACGCCGCTCCGTGGCGCCATCCGAACCGTCGGCGCAGTTTCCGGCCGCGGTGATCGATCTTTCGCGCAGGGACGGGCGCCCGCTCCGGATCGGGCACCGCGGGGCACCCGGTCTTGCGCCGGCGAACACGATCGCGGGGCTCTGTGCCGCCGTTGCCGCAGGCGTTGATCTCGTCGAGCTTGACGTGGTCGCCCCGGAGCGCGGCCCGCTCGTCGTCGCGCACTCGCTTGCGGAGGCGCGCGAGAACGGGGACGCGCCCACAATCGATCGGGCGCTCGCATTCTTCGCGGACGAGGCACCTCTCACCGGGATCCACCTCGACCTGAAGCTGACGAGTCGGCTCGACGAGGTCGCGGCGGCGATTGCGCGGCACGGGCTCGAACATCGTGTGGTCGTTTCGACGTGGAGCTCGGTGGTGCTCCGCGCGTTCGCGCGCGAGGCGGGCACGGTGCGGCTCGGTCTCACCTACCCGCACGACCGTGTCGGTCTCGCGAACCACCCGACCGTCGCCGCAGGCGCGCTCGCGGTGCTTCGCGCAACGGCGCCGCGACGGCTGGAGCGGCTGATCCGCCGCACCGGAGCGACCGCGGTGATGCTCCAGCACCGCCTCGTGACCCGGCAGACGGTCGCTGCCGCCCATGCGCTCGGCGCGGCAGTTCTTGCGTGGACGGTCGACGAGGCGGACGACCTCGACCGCGTCGATCGGGCCGGTGTCGATGGGGTGATCACGAACGACCCGCGGCTCTTCGACGCGTCGCGCGGAACAGGAGCCGACGGGGCCCCCGGCTAGCTGTACTGACCACAGACGTGTGAGACGCGGCTGATGGGTGGTCGGGCT
>CAYXAS010000041.1:0-19780 GCA_964461665.1 uncultured Gaiellales bacterium
GCCTCCGCCGCCACCACCGGTCGAATCTGCGTCACCGGGGTCGGGCTTACCGCGCTTCGCGTACGCGAGCGCCCGGAGGATGTCCTCCCGGGCGTTTGAGTAGTCGAGCACGTCCACCGGCAGTGAGTCGATCGCGTCCAGGTAGCAGTGGAGCGGGAACATGCTGTCCACCCGTCCGTCCTCGTACCAGTCGCTGACGATCTGCTTCGCGCAGTTGTCCGCCGCGACGGCTGGTGCCGAGGTCGCCAGACACGCGACGGCGAGCGCCGCCGTGAACGTGAGGACGAGCGCACGGGCGGAGCGATGTGTCGTGGCGGCGATGGTCAAGATTCGGTCGGAAGGAGTCTCCCCGTCGCTTTTGAGCCGGGGGTCAGCGAAGCGTAAACGATGCGTTGGCGCGACCGTTGCGACCGTCGCGATCGCCGGATGCCCTGCTAGCCTCGGCCGCGGATGGACGGGACCCGCCCGCGGACGCGATGAGCGGGCGCGCGACCTACGCGCTCGTCCCGCTCGCGGCGGTCGCCGTCACCGCACTCGCAGTTCTTGACGGTGGTGGCTCGGGCAGCCGCACGCTCCCGCTCGTCGGCGGGATCGCGCTCGGACTTGCGGCGGCCGTTGCAGTCGCCGCACTTGCTGGCCTCGTCGCCGTGCCAAAGATCGGGATCACCGGTGGGGTCGCTCTCGGGGCAGCGGCCGCGCTCGCCGCCTGGGCGGGACTGTCGACGTTCTGGACGGTCTCCGGGGAGGAGACGTGGTCGTGGTTCGGGCGGCTACTCGCGTATCTCGCGTTTCTCGTGCTCGGGATCGCGGTCGGTGCGAGCCGGGGCGGTGCCCGTCGGCTCGCGGCCGGGCTCGGGGTGATCACCGCTGTCGTTCTCGTCCTCGCGCTCGCGGGGGTTGCGATCCCCTCGCTCCACCCGGACGCCGATCGGGTCTCCCGTCTGCGCGAGCCGATCGGGTACTGGAACGCCCTTGCTCTCATCGCCGCTGCAGCACTCGCGCCAGCGACGTGGGTCGCGATCGGTGGCGGGCGCACACGCCGTGCGGCCGGTGTCGCGTTCGCCTACGCCGCGACACTCTCGCTGCTCCTGACCCAGTCGCGCGCGGGGCTCCTGGCGGCGGTGGTCGCCGTCGCGTTCGTGCTGACGCTCGAGCGCGCCCGCGTCGAGGCAGGGCTCGTGCTGGCGGTCGGGGGGATCCCGGGCGCGCTCGTTGCGGGCTGGGCGTTCACGCGGCCGGCGCTTGTCGAGGATGGCGCGGGTCGCGCTGCGCGTGTCGCTGACGCGCCGCTCTTTGCGACCCTTGCGCTCGTCGGCCTCGCCGTCGCGCTGCTTGCCGCGTGGCTTCTCCCGCTCGCCGGCCTCGCGCACCGTCGAGCGCGGGGGCTCACCCACCTGCTCGTTGCGCTCGCTGGCACGGCGGCTGTCGTCGGCTTGCTGGCGCTCACCGTGTCGGTCGGGAACCCCGTCCGCTGGGCCGGCCAGCAGGTTTCAGGGGGAGAGTGTGCGAACGACCCATCACGGCTCGCGACGCTATGCGCCAACAACCGACTCGCCTGGTGGGGAGACGCGCTCGACCTCGCCGGCGAGCGTCCGGTCGTCGGGTCGGGCGCGGGAACCTTTGCGATTGCGCGTCTCGCGGTGCGGGACGACGCAACACCCGTCCGCGAGCCGCACAGCGTCCCGCTCCAGCTGCTCACGGATCTCGGTGCGATCGGGCTCGCGCTCGCGGCGCTCATCGCCGGAGCCGTGGCGGTCGCGGCCCGTCGAGCGATCCGTACCGCGGCAAGCCAGGATCGGCGGCTGGTTGTTGCGCTCGCGACGATCCCGCTCGTCTGGGCGACGCATGCGCTCGTGGACTACGACCTCGACTTCATCGCGGTGACCGCACCCGCGCTTGTCGCTGCAGGTGCGCTCATCGCCACCGGTCGTCCGTCACGGACGATCCGCTCGTTGAGCGCATCACGCGCGGGCGTGGTGCTCGCGGCTGCGGTGCTCGGTCTCGCGGTGCTCGTGTTCCCGTCGCTTTCGGAGGACGCGGTCGACGACGTCTACCGGTCGCTCGATCGTCGCGACCTGCCTGCTGCGGCCGATGCGGCCCGCCTCGCGCGACGTCTCGACCCGATCGCGCTCGGGCCGCTCTACGCGCAGGCGGAGGTCGCGGCGGCTGCAGGGGACATGCGGCGTGCGCGGGAGCTGCTCGAGGAGGCGACCGCCCGTCAGCCACACGACCCGGAGACATGGCTCGCACTCGGCCGTTTCGACCTCGCGTCCGACCCGCCAGCCTGGTGTACCGGCTACTGGGCGCTGAACGAGGCGTACACGCTCGACCCGCGGTCGAGCCGGTGGGTTCCGGGTGGTCCGCTCGACGACGCTCGCGATGCGGTCAACGCGGGCGCCTGCGAGCCGTAGTAGGAGCGTCAGCCGCCGAGGAGGAGCACGGTGTGCGCGCCGTGCAACTGGGATGGACGCATCCCGTCGAGTGGCGAGACGGTTCGGATCCCGAGGTCGCGAGCGAGGCGCACGCCCTCGTCGGCGGAACCGCGGCGGTACATCACGATCGACCGCGGCGCGCCCGTCGAGGGGGCGTTTGCGATCGACTGGACGCGGTAGCCACGTCGGGTGGCCCGGTCGGCGACTGCGCCAGCGGCGCCCGCGCGGCCACTGCCGTTGAGGACGATCAGACGGATGTCGCTGCGTGGGAGCATCGGGCCGAGCGCCGCCTTCTTCATGGCCTTCGGTTCGGGCTTCGCTGCGGGCGGCGAGGTGGTTGTCGCCGCCACGGCGGGCGTCGTCGCACGGGTCGCGTCAGGGCGGATCAGGAGCGCGCCACCTGCGACCACGAGAAGCACGACCTCGACCACGGCGATGCCCGCGAGAGCGACTGCGGCGACCCGCCACGGCCGCGCGGGGATCTCGAAGCGCTGGATCGGGTAGGTGTGCTCCACGGCCCGGAAATGTTCGCCCGGGCGGGAGTCATTCCTCCCCGGTGAGGGATGCCCAGGTGGTGGCGAGCCCGTCGGCGAGCGTGACCCTGGGGTGCCACCCGAGGTCGCGCTCGGCGAGCGAGGCGTCGAGCACGCTCCGCTGGAGCTCTCCGGCCCGCGCTCGCTCGTGCTGGGCCGGAAGGCTGGTGCCGGAAGCGGCGAGACAGGCGCCCCACAGTTCGGTGACCGAGGTCTCGACCCCGGTACCGATGTTGAAGGTGCCGCCGCTCGCGCCGATCGCCTCGAGCATCGCGGCCGCCACATCGCCCGCGTACACGTAGTCGCGGGTCTGCGAGCCGTCGCCGAACACGGTCGCGGCGCGGCCCGTGCGGATCCGGTCGAAGAAGATCGCTACCACTCCCGCCTCGCCGTGCGGATCCTGGCCGGGCCCGTAGACGTTCCCGAGGCGCAGCGAGACATGGCGTGTCCCGTGGAGCCGGTTCCAGGCCGCCAGGTACTCCTCGCAGGCGAGTTTCGAAACGCCGTACGGGGCGAGGGGTGCGCGGGCAGCACTCTCCGTCGCCGGACCGTCGCACTCGCCGTAGATCGCTCCCCCCGTGGACGAGAACACGACCTGTGCGCCGTGTGCGCGGGCCGCCTCGAGGACGCGGATGGTGCCGATCACGTTCGCGCGCGCGTCCCGTACCGGGTCGGCGACCGACACCCGCACGTCGATCTGTGCGGCGAGGTGGAGCACCGCGGCGGGGCGGATCTCCGCGAATATCTGGTCGAGCGGCTCCGCGATGTCGTGGACGTGGAGCGTGGCGCCCGCGGGCACGTTCTCGCGCCGACCCCGCGAGAGGTCGTCGATCACGTGGGTGTCGTCACCGCGCGCGACGAGCGCCCGGGTCACGTGCGAGCCGATGAAACCGGCGCCGCCGGTGACCGCGATCCGCATCCTCGTATCCTAGGCGTGTGTTCGTGACCTTCGAGGGGATCGACGGCTCGGGGAAGTCCACGCAGGCGCGACTGCTCGCGGCGGCCCTCGGTGCGGAAGGACGCGATGTCGTCCTGACGCGCGAGCCGGGTGGGACACCGCTCGGTGAGCACGTCCGTGATCTCCTGCTCCACGGGGAGCACGTCGCGCCGTGGGCGGAGGCGGCGCTCTACGCGGCCTCGCGGGCGCAGCACGTGGAGGAGTTGATCCGGCCCGCGCTCGCCCGCGGCGCGACCGTGATCTGTGACCGCTACCTCGACTCGTCGGTGGCGTACCAGGGCGCCGGACGGGGCCTCGGGGTCGATGCGGTTCGGGCGCTGAGCCTCGCTGTCACGGGGGGGCTGCTTCCCGACCGAACCTTCCTGATCGAGATTGACGGGGAGACTGCGGCAGCGCGGGTCGGCGGGGAGCGTGACCGGATCGAGCGGGATGGGGTTGCGCTCTGGGATCGCGTCGCGGCCGCGTACCGCGCGATGGCGGAGGCGGAGCCAGGGCGGTTCGTGGTCGTGGACGGCAACGCATCGGTCGACCACGTGGCGGAGGTCGTCCGTGACGCCCTCCGCTGAGGTCACCGCGCAGCCGGGAGCCGAGCGGCTGCTCGCCGCCGCGCTTGCGGGTGAGCCCGCTCACGCATACCTGTTTCACGGGCCATCCGGGGTCGGCAAGCGCGCCGCCGCACGCGCGTTCGCGGGGGCGTTGCTCGGTGACCAGCGACGAGTCGAGGCAGGCACGCACCCGGATCTCCGGGTGATCGAGGCGCTCGGCGACATGATCAGGATCGACGAGATCCGCGCGCTGCACCACGATCTCCACCTGCGACCGTTCGAGGCCGACCGGCGCGTGTACCTCCTGTTCGATGCGCACCTGATGAACGCGGGTGCTGCGGATGCGCTCCTGAAGGATCTCGAGGAGCCGCCGGCCTATGCGACGCTCGTGCTCGTAGCAGATGCGCTTGGTCCGGTCCCCGAGACGATCCGCTCGCGGTGTCAACTCATCTCGTTCCGGCGGCTGTCCGAGCCAGCGGTCCGCGCCTGGGTTGATGCGCGGAGCGGTCTCGGTGAGGAGGAGGCACGCGCGGTCGCCCGCAGCTCCTCGGGGCGGCTCGATCGCGCCGCACGTCTGCTCGACGAGGCCGCACGTGCCCGCCGGTCCGCACTGATCGTCGTCGCGCGCTCCGTGTACGGCGCGGATGTTTTCGATCCCGCTGCGGCTGCTGCTGTTGTTGCGGGAGCGTCGACCGCGGCGGGTGCTGCCGCTGCGGCTCGCGAGAAGAAGGGGATCGAGGAGTTGGGCCTGCCGTCGAAGGAGGCCGAGTTGCGGGTGCGACGAGCGACGCGCGGTGCGGAGCGCGAGGAGCTACTCGCCGCGTTCGCGGAGCTCGAGTCGTGGTTCCGGGACCTCGTGGTCGTGGAGGTGGGGGCGGAACGTGCCGTCGCGAACGCCGACCATCTCGCGGAGCTCCGTGGGGACGCGCCGGCGGCCGCCGCGGGTGCCGCCGAGGCGGCGGAGGCGGTGAGGGACGCGTGGCGCGTTGCGGAGGAGCTGAACGTGAACGCGTCGCTCTGGCTCGAGGCGCTGTTCGTGCGGCTGCGTCGCGCCTTCCGCTGACCGACCCCGCGCGACCCCGCGGACGGGGATGCGCCGATCGGCGGGGCGGTACCATGGCGCTCCCCGCCGACGTAGCTCAGCTGGTAGAGCACATCACTCGTAATGATGGGGTCGGGAGTTCGAGTCTCCCCGTCGGCTTCTCGCGGTAGCGTCGCTCTGTGGACGACGAGCGACGGTGGCGCGACCGGAGCCTCTGGCTCGACGGCCTTCCGGGACCGCTTGAGCCACGGGCTGCGCTCCCGGGCGACAGGACGTTCGACGTCGCGATCGTCGGCGCGGGGTACACCGGTCTCTGGACGGCGTATTCGCTCGCGATCGCCGACCCGACGCTCCGGATCGTCGTGCTCGAAGCGGAGATCGCGGGGTTCGGTGCCTCCGGGCGCAACGCAGGTTTCGTCTCCGCCGGGATCGCAGGTGAGGCGCACGCCTACGAGCGGCGGTCGGGTCTCGACGCGGTGATCCGCGCGGAGCGGGCGATGGTGGACGGGATCGACGCGATCGGGCGCGTCGTCGCCGGGGAGGCGATCGGCTGCGGCTGGGTGAAGGGGGGCTCGCTCAGGGTCGCGACGAGCCGACCGCAGCTCGCACGCGTGAAGGAGGTGCTGGAGGCGAAGCGCAGGCGAGGACTCGGTCCCGAGGACGCACGCTTCGTGACGGCCGACGAGATCCGGGCACGGGTGTCGGTCGAGGGCGTCATCGGAGGCGCCTTCACACCCCACTGTGCTCGCGTCAACCCCGCAGCGCTCGCGCGGGGCCTCGCAGACGCCTGCGAGCGGCGGGGCGTCACGCTCCACGAGCGGACGGAGGTGACAGCGATCGCACCGCGCCGCGTCGCGACACCCCGCGGGGCGGTGACCGCGGAGATCGTCGTTCGCGCGACCGAGGCGTACACCGCGCGCATCCGGGGTGCGCGGCGGTGTCTGCTGCCGCTCGTGACGCGGATGATCGCGACCGAGCCGCTCCCGGCGGCAACGTGGGCAGAGCTCGGCTGGTCCGGCTGCGAGACGATCGCCGATCAGCGACACCAGTTCCTGTACGGGCAGCGAACCGCTGATGGTCGGATCGCAGTCGGTGGGCGCGGGCTCGCCTACCGCCCCGGAAGCCGGATCCGCGAGGAGGACGAGCGCAGCCCGGTCGCTCGCGCGCGCCTCATCGAGGCGCTTGGCCGACTCTTCCCCGCCGCGGCCGATGCGGAGATCACGCACCAGTGGGGAGGGGTGTTCGGGGCACCTCGCGACTGGAGCATGGGCGTCCGCTTCGACCGCTCTACCGGGCTCGCGATCGCTGGCGGCTATGCGGGGCACGGAGTCGTCGCCTCAAGCATCGCGGGCCGGACGCTCGCAGACCTCATCCTCGGGAACGCCAGCGACCTCGTGACACTCCCCTGGGTGGGCCACCGATCACCGCGGTGGGAGCCGGAGCCGCTGCGCTGGGTCGGCGCACGCTCGATCGCAGCGGTGCTCGCGAGCGCGGACCGCGTCGAGGACCGCACCGGTCGCCCCGCGCGTCGCGCCCGACTGGTCGCGCACTGGACACCCGGCCGCTAGACGCCATCGGCCTCGCGACACCCGGGGAGATTGCTACATTCGCGGTGTGGCTGGACTCGGGCTCTACCTCGTCTTCCTTGTCCCGGCGATGGTCGCCGGACTCGTGGCGCAGGGCTGGCTCCGCTCGACCGTGAAACGGCAGATGGCAGTCGCCTCCTCGACCGGTCTCACGGGAGCGGAGGTCGCGCGCACCATCCTCGATCGCAACGGTCTCCACGAGGTGCCCGTCGAGCTGGCGCACGGTGCCGCGCTCTCCGATCACTACGACCCGCGGAACCGCTCCGTCCATCTCTCACAGGACGTCTACGCAGGCCGTGCGGTTGCGTCGGGTGCGATCGCGGCGCACGAGGTCGGGCACGCGATCCAGCACGCGACCGCATACGGGGCGTTCCGGGCCCGGTCGGCCATGTTCCCCGTTGTCAACATCGCCTCTCAGGCCTGGATGCTGCTCCTGCTCGCGGGCGCGTTCATGCAGATCGCCGGGGCGGTCGAACTCGCACTCGTGCTCTACGCGATCGTCGTCCTCTTCCAGTTCGTCACGCTCCCCGTCGAGTTCGATGCATCGCGTCGCGCTCTTGAGCAGATGCGCGGGATCGGGCTCGTCGCGCAGGCGGAGACGGGCGGCGCGCGCAAGGTTCTCACCGCGGCGGCACTGACGTATGTGGCGGCGGCGCTGGCAGCGCTCTCGCAACTCGCGTACTTCGCGATGATGTTCCTCGGCCGACGCGACTGACACGCTCTAACCTCTCCTCCCCGTGAGGAGCCTCGCATTCGTCCTGCGAGCGGGCGCGGTGGTAGCGCTCGCGCTGGGCCTCGGGACGCTCATCGGCGATCCGCCACCGGAGCCCCCGCGCCCACCGAGGGCGGTGCCTGTCGAGCCCGCTCCCGTCCAGGGGCCGCCGCCACCCGCCCCGGAGCCGCGCGAGCCATCCGCTTTCGTGACGATCGCGGCGACCGGCGACATCACGATGGGGACGCCGCCCGAGCTTCCGCCGAACGGCGGTCGGGGCCTGTTCCGGGAGATCCAGACCGATCTCGCCGCAGACATCGTGCTCGGGAATCTCGAAGGGACGTTCGCGACCGGTGGGCCACCGAAGTGCGTTCCCGGGAGCGACGGCTGCTATCTCTTCCGGTCGCCAGCCTCATACGCGTGGAGGCTTCGCGAGGCGGGGTTCACTGTCCTCAATCTCGCGAACAACCACGCGTTCGACTACGGCTCGCCGGGGCTCGAGGCGACGGTCGCCGCGCTCCGGGCCGCCGGTCTTGCGCCTACCGGCCTCCTCGACCGGTTCGTGACCCGACGCGTCGGGAACGTGAAGGTCGCGGTAGTTGGTTTCGCGCCGTACGTCTGGACGAACTCGCTCCGTGATCTCGAAGGGGTGAGAGATCTCGTCCGTCGCGCGGTCGCAGAGGCCGACGTCGTTGTCGTGACGATGCACTCCGGTGCTGAGGGGGTCGCGCACCAGCACGTCCAGCCCGGCGACGAGAGCCACTTCGGCGAGCCGCGGGGCAACGTGGTGCAGTTCGCGCACACCGCGATCGACGCGGGCGCCGATCTGGTGGTCGGCCACGGCCCCCACGTGCTGCGGGGGATGGAGTGGTACCGCAGCCGGCTCATCGCCTACTCGCTCGGCAACTTTGTCGGCTACAGCGTGTTCCAGCTCGGCGGGCCGCTCTCGCAGGGCGCGATCCTCCGCGTCACGCTCACCGCGGATGGCACGTTCGAGACTGGGACGGTCGTGCCGATCCTGCTCGTCGGCGAGGGCGTCCCCGAGTTCGATCCCGCGGGGGCAGCGCACGGGGCCATCCGCGAGCTCTCCCGCACGGACTTCGGTCAGAACGGCGTCCGGCTCTCACGCGACGGGGTGATCGCACCGCCTCCGAGCTGATGCGCGCCCGGGGAGGGAAGCGCGGGGCCACCGGCGAACTCTCCTGATCGGCCCTCGGGCTGTGCGAGAATCGTCGGGAGGGAGGGCCTAGGGTGAGCGAGATCGTCCGTCCAGTGCAGGATCGCGCAAGTGCGTGGCCGTGGCGGCGACGCCCCCTCGCGATGCGCGCGCTGCAGGCGATCGGGCCCGTCACCGTGATCGGTGGGATCGTCTGGGGCGTCCTCCAGCCGTACCGCATCGTGTTCCTCGCCGGTGACGCACCGAGCGCCTACGACTGGGTCGTGCAGCCCCCGCTGCTTGTGATCGTCGTCGGTCTCGTGTTCGCACGCGCGGTCGTACCGGGGCTCGTCGAGGATCTCGAGCGTCAGCAGGAGGGCGATGACGCCGCGGGCTGAGATCGCCCACTGGGTGTTCGCAACCGGGTTCCTCTTCATGGGGCTCGTGCTGCTTGCTGAGGCGCTCGTTGGAACCGAAGTCTTCCGACGCCGTCCCGGCCGGGCCTACCTCTTCCCTCTGCTCGCGCTCGGCGGCGGTGTCCTGCTCTGGGTCGTCGTGGTGCTCTCAACGTTCTCGACCCTCCACGTGATCGCGCACAGCCTGTGGGCGCAGGCGGCGATGATCGCGGGTGGGATTCAGCTTGCGGTTGTCCGTGGAAAGCTGGCGAGCCCGCGCTGGTCGCTCGTCACCGCGGTAGGGATCCTGCTCTCCGGAATCTCGTTCGTCGTGCACGAGCAGAACGGCTGGCTGTTCTCGCGGTCGGCGTTCCTCCACCACCTGATCGGGTGGACGCTGATCGTCGCGATGCTGTTCCCGCTCGCCCACGCCTTCCGGCCGCGCCGCGGCTGGCAGGCGGGGATCGCGATGACGTTCGTCGTACTCGCCGTGATGCTCTTCGCCGACCGCGACGTGGCACCGATCTTCGGCCACCTCTCACCCGAGGCGGGGGTTACGGGGAGTGGTGCGCCGTGAGTCGCCGTCTCGCGCTGGCCGCGGCGGCGGCATTCGCTGCGGTTGCCGTCCCCGCCACCGCCGCTGCGCACGCGACGCTCGTGGCCGCAACCCCCGCGCCGCAGACGCAGGTGGATCGTGCCCCCGCGACCGTCCGACTCGGGTTCGACCAGTCGGTCACGATCGGGTCGGCTCCGATCCGCGTACTGGCCGCAGACGGCACACGACTCGATGGGGCGCCGCAGGTCCTCGACCGCGGTCGGACGGTGGGGGTGCCCGTCACGGGACTCGCCGACCTCGAGGCCTACACCGTTCGCTGGCAGGCTGTCTCGGCGGACGGACACACGATTTCAGGGGTCTACACGTTCGGGATCGGAATCGAACCGCCACCACCGACCGAGGCGGTCGGGGCGGTTGGCCCGACGTGGCGGGACAAGCTCGTCCGCTGGGTGCTCTTCGTGGCGCTCGCACTCTCGGTCGGCGTGATCGGCTTCCGGCTGCTCGTGCTGCCCCCGAACGTGCCGCCCGCGGTCGACCGACGCGTGAACGCCGTCTCGACCGTGGCGGCATTCGCGGCGATCGACGCAGGCGTCGTCGGGCTGATTCTGCGCGGGCAGGACGCACTGCAGCTCTCCTTCGTCGACCTGCTCTACGGCGACCTGTCGCCGCTCGCGGAGAAGACGCGCTTCGGCACCGCGTGGATGGTGACCACGGTCGGGCTCGCATTGCTCGCGGCGCTCCTCGTCGTCGCATGGACGCTCGACCGCCCCGCACTCCGCCGGCCCGCCTTCGTGCTCGGGCTGCTGCTCCTCGCGGCCTTCCCGCTTTCAGGCCACCAGGCGACCGTTCCTGGTTCGGGATTCATCGAGCGATTTGCCGACTGGGCGCACCTCATCGCCGCCATGCTCTGGGTCGGCGGTCTCGTCGCGCTCGCCGCAATCGTGTGGCCGCTCGCGCCCGAGTTGCGCCGCGCCGCGTTCGCCCGGTTCAGTCGCGTCGCCACCGTGTGTGTTGCGGTGATCGTGATCGGCGGCGTCTACCTCGCGATCCAGCGACTCCCCGCGCTCTCGGACGTCTGGGAGACCGGGTACGGCCGGGTACTGCTCATCAAGTCGGCGCTCGTCTGTATCGCGCTCGCGTGGGGCGCGGGACACCGCTTCCTCGTGCTGCCGCGTCTCCGGAGCGGCGGCGAGGCGGGGGGCGGGATCGCGCGGAGCCTCCTCTGCGAGAGCAGCGTCGTGATGGCAGTGCTGCTGCTCGCGGCGATCCTCGTCAACACGAGTCCGCCGCTCCCGCCCGGCTAGGCTCGAAACATGCGACCGCTGCTCGACTACCGCTCCGAATTCCCGATTCTCGGGCACACGACGTACCTCGTGAACCACT
Organism: uncultured Gaiellales bacterium; assembly: GCA_964461665.1. Taxonomy (GTDB): domain Bacteria; phylum Actinomycetota; class Thermoleophilia; order Gaiellales; family Gaiellaceae; genus Gaiella. The sequence continues at coordinate 11,299 of CAYXAS010000041.1, forward strand.
CGCTGGGCGCAATGCCCGCGAAGGCCGAGGAGCGGGTCGCGGAATACGCCCGGATGTGGCGCGAGCGCGGGATCCGCGCCTGGAGCGAGGGCTGGTGGCAGACCCCGATCACGGTCGGCGACCAGATCGGGCGGATCATCGGTGCTCCCGCCGGCTCGACCGTGATGCACGTGAACGTCGCGATCGCCGAGGCCGTCGCGTTGAGCTCTTTCTCGCGGATCGACCCGGGTCGGAACCGCGTCGTCTACGAGCGCGCGAACTTCCCCTCGGTGCGTTATCTCTACCAGGCGCAGCCGTCCCTCCAGGTGGTCGTCTGCGAGGACGAGGGCGAGATCCTCGCGGCGATCGACGAGCGCACGCTGCTGGTCCCGATCTCGCACGTGCTGTTCAAGACCGCGGAGATCCAGGAGATCGAGCCGATCATCCGCCGCGCACACGAGGTGGGCGCGCACGTGATCCTCGACTGCTACCAGTCGGCCGGGGTCGTCCCGGTGGATGTGACCGCCCTCGGGGTCGACTTCGCGGTTGGCGGCTCGGTCAAGTGGCTGTGCGGCGGTCCCGGAAACGGCTGGCTCTACGTGCGCCCCGACCTCGCAGAGCGCCTCGAGCCGAGCTTCACCGGCTGGCAGGCGCACGCGAGTCCGTTCGGGTTCGAGGAGGAGATGCGCTACGCCTCGGGCTCGGCACGGTTCCTCACCGGGACACCGGCCGTGCCGGCGCACTTCGCGGGCACCGCGGGGTACGACCTGATCGAGGAGATCGGTGTCGAGCGGATTCGGGAGAACAGCCTCCGGATGTCTGCGCTCCTGATCGCGCTCGCCGACGAGGCCGGGTTCGAGGTCGTGAGCCCGCGCGCCGAGGAGCGCCGTGGAGGCACCGTGACCGTGCGCGTGCCCGAGTTCCCGGCGGTCCATCGCGAACTCTCGGAGCGCGAGATCCTGTGCGACTACCGGCCCGAGACGGGCATCCGGCTCGGGCCGCACTTCTTCACCTCGGATGATGAACTCCGCTTCGTGATCGACCAGATCGGCGAGATCCTCGCGACCGGTGCGCACGCGCGGCACCGCGACGCGGTCGCCACCCATTGAGCACGGCCGTCGCCCCCAGTAACGGGGAGCGGAGCGGGATCGCGGGCTTCCTCCTCGGCGCCGCCGGGATGTTCGCGACGATGTACTCGACGCAGGCGATCCTCCCGGACATCTCGCGCGACCTCGAGGCAAGCCCCTCGCAGGCCGGGCTGACGATCTCGGCGGTGGTGGTGAGCATCGCGATCGGGGCGTGGCTCTGGGGCCCGCTCTCCGACCGGATCGGGCGCCCGACGGCGATCCGGCTCGCGAGCCTGTGTCTCGTCGTCCCGACCGCGCTCGTCGCGGTCGCGCCGACGCTCGAGACGCTGATCATCGGTCGCGTCCTCCAGGGGCTTTGCATGCCCGGCCTCCTGGTGGTAGGCGCGCCGTACGTCGTTGAGACGATCGTGCCGCGCGTCGGCGCGCGCGCCATGGGCTGGTACGTCGGTGCGCTCGTCGCGGGCGGCCTGATCGGCCGGGTCGGTGTCGCGCAGGCAGCGGGGGTCGTCGGCTGGCGCTGGGCGCTCGGGCTGCTGGCACTCCTGCCGCTGGTGGCTGCGGTCGCGATGCGTGGGACGCTCCCAGACGGTGAGCCACCCGCTCGCGGCACGGGGTCGGCGCGCCACGTGATCCGGCTCCCGCTCGTCGCGGTGACCGCGACCGGGAGCGCGCTCTTCTTCGCGTTCGTCGGCGTGTTCACGTACATCTCCTACCGCCTGGTCGAGGCGCCGTTCTCGCTGGATGTCCAGACCGCGAGCCTCGTCTTCCTGCTGTGGGTCTTCGGCGCGATCGGGCCGGTCGCGGGCCATCTCGCCGAGCGGATCGGCTGGTGGGCGCTGGCGGCGGCGGCGATCGTGCTCGCGATCGGCGGCGTGGCGCTGACGTTCACGGCGCTGCTCCCCGCAGTCGTGGTCGGGCTCGCGTGTCTCGCCTCGGCGACGTTCGCGGGATACACCGCCGCGCAGCTGGGGGTCTCCGACATCGCCCGCGCCGACCGCGGGGTCGCGAGCGCATTCTTCTTCAGCGCCTACTACGGCACGGGCGCGCTCGGTGCCTACCTCCCCGGTGTCGCCTGGGAGCGGTGGGGGTGGGGCGGAGTCGCCGGGCTGGCGCTCGTCGTGCTCTCCGTCGCGGTCCTCGCGCTCGCGCTGCTCGCGTCGCGGTTCGCGGGCGCCGACCGCCGCGCGCCCGCGGGCGCGTAGCGGGCTGCTGGCGTACGCTCCACGCGTGGATGTGCGCGCGCGCTCCGAGCCGTTTCTCGGCCGGATCATCTCGACGGTCTCCTCGAGTCTCGAGCTCGACGAGGTGCTGCGCGCGGTCGTCCGTCTCCTCACGGAGGGAACCGCGGTTCACGCGTGTTTCGTCTACCTGAAAGACGAGGACGGTGGCGCGCTCGTCCTCCGCGCTGCGTCCGAGCCGTTTGCGGAGCACGTCGGGCGGATCCGGCTCGAGCGCGGCGAGGGTCTCGCCTGGTGGGCGGTCGAGCATCGCGAGCCCGTGTTCGTCCGTGACGAGCTTCTCGCTGACCCCCGGGTGAAGTACGTCCCCGAGCTGGAGGAGGAGCGCTACCAGTCGCTCCTCGCGGTGCCGTTGCTCGCACGCGACGGGGTTGCGATCGGAGCGATCTCGGCGCACACCGAGGCGCCACACGAGTTCACCGACGACGAGGTCGCGTTCGTCACCCAGTCCGCCTCGCTCGTCGCGGGCGCGATCGAGAACGCGCGGCTCTATGAGCACATGCGCGTCCGCGTCGGAGAACTGGAGGAGCTCACCCGGCTCGCAGAGGCGATCGCGGGCGCCGACACGCTTGAGGAGTTGCTCCCCGCCGCGACCGAGGGCGCGCGCGCGCTACTCGGTGCGAGTGCGTGCCACCTCTACCTGATCGAGCCGGGCGGCGACGAGTTGATCCTGCGACGCTCTGCCCCCACCGGGGCGAAGGCTCCTGCCCGGATCGTTCTCGCAGAACTCGGCCCCCAGCTCGCGCCGCGCACGCGACGGGGCCGCCTCTCGGTGCCGCTCGTGGCCGAGAGCGAACTGATCGGGCTCGTCGTCGCCGAGGGGTCGCGCGGGGTCGATCTCGCCCGGGCGCTCGCCGGCCAGCTCGCGGTCGGGATCCGCAAGGTGCGGCTGATCGAGCGGCTCACCGACCGCAACCTCGTGACGGACTTCCTCGACGAGCTTGCCGCAGGCCGGTCCCCTGCCGAACTCGACGGCCGCGCTGCGCGGCTGGGGATCGAGCTCGCGGCGTCTCACGTGGTGGTGATCGCGGAACCCGCCTCGGAGGCGCTTGAGATGGCGGTGCGGGCCGCCTTCCCTGGAGCGCTCGTCGATCGCCGGGAGCCCTGCGTGCGCGCGCTCGTTCGGGCGTCGCGCGACCCGAACCGGGCGCTCCGCGACGCGCTTGCCGCCGCCCTCGGGGAGCTCCCCGACGCGCGGGCGGGCCTGTCGCGGCCGTCTGTACGGACCGACCGGTATGCAGACACGTTCGCCGAGGCGGCCCAGGCGCTTGTCGGCGCGACCGCGCTCCCCGGCGCGCGGCAGGTCGTCTCGCACGCCGACTTAGGCCCGTATCGATTCCTGCTGCGGATCGCGGACGCGGCGAGCGCGCACGACGAGACGGTCGAGCGGGTCGCGCGGCTCGCCGACTACGACGCGCAGCGGCAGACGCAGCTTCTCGCGACGCTCGAGGAGTTCCTCCGTCGGCACGGGTCGATCCAGGCCACGTCCGACGCGCTCTACGTCCACGCGAACACGCTGCGGCAGCGGTTGCGGCGGATCGCAGAGATCGCCGATCTCGATCTCCGACGCGAGGACTGGCTTACGGTCGAGATCGCGGTCAAGCTCGTGCGTCTCGAGACGTCGCGCGACCCGTCCTGATCCGACACCCCCACGCACGAGCGGTGGAGAGTTCCTCCATGTCGCCGCGCACCCGTTGCTGGTAGACACACGGCGCACCCCCTACCCGAGGAGACACGCATGGCGCCCCAGACAGCGGATCTTGCCGCGATCAGGAAGGACATCGAGCAGCGCGGGATCGAGTTCCTGTTCGCGCAGTTCGTCGATATGTACGGGCGGCCGAGCGCGAAACTCGTCCCCGCAGCCTATCTCGACGACCTCGTCACCGAGGGCGCAGGGTTCGCTGGCTTCGCCGCGGGCGAGATCGGGCAGGTGCCCGCCGACCCGGACATCGCGGCGATCCCCGACCTCGCGAGCTTCACCCCGGTGCCGTGGCAGCCGAACCTCGCCCGGTTCGCGTGCGACATCACTGTCGAGGGCGAGGCATGGCCGTACTGCCCACGCACGATCCTGAAGAACGTCGTCGCGAAGGCGGCCGCGCAGGGGCTCGAGTTCAAGATCGGGATCGAACTCGAGTACTTCCTCGTCACCCAGAACGCGGATGGCTCGATCGAGATCGCCGACAAGCAGGACACGCTCGACAAGCCCTGCTACGACATGGCAGGTCTGACGCGTCAGTACGACTTCCTCACCACCGTCTCGAAGCACGTGAACACGCTCGGGTGGGGGAACTACGCGAACGACCACGAGGACGCGAACGGGCAGTTCGAGCAGAACTTCCAGTACGCCGACGCGCTCACCACGTGCGACCGCGCGATCTTCTTCCGTTACATGGTGCACACGCTTGCCGAGCAGCACGGCATGGTCGCGACCTTCATGCCGAAGCCGTTCACGCACCTGACCGGGAACGGCGCGCACTTCCACATGTCGGTGTGGCGCGACGGCGAGAACGTGTTCGTGGACGCGAACGACCCGCGTGGGCTCGGGCTGTCGCCGCTCGCCTACAACTTCGTCGGCGGGTTGAAGGCGCATGCGCGGGCATACAGCGCGATCACGGCGCCGACGGTGAACTCGTACAAGCGGTTGAAGCTCGGTTCGACCACGAGCGGAGCGACCTGGTCGCCGGTGTGGATCTCGCATGGGTTCAACAACCGCACGCAGATGCTTCGGATCAACCCGGGGCGGATCGAGGACCGCACGATCGACGGCTCGTGCAACCCGTACCTCGCGGCGGCGGCGGTGCTCGCGGCCGGGCTCGACGGGATCGAGCGCGGGATCGACCCAGGCGAGGCGAACTCCGAGAACCTCTACGCGAAGTCCTACGACGAGCTGACCGCGCGTGGGCTCAAGTCGCTCCCCGCGAACCTGCTCGACGCGACCAGGGAACTGGAGCAGGACGACGTGCTGCGGGCGGCGTTCGGGCGCGGCCGCGACGAGGACTACATCGACTACTACGTGCGCGTGAAGCGGGCGGAGTGGCACCGTTACCACGAGCAGGTCACACAGTGGGAGATCCGCGAGTACCTGACACGCTTCTGAGATAGAGGTTTTCTCCATGCCGACGGGAGAAAGAGTGGCTTCGACGGCCAGATCTCTCCCATCGGTATGGAGATACTCTCCACCTCAACTGTTCTGACGACGGGAGGAGCCCGGAGCCGTGTGCGGGATTGTTGGTCTCTTCGCCAGGTCACCCGAGATCGAAGAGCGGCTCGGTGAGCACCTGGGGGCGATGCTGGTGCAGATGAACGACCGCGGACCCGACAGCGCGGGTGTCGCCGTCTACCGCAACCCCGCCCCCACGGGTTGGAGCAAGCTCGTCCTCTACTCGCCCGACCCGCATGAGCGCTGGGAGGCGGTCGCCGACGATCTCGGCGGCGCGTTCGGCGGCTGCGAGGCACCCGACGTGCGCGCGAGTCACGCGGTGTTCGTCGTTCAGGCAGACGCCGACGACGCGGCCTGCTGGGTGCACGACGAGCGGCCGCACCTGCGGACGATGAGCGCAGGCCGCGCGATCGAGATCTACAAGGAGGTCGGGCTCCCGACCCACTTCGCGCAGCAGTTCTCGCTCCAGGACTTCCGCGGCTCGCATGCGCTCGGGCACACCCGGATGGCGACCGAGAGCCGCGTCACGACGGAGGGCTCGCACCCGTTCTCGACCGGGCTCGACCTCTGCGTCGTCCACAACGGGTCGCTCTCGAACCACAACCGGCTGCGCCAGAACCTGCGCCGCGAGGGGATCGAGTTCCGGACCGAGAACGACACCGAGGTCGCGGCCGGGTATCTCGCCTGGCGGCTGCGCGAGGGCGCGACGCTGCAGGAGGCGCTCGAGGGCTGCCTCGACGACCTCGACGGCTTCTACACCTTCCTCTGCGGCACCGAGCACGGGTTCGCAGTGCTGCGCGACCCGATCGCGTGCAAGCCGGCGGTGCTGGCGGAGACCGACGACTGGGTTGCGATGGCGTCCGAGTGGCGCGCAATCGCGGTGCTCCCCGGAGCGTCGGACGCACGGATGTGGGAGCCCGAGCCCGGGGTCGTCTACGCCTGGGAGCGCGAGGCGGTGACCGCATGACTGCTGCAACCGCCCACGCAACCGAGGTCGTCGATCTCGCGGTCACCCCGCTTCGCGAGCTCAACCAGCGGCTTCATGACCTCGCGCACACACCGGGTGCGACGCACTGGCGCGTGCTCAACCCGAACGGTGCGCACGCGATGGCTTGCGGGCTCGACGCCGAGATCGAGGTCGAGATCGAGGGGCACGCGGGCTACTACTGCGCCGGGATGAACAAGCGCGCGTCAGTGCGCGTCCACGGGAACGTCAGCACCGGGGTGGCCGAGAACATGATGTCGGGGCTCGTGGTCGTGGAGGGGAGCGCGAGCCAGTCGGCGGGCGCGACCGGTCGCGGCGGCCTGCTCGTCGTCCAGGGCGACGCCTCGGCCCGCTGCGGGATTTCGATGAAGGGGATCGACATCGTGGTGCGCGGCTCGGTCGGCCACCTGAGCGCGTTCATGGCGCAGACCGGTCGGCTCGTCGTCTGCGGCGATGCGGGCGAGGCGCTCGGCGACTCGATCTACGAGGCCCGGCTCTACGTGCGCGGCTCGGTGAAGGCGCTCGGCGCCGACTGCATCGAGAAGGAGTTGCGCCCGGAGCACGTCGCGGAGGTCGCGGCGCTGCTCGAGCGGGCCGGGATCGCGGATGTCGATCCTGCCTCGTTCCGCCGCTATGGCTCGGCGCGACAGCTCTACAACTTCAAGATCGACAACGCGGGGGCCTACTGATGACGCCGTCCGACCGACCCGAGGGCCTGCGCGAGTCGTATCTCTACGACCGCGGCGTGATCGCCGAGATTCAGCGTGCGGCGCGCGAGGGGATCTATGACATCCGCGGGTTCGGCGCGAAGCGGCGGATGCCGCACTTCGACGACCTGCTGTTCCTCGGGGCGAGTGTGTCCCGCTACCCGCTCGAGGGCTACCGCGAGCGGTGCGCGACCGATGTGGTGCTCGGCACGCGCTTCGCGAAGAAGCCGCTTCACCTGAAGATCCCGGTCACGATCGCGGGGATGAGTTTCGGGGCGCTGTCGGCGCCCGCGAAGGAGGCGCTCGGCCGCGCCGCCACCGAGGTCGGCACCTCGACCACGACCGGTGACGGCGGGATGACCGAGGAGGAGCGCGGACACTCCGAGACGCTCGTCTACCAGCTGCTCCCCTCCCGCTACGGAATGAACCCGGACGACCTGCGCCGTGCCGACGCGATCGAGGTCGTGATCGGCCAGGGCGCGAAGCCGGGCGGTGGCGGGATGCTGCTCGGGCACAAGATCTCCGACCGGGTCGCCGCGATGCGGAACCTCCCGCAGGGGATCGACCAGCGCAGTGCCTCCCGTCATCCCGACTGGACGGGGCCGGACGATCTCGAGATCAAGCTGCACGAACTGCGCGAGATCACCGACTGGGAGAAGCCGATCTTCATCAAGGTCGGGGCGACCCGCACCTACTACGACACGCAGCTCGCGGTGAAGGCGGGCGCCGACGTGATCGTCGTGGACGGGATGCAGGGCGGCACCGCCGCCACCCAGGACGTGTTCATCGAGCACGCGGGGATCCCGACGCTCGCCGCGATTCCGCTCGCGGTGCAGGCGCTTACGGAGCTCGGGATGCACCGCAAGGTCCAGCTGATCGTGTCGGGCGGGATCCGGACGGGCGCAGATGTCGCGAAGGCGCTCGCGCTCGGCGCGGACGCGGTCTCGATCGGGGTCGGGGCGCTGATCGCGATGGGCGACAACGCACCGGAGCTCGACGAGGAGTACCGGAAGATCGGGAGCGCCTCTGGGTTCTACGACGACTGGCAGGCGGGGCGCGACCCGGCCGGGATCTCGACCCAGGACGAAGAGCTCGCGGCGCGGTTCGATCCGATCGTCGGGGGGCGCAAGGTCGCGAACTACCTGCGGGTGCTGACGCTTGAGGCGCAGACGCTCGCGCGCGCCTGCGGGAAGTCGCACGTCCACAACCTCGAGCCCGAGGATCTGGTCGCGCTCACGATCGAGGCGTCGCTGATGGCGCGTGTGCCGCTCGCGGGGATGCAGGCGCCGCTGCTCGACGAGATCGCCGACCGGGTCGCGGCCCGC
>CAYXAS010000042.1:0-19118 GCA_964461665.1 uncultured Gaiellales bacterium
CGGGAGGCCCGGACGCGATCAGGCGTCTCGAAGGTGTGTGGTTAGTCCACCTAGCGCAGGCGGCTGCGGCCGACGACACACCCCGCCGGCGGGGAGGCGCGCGGCCGTAGAATGGCCTCGTGCCAGCGACCGTGATCGTCGGGGCGCAGTGGGGCGACGAGGGGAAAGGCAAGATCGTCGATCTGCTGGCCCAGCAGTCCGACCTCGTGGGGCGCTACCAGGGCGGCCCGAACGCCGGGCACACGATCGTCGTCGAGGGCGAGACGTACAAGATCCGCCAGATCCCGTCCGGGATCGTCGGGGGTGTCCCGAGCGCGATCGGCGCGGGGTGTGTCGTCGATCCGGCGGTGCTCGTTGGTGAACTCGACGAGCTCGAGGCGCGCGGGCGCTCGACCGAGGGTCGGGTGTTCGTCTCCGGGAACGCTCACCTCATCATGCCGTGGCACGTCGCGCTCGATGGTGCGCGGGAGCGCCGCCTCGGGAATCTTCAGATCGGCACGACGCGGAGAGGGATCGGGCCTGCATACGCGGACAAGGCGACCCGAATTGGGATCCGGATGCAGGACCTTCTCGACCTCAAGATCCTCCGACAGAAGATCGAGCTCGCGGCCGGCGAGAAGAACGTCTGGCTTGAGCGGGTGTACGGGATCGAGGCGTTCGACGTCGAGCGGGTCGTCACCGACACGCTTGTCCATGCCGAGCGGCTCGCGCCGTACGTCACGGACACATCGTTGCTCGTCGACCGGGCACTCCGCAACGGCGAGCGCGTCCTGTTCGAGGGCGCGCAGGGGACGCTGCTCGATCTCGATCATGGGACGTACCCGTTCGTCACGTCGTCGAGCCCGATCGCGGCGGGCGCGGCCGTCAGCTTTGGGATCGGCCCGCAGCGGATCGACGAGGTCCTCGGCGTCTCGAAGGCCTATGTCACGCGCGTCGGCGAGGGGCCGTTCCCGAGCGAGATCGCCGGGTCTGCGCAGGCGCGCGTCCGGGAGCTCGGCCAGGAGTTCGGAACAGTCACGGGCCGCGAGCGGCGCTGCGGCTGGCTCGACCTCGTCGCACTCCGCTTCGCGGTGCGCGTCAATGGGATCACGTCGCTCGCGCTGACGAAACTCGATGTCCTGAGTGACTTCGACGAGATCCCGGTGTGCGTCCGCTACCGCCTGCCTGACGGCTCGGAGACCGAGGACTTCCCCGCCCACCAGAGCGACTTCCATCACTGTGCCCCGGTGTTCGAGACGCTCGCGGGGTGGCGCCAGGAGCTCGGCACGGGCGCGTTGCCACCCGCGGCTGCCGACTACGTCGCGTTCGTCTCGGACGCGCTCCGCACCCCTGTCTCGCTGGTCGGCACCGGCGCCAGCCGCGACTCGGTGCTGACGCTCTAGGTGAGCAGATCCCCGGTCTCGGGCGTGCGGTCGCGCGTCCTGGCGTATCCGGGTCGCTCTGGGGGCTGGTCAGGCCCCCGGTGGGGCTGCCCAACCCCCGCCGCTTCGTGCTGGAAGCCCGGCCCCGATGCTGCGAGCATCGCCGCCGGTCTTCCTGCACGCCCCGGAGCGGCCAGCACGCGCCCCGCAGGAGCCGATCCCGTGGCGCTGCCCACCTAGCGGTGAATGCCCTCGTCGTCGGGGCGGGCGCACGGGAGCACGCGCTCGTCTGGGCGATCGCCCGGTCACCGTCCTGCGGCGAGCTCCACGCAGCTCCCGGCAACCCTGGGATCGCGGGCCTCGCGTCGTGTCACCCGGTCGCTCCGGATGACGCGGAGGGCGTGCTCACGCTGGCGCGAGCCCTCGGGGTCGATTTGGTTGTGGTCGGACCCGAGGCGCCGCTCGTGGCGGGACTGGCGGACGAGCTCCGACGCGGCGGGATCTCCGTGTTCGGCCCGAGCGCCGCGGCTGCCCGGATCGAGGGGTCGAAGGGGTTCGCGAAGGACGTAATGGACGCGGCCGGAGTGCCGACCGCACGTCGGCTCACAGACGCCGTCGCGCCGTGCGTCGTCAAGCTCGACGGGCTCGCGAGCGGGAAGGGTGTTGCGGTCTGTCACACGGAGCCGGAGCTGGCGGAGGCGCTCGCGACCCTACGTGCGACGGGTGGCGAGGTGTTCGCGGAGGAGTTCCTGGAGGGGCCCGAGGTGTCACTGCTCGCCGTCTGCGACGGTCGCGACGCGATCGCCCTTCCGCTCGCTCAGGACTTCAAGCGGGCGTTTGACGGCGACACGGGGCCGAACACCGGTGGGATGGGCTCGTTCGCGCCCGTCCCCGGCCTCGACGCCACAGACGCGGATGTGCTGCTCGACCTCACGGTGCGCCCAGTGCTCGCCGAGCTCGCGCGGCACGGGACGCCGTTCGTCGGCACGCTGTTCGCGGGGCTGATGCTGACCCCGTCCGGCCCACGGGTACTCGAGTACAACTGCCGCTTCGGTGACCCGGAGACGCAGTCGGTGCTGCCACTGCTGGAGGGTGATCTGCTGGCGGCGCTCGCGGCCGCCGCGGACGGCGATCTCGGCGGCACCCGGCTCCCGTGCTCGCGCCGATCGGCGGTGACGGTGGTGCTCGCGGCGGGCGACTACCCGTCCTGTGGCGACCGCGGGACGCGGATCACCGGGATCGAGGACGCGGAGGCGTCGGGTGCGCTCGTCTTCCATGCGGGAACGGCGCTCCATGACGGGCGGCTCGTGACGAGTGGTGGACGCCTCCTCGCGATCACCGCTCCCGGCGACGATGTCGCGGCGGCGCGCGCGGGGGCATATCGGGCGGTCGCGATGATCGGGATCGAGGGGGCGCGACGGCGGGAGGACATTGCGTCAGCGGCTGCGGGTGGTGCGCTCATCACACTTCAGTAGTCGTTGCGGAACCGTTCCGTGTGACGCGCGACCCCGCCGTCTCGCGGGGCCACCCCTTTCCTCCACCCACTGTTGAGCCTAGTAGTTCCGCGGGCGTTCTTGGCGACGATTCTGCACCGATTCCGTGCCAGCTTCGTGCCGTTCCATCCACGCTCGACCGGGGTGCCGTGGGGGTACGTCTCTAGACTCATGGGAGTGATCGAGCGCTACTCCCGACCGCTGATGACCCGGGTCTGGTCGGAGGAGGCGAAGTTGGAGCGCTGGCTCGCGGTCGAGCTCGCGGCGCTCGACGGCTGGGCTGCCGTCGGCGCGGTCCCCGCGGAAGCGGTCGCCGCGATCCGCACAGCCGCAGCCGTCCCGACACCCGACGCGATCGCGGAACGGGAGCGCGTCACACACCACGACGTCGCAGCGTTCGTCGATGTCGTCTCGGCGGGACTAGGGGACGGCGGTCGCTGGTTCCACTTCGGGCTCACCTCCTCCGATGTGGTCGATACGGCGCTCTCGCTCGCGGTACAGGAGGCGGGTGCGCTCCTGCTCGCCGGCCTCGACCGCGCCTTCGCCGTCGTGGCCACACGCGCCGCGGAGCACCACGCCACGATCTGCCCGGGACGGACACACGGCGTCCATGCGGAGCCGACGACGTTCGGTCTGAAGCTCGCGGGCTGGGCGTTCGCGCTCGACCGAGACCGCAGCCGGGTCGCACGCGCGGTCGAGGGACTCAGGGTCGGGAAGTTGTCGGGCGCGGTTGGCACGTACGCGGCGATCGATCCGGCGGTGGAGCGCCTCGCGTGCGAACGGCTCGGGCTCGAGCCCGCGCCGACCTCCACCCAGATCCTCCAGCGCGACCGACACGCGGAGCTGCTCAACGCACTTGCGCTCACCGCCTCCTCCCTCGACCGGTTTGCGACCGAGGTGCGTCACCTCTGCCGCACCGAGGTGCGCGAGGTCGAGGAGCCGTTCGGCGCGGGGCAGAAGGGGTCGAGCGCGATGCCGCACAAGCGCAACCCGGTCACGGCGGAGCAGATCTGCGGACTCGCCCGCGTGGTGCGCGCGCACGCGGCCGTCGGGCTGGAGAACGTCGCGCTCTGGCACGAGCGCGACATCTCCCACTCGTCGGCCGAGCGGATTGTCATCCCCGACGCGTTTCTCGCGCTCGACCACATGCTCGACCGGTTCGCGTGGCTGGTGGAGGGACTGGTCGTTCGCAAGGATCGGATGCTCGAGAACCTGGATGCGAGCCACGGTCTCTTCTTCAGCCAGCGCGTCCTGCTCGCGCTCGTCGAATCCGGGCTCGGGCGCGACGACGCCTACCGGCTCGTGCAGGGCCACGCGATGCACGCCTGGGACAAGGGACTCGACTTCCCTTCGCTCGCCAGGGCCAATCCGGAGATCGCGGGTCGAGTCGACCTCGACGAGACATTCGCCATCGACGCGTACGTCCGGCACGTCCCCGAGGTGATGGGACGGCTGCTCGCGCTCGTCGAGACGCGCGCCCAGGCGCCGTCCCGATGACGACCGGGTCGCGATCGTGAGCGCCGTTCACATCGGCTCCGGGAAGGTGCGCGAGATCTATGCCGAGGGCGACGATCGGCTACTGCTCGTCGCCTCCGACCGGATCTCGACCTACGACGTCGTGCTCCCCACACCGATCCCTGACAAGGGGCGAGTGCTCACAGGCCTCTCGGCGTGGTGGTTCGCCCGTACCGCGTCGCTCGTCCCCAACCATCTCGTCTCGCTCGGCGACGACGGCCGCACGATGGAGTGCCGGCGGCTCGAGATGCTCCCGGTCGAGGTGGTCGTGCGCGGCTACCTCGCAGGCTCCGCGTGGGTGGATTACACCGCGACCGGCTCCGTGTGTGGGCACTGTCTGCCCGCGGGGCTCAGGGAGTCGGATGCGCTCCCGGCGCCGATCGTGACGCCCGCGACGAAGGCGACGAGCGGCCATGACATCAACATCGACGAGCACGAGGCCGCCACGCTCTGCCCGGTCGGCGCCTACGAAGAGGCGCGTGACGCAGCGCTCCGCGTCTACGGGTTCGCTGCCGCGCACGCAGCCGCGAACGGGATCCTCGTCGCCGACACGAAGTTCGAGTTCGGGCTCGACGCGGCGGGCAGCGTTGTGCTTGCCGACGAGGCGCTGACCCCGGACTCGTCGCGGTTCTGGTCGGCAGACACGTATGAGCCGGGCTGCGCGCAGGCGTCGTTCGACAAGCAGTTCGTCCGCGACTGGTGCCTCTCGACCGGCTGGGATCGCACGCCACCCGGCCCAGAGCTGCCCGCGGCGATCGTCGAGGGGACGCGGGCCAGGTACATCGAGGCATTCGAACGTCTCACCTCGACCCGATTCACGAGGTACCTCGCCGACCCGCAGGTGGTGCTCGCTCAATGAGGGTGACGGTGCTGATCCGACCGAAACCCGGAATTCTCGACCCGCAGGGTGAGGCTGTCCGCGATTCGCTCGCGCGACTCGGTCTCCCGGCCCGCGAGGTGCGGGTGGGCCGGGTGATCGAGATCGAGGTCGACGCTGCGGAGACCACGGATGCGCGCGCCGCGATCGAGCGCGTCTGCGACGAGTTGCTCGCGAACCCGCTGATCGAGACGTACGAGATCGTCGAGGGGGACGCTCGCGCATGAGCGCGGCGAGGGTCGCGGTTGTGACCTTCCCCGGCTCGAACGACGACGGGGACGCGTGCCTCGCCCTCGATGTGCTCGGCGCCGACCCGGTTGCGGTCTGGCACGCGGAGACCGCGCTCCCTGAGGGCACGGCCGCCGTCGTGCTCCCCGGAGGGTTCTCGTACGGGGACTACCTGCGCTGTGGTGCGATCGCGCGTTTCGCGCGTGTGATGGACGCGGTACGGGCCTTCGCCGCCGACGGAGGGCCGGTGCTCGGGATCTGCAATGGCTTCCAGATCCTGTGCGAGGCAGGCTTGCTGCCGGGCGTGCTCCGGCCGAATCGCGGCGGCCGGTTCCTCTGCGAGGACACTCGCGTCCGGGTCGAGACCACCAACAACCCGTTTACGGCCCGCTGTGTGGTCGGCGACGTGCTCGAGATCCCGATCAAACACGGCGAGGGCGCCTGGTTCGCCGACACCGACACCCTCGACCGGATGCGGGCGGAGGGCCGGATAGTGCTCCGCTACCTCGATGATCCGAACGGCTCGATCGAGCGGATCGCGGGCATTGTGAACGCGGCCGGCAACGTGATGGGGCTGATGCCCCACCCCGAACACGCTGTCGACCCGCTGCTCGGTCCGATCGGTGGCCGCCCGCTGCTCGAGGGGCTCCTCGACGCGGCTCGCAGCCATCGGAACCTCGTCGCCGCGGCGGCCTGAGACACGGTCAGCCAGACGGCGTCGACCCTGCAAGCGCGTCCCGGAGTGCGGGTGCTCGCTCGAGTGCTCGGCGCAGCTTCACGAGGTCGCGCACACGGAGGGTGACCGGACCGCGACGCACCCGGTCGTCGGTTGCATACGCGACCCGAAGGAGCCGCTCACCGCTCCGCGTCTCGAGGAGCTCGATTCTCGTCTCGAACCGTCGCTCACCGACCCTCTGCGGGACGCGGATGGACTCGACCGGCTCGGCGTCTCCCCAGGGTGTCGCGGTCATGAATCGACCGTATCGCCCGAGGCGTGTCGAGGGTGTGCCGACTTCGCACCGATTCCGTGTCGGCGTAGGGTGCGGCTCGATGCACGACTTCGTCATCGTCGGGGGCGGCTCCGCGGGCTGTGTGCTCGCGGCCCGTCTGAGCGAGGATCCCGCCACCAGTGTTCTCCTGCTCGAGGCGGGGCCCCCCGCGCACAAGCGCGAGATCGCTGTCCCGGCCGCGTTCCCACGCCTCTTCGGAAGCGAGATCGATTGGGGGTACAGCACCGTCCCGCAGGCCGCGCTCGCGGGCCGCGAGATCCTCTTCCCGCGTGGCCGCGTGGTCGGGGGCTCCGGATCGATGAACGCGATGATCGCGATCCACGGCCACCGTCTCGATCACGAACGCTGGCCCGCCGGGTGGTCGTGGGCGGACGTTGCGCCCGCGTACGAGCGGAGCCGGTCTGCGGCCGGGGTCACCCACCGGACCCCGTACGGGCTCTCGGCAGCGTTCATCGAGGCATCGGTCGCGAACGGGATCCGTCCCTGTCCAGATCTGAGTTCGTCCGAGCCCGACGGCGTCGGGATGACTCCGGTGACGATCCGATCGGGCAGACGGTGGAGCACCGCGGACGGGTACCTGCGACCGGCGGTGGGGCGGCCGAACCTCGAGGTACGGACCGGTGCGCATGCGACACGGATCCTCGCGGAGGGCGGGCGCGCAGTCGGGGTCGCGTACCGGGTCGATGGAGCCGAGGTGGTCGCACGGGCACGCCGCGAGATACTGCTGACGGCTGGCGCGATCGACACGCCAAAGCTGCTGCTCCTCTCGGGGATCGGCCCCGCCGCCGAGCTCCACCGGCATGGGATCGCGCAGGTGCTCGACCTCCCGGGCGTGGGACGCGGGCTGCGCGACCATCTCGCCGCCGGGGTCCTCGTCGCGACCCGCCCCGGCGTGGCGACGCTCGCCGACGCCGATCGGCTGCGGCATGTCGCCCGATGGCTGCTGACCCGCACCGGCCCGCTCACGTCAAACGTCGGCGAGGCGGCGGCGTTCGTCCGCAGTGATCCCGCCCTGGCAGCGCCTGACCTCGAGCTCCTCTTCGCGCCAGTGCCGTTCGAGGAGGAGGGCCGCGTGCGGCCGACCTATGCGGGTTTCACGGTCGCAGCGGTGCTGCTCGATCCCGTGAGCACCGGATCGGTGACGCTCGCGTCGGCCGATCCTGTCGCGCCTCCGCGCATCGACCCGCGCTACCTCTCCGACGCGGGGGGCGAGGATCTCCGCCGGCTCCTTCACGGTGCGCGGTTGGCGCGGAGGATCGCCCACACCGGGCCACTCGCAGACCTCGCGGCGGAGGAGATGCTTCCCGGTCGGGCGGTCTCCGACGACGATCTCGCTGGACCCCTCCGTGAGCACGCGCAGACGCTCTACCACCCCGTCGGCACCTGTCGCATGGGCAAGGTCAGCGACGGCGCCGTCGTCGACGTCGAGCTGCGCGTCCACGGGCTCGGCGGGCTCCGCATCGCCGACGCCTCGGTGATGCCTTCGCTCCCTCGGGGCCACACGAACTGGCCGACGGTGATGATCGCCGAGCGCGCCGCAGAGATCCTCAGATCACAGCCGTGAGCTGCCGACGGTCCTGCGGAGAGGCTCTGCGGTCCACCAGATCGTCACCTCACGTTGACATAGCCCGCATTTGCGGGCAGGATTCCGCTCCGCTTGGCCGCAGCGTCGGATCACAGCGGTTGCAGATGCACGCACCCCGGCGCTCGGTGACGACCGACCGGATCCCACAAGGAGGACAGATGAAGAAACGAGGGATTGCGCTCGCGCTCACCATCGCGGTGACCGCTGCGCTCGCCTCCAGCGTCGGGTCGGTCTCGGCCGCATCCCAGGCGCTCAGCTGCAAGAGCACGCTGAAGATCGGGTTCATCTCGCCGCTTACCGGTGGCGCTGGTTTCCTCGGTCAGGAGCAGATCAGCTGGGCGAAGCTCGCCGTCAAGCAGCTCACCCCCGCAGGCCTGAAGATCAAGCTCATCCCGGTGGACACGCCGGTCGAGAAGGGCCCCGGCGAAGGACTCGTCGCGGCGCAGAAGCTCATCTCCGATCCGTCGGTTGTCGCGGTGATCGGGCCGGCCACGTCGGGTGCGGTTGCGGCCGCGACCCAGGCGTTCTATGACGCTGGTCTCGCGCACATCTCGCCGTCGGCGACCCGCACGTCGCTCACCAAGGGTGACAAGAAGGAGGGCACGCCTGCCTTCTTCCGCGTCGTCCCGGGTGACTACATCCAGGGTCCGACCGATGCGAACTTCATGGTCGACAAGCTCGGGGCCAAGAAGGTCGTGATCATCGACTTCCAGGAGCCGTACTCGGCGGGTCTCGCTGACGCGGCCCAGTCGGTGCTCACGAAGCGTGGTGTCTCGGTCACGCGTCTCTCGACCTCGGTGAACACGACCGACTTCTCGTCGCTCGTGACCAAGGTGTCGAGCGACACCGATGTCGTGTTCTTCCCGGCCCAGCAGCCTGCTGACGCGAACACGTTCGCGCAGCAGCTGATCGAGCAGGGCAAGAAGGCGAAGGTGTTCGGCGGCGACGGCACGAACGACCCCAGCGCATTCAAGGTCGCTGGTTCGTACGTGTCGAACTTCGCACCGGATATCACCGGCTACGCGCACACGAAGGTGCTGGTGGACGCGTGGAAGGCGGACAACCCGAACGAGAAGTCGGTTGGCTCCTTCGGGCCTCCCGGTTACCTCGCAGCGCAGGTCGCGCTCAACGCGATCGACCTGGCCTGCAAGGCGGGCGGTGGCTCGATCGCTGATCGTCGTGAGGTGCTCCGCCGCGTGAAGAAGATCAGCGTGAAGCAGTCGATTCTCGGGATTGACTTCAAGTTCTCGACGAAGTCGAACGACCCGCTGAATGCAAAGTTCTACATCTTCCAGATCCAGTCCGACGGGACGTACAAGCTCGTCGGCTGAGTCTTCCGGAAGCAGGATCGAGAGAAGCGGCCCGGCTCCGTCCGGGCCGCTTTCTCGTTCCGGGCCGTTCGACCGTCCCGGTGATCGGACCCTCGACAACTACCATCCCGATCCGCACCGCGTGGACATCTTCGTACAACTCACCCTGAACGGCCTCACGCTCGGCAGCGTCTACGCGCTGATCGCGCTCGGCTACTCGCTCGTCTACGGGATCCTGAAGCTCCTCAACTTCGCGCACGGCGATGTCTTCACCGTCGGCGCGTTCGTCGGCTTCGGAACGCTCCAACTGCTTGGCGGCGTCGCCGACCCGATGGTCCCGATCTGGCTGCTCCTTGTGCTGATGACGCTCGCGGCGATGGCGGTGTGCGCGCTGCTCGGCGTCGCGATCGAGCGGTTCGCCTACCGGCCGCTCCGTGATGCGCCCCGGATCGCGCCGCTGATCTCGGCGCTCGGAGTCTCGTTCTTCCTCGCCTACTCGCTCCAGCTCCTGTTTGGGGCCGATCAGCGCGACTTTGACGCCTTCAACCTCGGCGAGGGTGTGCTGTTCCTGCAGGGGTTCATGGTTCCGGGGACGGAGGTGCGTGTGCCGCTGCTGCGGATCCTGATCATCCTCTGCGCGTTCGCGCTGATGGTCGTGCTGTGGCTGCTGGTCACCAAGACGCGCACCGGGAAGGCGATGACTGCCACCTCGATCGACCGCGAGGCCGCCGCGATGATGGGGATCGACATCGACCGCGTGATCGTGTTCGCATTCATCCTCGGTGGGGCGCTGGCGGGCGCTGCGGGAGTGCTCTTCGGGATGCGAGCGCCGTTCTATCCCGCGCTCGGGTTCCTCGTGGGGCTGAAGGGGTTCACCGCCGCAGTGATCGGTGGGATCGGGTCGATCCCGGGCGCGATGGCTGGCGGTCTGATCCTCGGGTTTGCGGAGGCGTACACGCAGGGGTACATCTCGACGCGCTGGAGCGACCTGCTCGTGTTCGTGATCCTCGTTGCGTTCATGCTGTTCCGCCCGCACGGCCTGTTCGGCAAGGCCGACATCAAAAAGGTGTGACGTGAGCGACGAGCGCCCTGACACGACACCATCCGGCCCCGCCGTCGGGAAGGATGAGTGGGTCGCACGGTTCGGCACCAACCGTGATGCGCGCGCTGGCCTCGTCGGCCGCTTCCAGCAGCGTCTCGCGGTCGTCCCGTGGTGGTTCTGGCTCGCGCTGCTGGTCGCCGTGATCGCCGCGCTACCTCTCGGCGTCGAGTCCGGCTACGTACGTCGCGTCGCGTTCGACACGGTCGTGCTGATGTTGCTGGCGCTCGGCCTCAACATCGTGGTCGGGTGGGGCGGCCTGCTCGACCTAGGGTTCGTCGCGTTTTACGGTGTCGGCGCGTATGCGTACGCGCTGCTCGCCTCCGACCAGTTCGGGATTCACCTCCCCTCGATCCTCCTGATTCCGCTCGTCGCGGTGATCGGCGCCTCCGTCGGCTGGCTCGTCGGGCTCCCGTCGAGGCGGCTCGTGGGGGACTACCTCGCGATCGTCACGCTGTTCTTCTTCCAGATCTTCCTGACCGCGACGAACAACGGCGACAACGTGTTCGGGACAAGCGTCACGAACGGCCCGAACGGCGTCCTCAACATCGACCCGCTCTCGTTCTTCGGCTGGACGCTGCCACGCTCCACCTCGGAGGGGATGTTCAACATCCGATACCTGTACGTCGCGCTCGTGTTCTTCGTGGTGGTGTACGTCGCGCTCCGGTTCGTGAACGAATCGCGCACCGGGCGTGCCTGGCGGTCGCTGCGCGAGGATCCGCTCGCCGCGGAGATGATGGGGATGCCCGTCAACCGGCTGAAGCTCCTCGCCTTCGCGTTCGGCGCCGGTGTCGCGGCACTCACTGGCACGTTCGCCTCTGCGCTGAACGGGAGCGTGTTCCCGCAGAACTTCGAGTTCCCACTCCTGATCACGATCTACACGGTGGTGATCCTCGGCGGTCAGGGCAGTCAGGCGGGGGTGGTGATCGGCGCCGTGATCGTCTCGGTACTGATGGAGGTGCTGCGCGATGCGAACGACGCGCGATCTCTCTTCTACGTCGCCGTCGTGCTGGGGTTGTACGCGACGCTCCGCGCCTCGAGGCGCTTCGTCGCGGTGCTGGGGGGGACGATCGCGCTCGGCTTCGCGACACATGCGGTGGCAACGGCGATCGACGGCTCGTGGACGTCGGGCATCGCGGAGGACGCAGGCCGCAGTGCCCGGCTCGTGGCCGAATGGGTCGTGATCCCGACGGGCCCCATCGGTTGGGTCGCGCAGATTGCGTATCTCGCGCTGACCGCGCTCGCGCTCGGGCTGACGCTGACCGCCGGTCGGACACGGCTCGCGCTGCTCGTGCCGACGCTCTATCTCGCAGCGTTCGTGTGGGAGAACGTGATGCTCGCGCAGCCGGAGGCGACCCGCTACATCGTGGTCGGAGCGATCCTCGTCGGGTTGATGGTTGTGCGGCCCAACGGACTGCTCGGCGAGAAGCGCGTGGAGATCGTCTGATGGCCGAGCGGGTGCTCGAGCTCAGGAACGTGTCGATGGCGTTCGGTGGTCTTACCGTCGTCGACGGCCTCGATCTGCACGTTGAGCGCGGCGAGATCGTGTCGGTGATCGGTCCGAACGGCGCGGGCAAGACGACACTCTTCAATCTCATCACCGGTGTCTACCGGCCGACGGCGGGCGACATCCTGTTCGAGGGCTCCTCGATCGTGGGACTCGAGCCTCACGCGATCACCAGGCGCGGGATTGCCCGGACGTTCCAGACGCTCCGTCTCTTTCTCAACATGACGGTCCGCGAGAACGTGATGGCGGCCGCGTACGGGCACACGCGGGCAGGGGTGTTCCGGTCGATGCTCCGCACGCCGGGAATGCGCCGCGAGGAGCGCGAGATCCGTGCGCTCGCAGAACGGCGGCTCGGGTTCTTCGGTGAGCGTCTCGTCGGCTACCGCTGGGACCAGCCCGCGTACTCGCTCTCGTACGCGAACCGCCGACGGCTCGAGATCGCGCGCGCGACGGCGACGAACGCCCGGCTCCTGCTGCTCGACGAGCCGGCGGCCGGGATGAACCCGAACGAGACCCTCGAGATCGCCGAGTTGATCGGGAAGCTCCGCGACGAGGGCGGGTACACGATTCTCGTGATCGAGCACGACATGCACGTGGTCGAAGGGATCTCCGACCGGGTGGTGGCGCTCGACCACGGCGTCAGGATCGCGGAGGGCTCGTTCCACGAGGTCGCCACCGACCCGCGGGTCGTGGAGGCGTATCTCGGCACCGGCGCGATGGCGAGGAAGGCGCTGTGAGCGGCGCCGCCACCGGCGAGATCCTCCGGCTCGAGGGGATCAACACGTACTACGGGCCGATCCACATCCTCCAGGACGCGAACCTCGTCATCGGCGAGGGCGAGCTCGTCTGCCTGCTCGGCGGGAACGCTTCCGGGAAGTCGACGACGTTGAAGACGATCCTCGGGATCGTGCGCCCGCGCACCGGTCGAGTCCTGCTCCGTGGGGAGGACGTGACTCGCGTTCCGACGGCGCACCGGATCGAGCGGGGACTCGCGATCGTGCCCGAGAACCGACGCCTGTTCGGCCCGATGACCGTGCTCGAGAACCTGGAGATGGGCGCCTACCTGCGGCCGAGGGCGGATCTGAAGGACGAGTTCGAGCGTGTCTACTCGCTCTTCCCGCTGCTGTACGAGCGGCGCGCGCAGCTCGCAGGGACACTCTCGGGTGGTGAGCAGCAGATGGTCGCGATGGGACGGGCCCTGATGTCGAAGCCATCGCTTCTCCTCATGGACGAGCCGTCGATGGGGCTCGCACCGATCCTCGTCGAGAAGAGCTTCGAGATCATCCGCCAGGTGAACGAGACAGGGGTCGCGATGCTCGTGGTGGAGCAGAACGCGAACGTCTCGCTATCGATCGCGAGTCGCGGGTACGTCCTCTCGACCGGACGCGTGGTGCTCGAGGGGCAGGCGGCCGATCTTCTCGCGAACGACGACCTCCGACGCGCGTACCTCGGGCGCTGAGCGATGCCGGTCGGTCACGCAATCCGGGATCAGTTCCCGATTCTCCGCGAGACGGCGTACCTCAACGCCTGCTCGCAGGGAGCGCTGTCGCACGGCGTCCGCGCTGCGTACGAGGAGTACCTCTCGGGCTGGGACACGCGCGGTGCTGAGTGGGAGCACTGGGTGGAGCGGGCCGAGGCGGCACGCGCTGCCTTCTCCCGACTGATCGGCGCGACGCCCGCCGAGATCGCGGTCACTACCTCGGTCACCCAGGGAGTGAGCGGTGTCGTCAGCGCGCTCGACCTGCGCGACCGGCCGCGGATCGTGATCTCCGAGCACGAGTTCCCCACCGTCGGTCAGATCGCGCACGCGCAGGAGTTGCGTGGCGCGGAGGTGGTGCACGTGCGGCCGGTCGCGGACGGCTCGATCCCGCTCGAAGCGTTCGACGCGGCGATCGACGAGCGCACCGCGCTCGTCTGCTGCACAAGCCTGTCGTTCCGCACCGGTCACCGGCACGACATCGCCGGGATCACGGAGATCGCGCACGCGCGCGGCGCACTGGTGCTCGCTGACAGTTACCAGGCGGTCGGCGCGATCGCGCTCGACGCGCCCGCGCTCGGCGTCGATTTTGTGACGGGTGGGACGGTGAAGTACCTGCTCGCGTCGGCGGGCCTCGGCTTCCTCTACGTCCGGAAGGGCCTGCTTCCCGCGCTCGTCCCGAGCCAGACGGGCTGGTTCGCGGACGAGGACATCTTCCGGATGGACATCTCGGACTACTCGCCCGCCCCCGACGCACGGCGCTTCGACGCGGGTACCCCGCCCGTTCCGAACATCTACGGCGGTGTCGCGGGAATGGCGATCGTCGAGGAGGCCGGTGTGGCCGCGATCGAGGCCCACGTACGGGGGCTCACCGCCCACCTGCGCGCGGGGCTCGACGAGATCGGAGCGACCGTCGTCACCCCGACCGAACCGGGCGCGCGCGGCCCGCTCACATGCGTCCGGGTGGCGGATGTCGGTGCACTCGTAACCGCGCTCGCGGCCGAGAAGATCGTCGTCTCGGCGCGCGAGGAGAACCTTCGGATCTCACCGCACCTCTACAACGTGACCGAGGACATCGACCGACTGCTCGCGGGGCTCCGCGCGAACCGCTCGCTCGTCGGATGACTCGACCGCCGCTCGCGCCCTCGATCGCGTACGGCGAGCACTCCGACCAGGTCGCGAACCTCCATCTGCCGTCGGCAGAGGGCGGCCCCTGGCCCTGCGTCGTCCTGATCCACGGTGGTTTCTGGAAGGCTCGCTGGGACAGGACGCTGATGACGCCACTCGCGCGCGATCTCGCGCTCCGTGGTCTCGCCGCCTGGAACATCGAGTACCGCCGCGTCGGCTCCGATGGTGGTGGCTGGCCAGGAACGCTCGAGGACGTCGCCGCGGCGATCGACCACCTCGCTGATCTGGCCGAGATCGACGTGTCGCGGGTTGCGACGTGTGGCCATTCGGCGG
Source organism: uncultured Gaiellales bacterium (assembly GCA_964461665.1). Taxonomy (GTDB): domain Bacteria; phylum Actinomycetota; class Thermoleophilia; order Gaiellales; family Gaiellaceae; genus Gaiella. The sequence continues at coordinate 14,924 of CAYXAS010000042.1, forward strand.
GCGGGCACCTCGCGCTCTGGTCGGCGGGTCGGGCGCTTCTTCCGCCGGGATCGCCTGGTGGGGCGCCGATCGTGAGTCCGATCGGCGCGGTCTCGCAGGCGGGTGTCTGCGATCTGCTGCGGGGGTTCGAGGATGGTCTCGGGTCCGGCGCGTGCGCCGCGTTCCTCGGAGGAACACCGGGGGAGTATCCGGAGCGGTACGCGGCTGCATCGCCCGCGGCGCTCGGTCCGCTCGGCGTTCCGCAGCTTCTCGTGCACGGCGAGCTGGACGACACGGTCCCCGTGTCACAGAGCCGTGACCACGCGGCAGCTGCGCCCGTCGAACGCGAGGTGGTGGTGTTCGCAGGCGCGGACCACTTCGACGTGGTCGATCCGGCGCATGTCTGCTGGGAGGCTGCTGCCTCCTGGCTCGAACGGCTCCTTAGCCGCTGAGTCCGGCCGCGAGCGCCCGGACGCGCGCGTCGATCTCGTCCCGGATCCGACGCACCGCGTCGAGCCCCTGGCCCGCGGGATCCTCTATCACCCAGTCCTCGTAGCGCTTTCCCGGGAACACGGGGCAGACGTCACCGCAGCCCATCGTCACGACCACATCGGCCGCGTGCACGGCATCGTCCGCGAGCCGCTGCGGCTGGGCTTCGCCGAGGTCGATTCCGATTTCGGCGAGGGCCTCGCACACCACTGGGTTGATCGCCGTGGCGGGTGCCGATCCCGCGGAGCGCACCTGGATGCGCCCCGCCCCGTGCCGCGCGAGGAGCGCGGCGGCCATCTGGCTGCGTCCCGCGTTGTGGACACAGACGAACAGCACCGTTGGGGTTGCATCGCTCATCACGGCAAGCCTGCCACGCCCGCGGCCGGATGCGACGCACGCGTTAGCCTGCCGTGGTGACCGGGTACGGGAGCGCGTCGATGTGGGGAGCCCTGAAGCGGGTTCTCGTCCGACGACCGATCGCAGCTGACGTCGCGGGCTGGCAGAAGTACGGCTGGCACGCCGCTCCGGATCTCGCGGCAGCGCAGCGCGAGCACGAAGCGTTCTGCGCGCTTCTCGCGGACGCGGGCGCCGAGGTTGTCGTGTCGGAGCACGACCCGGGAAACCCCGACGCGATCTACACGTACGACCCGACGCTCGTCGGGGCCGAGGGCGCCGTGCTGCTTCGACCCGGGAAGAAGGGACGTCGCGGCGAGCCGAGTGCGACCGAACAGGTTCTGCTCGATGCGGGAGTCCCGATCGCGTCGCGGATCGACGCGCCAGCGACCGCAGAGGGGGGCGACACCGTCTGGCTCGACGCAAACACGCTCCTGGTCGGGGTCGGCTATCGCACCGGCCCGACGGGGGTCGAGGCGCTTCGGTCGGCGTTCCCCGGGGTCGAGGTGATCACCTTCGATCTTCCCCACTGGAACGGCGCCGCCGAGGTGATGCACCTGATGAGCTTCCTCTCGCCGCTCGACCGCGATCTCGCACTCGTCTATCCACGGATCGCCCCGACGCGTCTGATGCAGCTTCTCGCCGAGCGCGGAATCAGGGTGGTCGAGGTGCCCGACGCGGAGTTCGCGACGATGGGGCCGAACGTCCTCGCGCTCGGGCCGCGCCGCGCCCTCGCGATCGAAGGGAACGACGAGACCCGTCGCCGGATGGAGCGCGCCGGGGTCGACGTCGTCACCTATAAGGGCGACGAGATCTCGAGAAAGGGCGACGGCGGACCGACGTGTCTGACGCGTCCGCTGTTGCGGGTGGAGTGACGACAGGTCGCCGGGAGCCCGCGCCGCGGAGCGGCGGGGTTGTCGCGGTCGCGTGCCCGTTCCCGGGCGCGCGACCTGCGGGGTGGTGATGGCGACGGCGGACCGACGTGTCTGACGCGTCCGCTGTTGCGGGTGGAGTGACGGCAGGTCGCCGGGAGCCCGCGCCGCGAGCTCTAGGTTTCGAAGGCGAGCTGGCGATGGTCGGAGAGCCCCGAGACGCCGACTCCGACCAGCCGTAGCGCTCCCGGCCGGTCGCGGAGTCCCCGATCGAGGAGGCGACAGGCGAGCTCGGCGATCCGGTCGCTCTCGTCGATCGGTGCTCTGAGTGTGGTGGATCGGGTACGCAGCGAGAAGTCTGCGTAGCGGAGCTTTGTCGTCACGGTGCGGGCGCTCTGTCCGGACTCGTGGAGATTGGAGGCGAGTTCGGCAGCCATCCCCCGGAGCACCGCGTGGAGGGCGGCGCGGTCAGCGAGATCGTGGTCGAACGTCTCCTCGGTCGAGAGCGAGATGCGCTCGCCTGCGCTCTCGAGCCCGCGGGGGTCGATCCCCCGGGCACGGTCACGGAGCATCAGGCCGGTCGCACCGGGGGCGACCACCGAGAGAACGCCGTCATCGAGCACAGCGAGGGCACCGATCGTGGTCACACCCGCTGTGGCGAGCCGCTCCTCGGCTCTCGGCCCGACCCCGGGGAGCAGGCGAATCGGGAGCGGGCGGAGAAACGCGGCCTCGCGGCCGGGGGGAACGACGGTGATTCCGCCGGGCTTTCTGCGGTCCGAGGCGATCTTGCAGACGACCTTCGCGGTCGAGACTCCGACCGAGCAAGAGAGGGAGGTGGCAGCCCGGACCGCGAGTTGAACGGTCTCCGCGACGGCGCGCGCCTCCGGGAACCGGCCGATCACCGATCCGAGATCGAGATACCCCTCGTCGAGCCCCGTCCGTTCGACGCGCGGCACGACCTCGCCGACGGCGTGCCAGACCGCATCGGAGTACTGGCGATACAGGGCATGGCGCGGCCTCACGAACACCACTGCGGGACAGCGACGCTGCGCCTCAGCACAGCTCATCGCGGAACGGATCCCGAACCCGCGGGCGACGTAGTTGGCGGTCGCGACGACCCCGCGTCCGCGCGGGTCACCACCCACGACGAGCGGGACGGCGCGCAGCGAGGGCTGCTCAAGCTCTTCCACCGCCGCGAAGAAGGCGTCGAGATCGAGATGCGCGAGGACGAGCGCCATGACAGGGAAGGCTACGGTTCGACCGGATGATCGTCGCGACCCCGCCGCCCCCGCCGGTGATCGCACAGCCCGTTGCGCACCAGGTCTCGTACGGGATCGTGCGCGGTGTCGCGGGCCGTGGGGCAACGCGCGTCATCGTCCGGGTCGACGGGCGGGTCGCCGCGGCGCGCGCTCTCCGGGGCCGCTCCTTCACGATCGACCTCGATCTTCCACCGGGGCGTCGTGTTGTCACGATCGAGACGCTCGACCGAGACGGCAACGCCTCACGGACGACGGTCGCCGACGTGACGACGCTTCCTCGGATTGCGCGGCCGCGCATCGTGCCTCCGCGCCTCGACACCGGTCTTCAGCGCGAGATCGAGCGACTTGCGCGGCGGTTCGGCCCAACCTCGGGGATCTACGTTCAGAGCCTCACGACCGGAACCGGTGCCGCCTGGAACGCGCGCGCGACGTTTCCAGCCGCCTCGACGCTGAAGCTCGCGATCGCGGTCACGGCGCTCGCGCGGCTCGATGGCCCGCCCGCACACGGCTCGCGGCTCGATCGGCTCTTCCGCGAGATGCTGATCCGCTCCGACAACGAAGCGGCGAACCTCGTGGAGGTGGCGTACGGCGGCTCGACGGGCGGCGGCTCGCGGCTCGTGAACGACGTGATGCGCTCGATCGGGCTTGAACGGACCGAGATGTGGGGCGGCTACGAGATCGCAGCCACGGATGGACCGACTCGTGGTCTCCTCGCCACCGGGGTCCCGCTCAGGGTGGACGACCAGGCCGACTGGGGGACGGGGAAGACGACGACTCCGTATGACCTCGCGCTTCTCCACCGAGCGGTGTGGCTCGCGAGCGGCGGGATCGGCCCGCTCCACAAGGCACAGCCAGATTTCACGCCCGGGGAGGCGCGATACATCCTCGCGCTCCTCGCCCAGGTCCAGGACACGGGAAAGCTCGACCGCGTGATCGGCGGGATCCGCGGTGTCCGCGTCTTCCACAAGGCTGGTTGGCTCGAGCGGGCGCGCCACGACAGCGGTCTCGTGGTGTGGCGCGGCGGCGTCTTCGTCGCGACGGTGATGACGTATAGCCCCCGCGGGGCGCGCGCCGAAGCGGACGTGCTCGCCGGCGACGTCGCTGCGGCGGTGCTCGAACGGCTGCGCGGCTGACGCCGACGCGGCCGTCTAGATGTACTGACCACAGACGTGTGAGACGCGGCTGATGGGTGGTCGGGCTGCG
>CAYXAS010000043.1:0-18405 GCA_964461665.1 uncultured Gaiellales bacterium
CGCGCTGGGGGACTGTGAGCGGCTCGCCCGTGCTCGATCTCGCGTCGGAGGCCGCGCTCGTCCGCTGGGCGACCGCGGCGGCTGGCCGCGCGACGCTCGTCCACGATGTCTCGGGAGGCGGTCTCGCGGTGGCACTCGCCGAAGCGGCGCTCTGGAGCGGCTGCGGGGTGGAGGTCGACCTCGACGACGACCCGCTGTTGCTCCACGGGGAGATCGGCGGCCAGATCCTCGCCGCGTTCGCTCCCGGGCAGGTCGAGGTGGATCCGACCGGAACCGAGATCGAGGCACGGATCGTCGGCGTCGTCGGTGGCGACCGTGTGTTCGGGATCCCCCTCGGCGAGCTCCGCCTTGCGCACGAGCGGGGCGACGTCTGATGTGCGGCGTGTTCGGTGTCCGCTCGCGCGAACGCGACGTGGCGCGGCTCGCGTACTTCGGGCTGTTCGCGCTCCAGCACCGGGGCCAGGAGTCTGCGGGGATCGCGGTCGCCGAGGGCGAGCGCATCACGGCGCTCCGCGACAGGGGACTCGTCTCCCAGGTGTTCGACGAGGATCGACTCGCAGGACTCCGGGGCGAAACCGCGATCGGGCACACGCGCTACTCAACAACGGGTGGCGCCAGTTGGGAGAACGCGCAGCCGCTGCTCCACCGCGAGGGCACGCGAACCGTTGCGCTCGCCCACAACGGCAACCTTGTCGAGGTGACTCCGCTCCGCGACGAGTTGCGCGCGACCGGGGCAAGGCTCGGGTCGACCTCGGACAGTGAGGTGATCGCCGCGCTCATCGCCCGTGATCCCGCACCGCTCCCCGAGGCGGTCGCCAACACGATGCGCCGCCTCGTCGGCGCCTACTCCGTTGTGGCGATCGCGGACGGCGCACTTGTCGCGTTCCGCGACCCGCATGGGATCCGGCCACTCTCGCTCGGCCGGATCGGCGATGACTGGGTGGTGGCGTCCGAGACCTGCGCGCTCGATCTCGTCGGCGCGGAGCCTGTCCGCGACGTCTCTCCGGGCGAGGTCGTCTGGATCGACGACGACGGTCTCCACGCGATGCAGGCGCTCCCGCCCGCCCGTCCGGCGCTCTGCGTGTTCGAGGCCGTCTACTTCGCGCGCCCCGACTCGCGGCTCGGTGGCGCGGGCGTGCACCAGATGCGTGTCCGCATGGGCGAGCGGCTTGCCGAGGAGGCGCCGGCCGTCGCAGACCTCGTGATGCCGATCCCTGACTCGGGGACACCCGCCGCGATCGGGTTTGCGAAGCGCTCCGGGATCCCGTACGAGGAAGGACTCATCAAGAACCGCTATATCGGTCGGACGTTCATCCAGCCGGACGAGGAACTCCGCCGCCAGGGGATCAAGCTGAAGTTCAACCCGCTCCAGGAGGTTGCGGGTCGCCGTCTGGTGATCGTCGACGACTCGATCGTGCGCGGGAACACGATGCGCGCACTCGTGCGGATGCTGTTCGACGCGAGCGCGGCCGAGGTGCACGTCCGCATCTCGTCCCCGCCGGTCGTTTCGCCGTGTTTCTACGGGATTGACATGGCCGACGAGGGGCAGCTCGCCGCAGCCCGGCTGTCGATCGACGAGATGCGCGCCTCGATCGGCGCCACATCGCTCGCCTACCTGACCGTCGAGGGGATGCACGGCGCGAGCGGAGTGCTGCCTGCGTCCGCCTGCAACGCCTGTTTCACCCGCCGGTACCCGACCGTCGTACCCACGGGTGACGCGGTGGAGAAGCTGCGGTTCGAGACGGTGGACGGGTAGGTGCCGGCCGGGGGCCCACCGGCCCGCACGTACGGCGACGCCGGGGTATCGCTCGCGACCGCGGATGCGATTGTGGAACGGCTCCGGGTAGCGGTTGTGTCGACGCGCACACCGGGCGTCGAGGGCACGTTCGGTACGTTCGCGGGCCTGTACGCGATCGACGGACGACGGCTCCTCGCCGCCTCCACCGACTCGGTCGGGTCGAAGCTCGTCCTCGCCCGCCGGGCCGGGCGCCTGCGGTGGTGCGGGGCGGATCTCGTCGCGCACGGGGTCAACGACGTACTCACGACCGGAGCGGAGCCGCTGTTCTTCCTCGACTACGTCGCAGCGAGCACGATCCATCCGGAGGAGGTGCTCGAGCTCGTCGAGGGTGCGGCCGAGACATGCCGTGCGACGGGATGCGCGATCCTCGGCGGCGAGACCGCGGAGCTGCCAGGGATCTACCGAGAGGGCGAGATCGACTTCTGCGGGACGGTCGTGGGGCTGGTGGAGCGCGGAGACCTGATCGACGGTTCGCGCGTCGAGGCCGGCGACGTCGTGCTCGGCCTCCGCTCCTCCGGACTCCACGCGAACGGGTTCTCGCTCGTGCGCGCGATCGTGGGAGACGACGAGATCGACGCCGACCTTCTCCTCCCGCCGACCGTCTGTTACCTCGACCAGGTGCGCGCGCTCCGGGCGCGCGGTGACGTGCGTGCGCTCGCGCATGTGACGGGAGGCGGGATCGCCGGCAATCTCGCGCGCTCTCTCCCTGTGGGTCTCGGCGCGGTGATCGATCCCGGCTCCTGGGAGCGGCCGGCCGTGTTCGACTGGCTCGCGGCGCACGGGGTCGCGGAGCAGGAAGCACGCCGTGTCTTCAACCTCGGGATCGGCTACTGCGCGGTTGTCCCCGCGACGGACGTGTGCGACGGCGATCTGGTGATCGGCACGGTCGAACAGGGCACCGAGGGCGTCAGGTGGAGCGACGCGTGATCGGCGTTCTCGTCTCCGGGCGGGGGACGAACCTCCAGGCGCTGCTCGATGCGCGGCTTCCGGTGACCGCGGTCGCGTCCGATCGTGAGGGCACGGAGGCCTTCGGGCGGGTGGCCGGGCTCGGAGTTCCGACCGCGGTATTCGCGCTCGCGGCTTACCCCGATCGCGACACACGCGACCTCGCGATGGCCGCGTGGCTCGTCGGGCACCGGGTTGGTCTCGTCGTCTGTGCCGGCTACCAGCATCTCCTCCGGCCATGCTTCCTCGAGCGCTTTCCCGGCCGGGTCGTGAACGTCCATCCCGCGCTTCTGCCCGCGTTCCCGGGCGCTAACGCAGTCGAGGATGCACTCGCGGCGGGTGTCGCGGTGACCGGAGCGACCGTCCACCTCGTGGATGAGGGAATCGACACAGGGCCGGTGCTCCGCCAGGAGCAGGTATCCGTGCTTGCCGGTGACACCGCGGAGACGCTCCACGAACGCATCCAGCTGGTCGAACACCGGCTACTCCCCGAGGTCGTGCGAGAGTTGCTCGCCGCATGACCGTCCGCCGCGCGCTTCTCTCCGTCCACGACAAGGCGGGTGTGGTCGACCTCGCCCGTGGGCTCTCGGGGCTTGGCGTCGAGCTCGTCGCGAGTGGGGGCACGGCCGCCGCGCTCACGGCTGCTGGGATTCCCACGACGGCTGTCGAGTCGCTCACGGGCTTCGCGGAGATGCTCGGCCACCGTGTCGTGACGTTGCACCCGTCGATCCACGGGGGAATCCTCGCGCGGCGCGACGTCCCCGCCGACCTCGCGGATCTCGATGAACACGGGATCACGCCGATCGATCTCGTGTGCGTGGGCCTCTACCCCTTCGAGCAGGGGATCACGCGTGCCGGCGCCACGTGGGAGGACGCGATCGAGTTGATCGACATCGGCGGACCCGCTCTTCTGCGTGGCGCGGCGAAGAACCACGCGCACGTCATCCCTGTGTGCAGTCAGGACGACTACGGCCCAGTGCTCGACGAGTTGCGCGAGACCGGCGATGTCTCGGTCGCGACCCGGAGGAGGCTCGCCGACCGTGCGTTTCGGACGACAGCAGCCTACGACGCCGCGATCGCCGGATGGCTGGGCCGAGACGATCTGCCCGAGGCGCTCGTGCTCACGTTCCAGCGCGAACGGGTGCTTGTCTACGGGGAGAACCCGCACCAGCGCGCCGCGTACTACGTCGAACGCGGCGGTCGAGACCATCTCCTCGCCGGGCTCGAACAGCTCCACGGGCCGGAGCTCTCCTACAACAACCTCGGCGACCTCGACGCAGCGCTCGCACTGCTCGACCGGCTCGGACGGCCCGCTTGCGTGGTCGTGAAACATGCGAGCCCGTGCGGTGCGGCCGTCGCCGACACGATCGACGAGGCGTTCGCCAGAGCGTGGGCGAGCGACCCCACGTCGGCGTACGGAGGGGTGGTCGCGGTCAACCGTCCCGTGGGAGCGGCGCTCGGGCGCGAGCTTGCAGCGCGGTTCATCGAGGTGCTCGTCGCGCCCGGAATCGACGCAGAGGCGCTCACGATGCTCTCCGCGCGGGAGCGGCTCCGGGTGCTGGTCGGCGATCGCGCGAGCGCGCCTGCGGAGGAGCTCGACCTCCGTCGCGTGCGCGGCGGGCTTCTCGTACAGGAGCGCGACGTCGCGGACGAGCCCGCGGGAGAGATGCGCGTCGCGTGCGGCTCGGTCGGTGCCTCAGGTCTCGAGGATGTCGGACTCGCGTGGGCCGTTGTGCGGCACGCGCTTTCGAACGCGATCGTTCTCGTCCGCGGCGGCCAGGTGATCGGGATCGGTGCGGGTCAGCCGAGCCGTGTCGATGCGGTGCGGCTCGCGCTCGAACGGGCGCGCGCCCACGGTCATGCGCTCGAGGGGGCGACGCTTGCGAGCGATGCATTCTTTCCCTTCGCCGATGGTCCGCAGCTCGCGCTCGAAGCGGGGGTTGCGACGATCGTGCATCCCGGCGGGTCGAAGCGCGACAACGAGGTCGAAACGGCGATCCGGGAGGCGGGGGCGACCCTCGTCCTCACGGGGCGTCGCCACTTCCGCCACTGAGCAGGCCCGCAGCGGGCCGATAGGCTTCGACCCCCGTGGAGCGCGCGTACCCGACCGTTCTCGACCTGATCGGCTCCACCCCGGTGGTGCGGCTCGCGCGCTTCGGTCGCGAGACCGGCGCGACACTTCTCGCAAAGCTCGAGCTGATGAGTCCGGGCGGGTCGAACAAGGATCGGATCGGGCTCGCGATGATCGAGGCGGCCGAACGCGACGGACTCCTGAAGCCGGGTGGGACGATCGTCGAGCCGACCTCGGGCAACACGGGCGTCGGGCTCGCGATCGCTGCCGCCCATCGCGGCTATCGGTGCATCTTCGTGATGCCCGACAAGATGAGCCAGGAGAAGATCGCGACCCTACGCGCGTTCGGCGCGGAGGTCGTGATCACCCCGACCGCGGTCGAGCCGGACTCGCCGGAGAGCTACTACTCGGTCTCGGACAGGCTGGCAGAGGAGATCCCCGGCGGGTTCAAGCCCAACCAGTACGCGAACATGGCGAACCCGGACGCCCACTACAAGACGACCGGGCCCGAGCTCCTCGAACAGACCGGGGGCGAGATCGACGCGATCGTGATCTCGGTTGGGACGGGTGGCTCGATCTCCGGGATCGGCCGCTTCTTCAAGGAGCACCGGCCGGAGGTGCTGATCGTCGGAGCCGATCCCGAGGGATCGGTCTTCACCGCGGATGGCGACCACCCGGTTGGGCCGTATCTCGTCGAGGGGATCGGGAAGGACGTCTGGCCGAACACACTCGACACCTCGGTCGTCGACCGCTGGGTGCGGGTCTCCGATCGCGACTCATTCACGACCGCGCGACGGCTCGCGCGGGAGGAAGGCCTCCTCGTCGGAGGCTCATCGGGTTCCACCGCCTGGGCGGCGCTCAGGGTCGCGGAGGAGCTCGGTCCCGGCTCGCGGGTGCTGATGACCTTTCCGGACGGGGGCCGCTCGTATCTCTCGAAGCTCCATGACGACAACTGGATGGCGCAGTACGGGTTCCTCGAGCGCGTTGGCCGGCAGCCGACGGTGGAAGAGGTGCTCGTCTTCAAACACGGGCAGCATGGAGCGGTCCCCGAGCTCGTCACGATCCCGTCGAACAGCAAGGTCGGACAGGCGATCGAGCTGATGCAGCGCTACGGGATCTCCCAGCTCCCCGTTGTCCGCCAGGATCCGCCGGCAAGCGTGAACGACGTGATCGGGTCGCTGCAGGAACGTGGGCTGCTCGAGCGCGTGTTCCGGAGCCAGGACGCGCTCGCCGACGACGTCGTGATCGCGATGCAGCCGCCGTTCGGGACGGTCGACGTGACCGATCCTCTCGACCGCGTTTTCCAGGACCTCACCGGTCGGCGCGAGGCGGTCGTGGTCGCCCGTGGGGCGGTGCCGATCGCGATCCTGACCCGCGCCGACCTGCTCGAGTTCATCGCCGCGCGCCGCACGCACGTCGAGCTCTAGACCCGGAGCTACCTCCCGGCGGCGGGTGCGCCCCCGGTCGTGGGCTCCGTCTTCCGCACCCCTTCGCGGAGCGTCGTCGCGACGACCGAGCCGACGATCAGCACCGCGCCGATCAGGGTCGTCGCCTCGGGCCGCTCGCCGAGGAAGAGTGCGCCGAGCGCGACCGCGACGAGCGGATTCACGTACTGGTGGGTCACGACCTGCGAGATCGGGGCGGCCCGGAGGAGCCACGCGTAGGCGGTGTAGCCGACGACGGAGCCCATCACGGCGAGGTATGCCCATGCGGCGACCGGGCCTGGCTCGAACACCTCGCGTGTCACATCGCCCCACTCGCCGATCGCGGAGCCCGCGATGAGGAGCAGGAGGCCTCCACCCACCATCTGCCAGAACGCGGTCGTGAAGGTGTCCGCGGGAAGCGGGAGTCGCTCCGCGATGAACGAGCCGCGCGACCAGCACGCCGTCCCGACGAGCATCACGAGCAGCCCGGTCGCCGTCCACCAGCCCGCATCGATCCCCCCGACACCGACGACGAGCGCGAGCCCCGCGAGCCCGGTGCCCGCCGCGGCAATCGTTGCGCGTGGAACCCGGTCGCGTGCGAGCGTGCGCCAGAGCACCACCTGGAGCGGGACGGAGCCGGCGATCATCGCCGCCACTCCCGAGTCGATCCGCGTCTCGGCGACGTGAACGAGTCCGACCCCGACGCCGAGCATGAGGGCGCCGAGCCCCATCGCGGCGGCTGCTTCGCGCCACGCCACGCGGATCGGGCGTCGCAGCGCGAGGAGCACCAGCGTCATCAACGCTGCGCCCGCGAGGAATCGGGTGCCCGCGGTAAGGAGCGGTGGGAGCGTGCGCACCGCGAGCTTGATCCCGAGATACGTCGAGCCCCAGACGAGGTAGACCGTCCACAACGCGATCCAGACCCTGAGATGGCGGTCCCGCGTCACCCGGCCGAGGCTACCGGCGAGGGTGGTGCTGGGCCGCGGTTAGGAGTGGGTGCGTGGGTTGCGGATCGGTGTGAGCACGCGCTCGACCTGCGCGCGGAGATGCTCGAACGCGGGCGGGAGGATGAGCGTCTCGCCGAGATGCGCGGGGTCCTCATCCACCCCGAAACCCGGCCCGAGAGTCGCAAGCTCGAACAGGATGCCGCTCGGCTCTCGAAAGTAGACCGAGCGGAACCAGAACCGGTCGATCACCGGGCTCGGCCGGAGACCGGCCTCCGCGACTCTTCGCTGCCACTCCACGTGCGCTGCGTCGGGTGACGACCACGCGACATGGTGGACGGTCCCGGCTCCCGGTCGGGGCGCCGTGGCGGGTGGCGGGTCGAACGTGAGGAGGCCACCTCGGGTCGCACCGCGCGCCTCCCACGTGTCGGGCGTCCTCTGCGCGAACCCCAGCACGTCGCGGAGCACGGGTGCGCTGCGGGCTGGGTTCGAAGCGAAGGCGCGCACGCCGTCGAACCCCTGGAGCGCCACCTCGGCTGGGATCCCGGGGTGGTGCGCCGCGAGCGGTTGATCGGTGGCCTCGACCGCGCGGAGTTCCAGTCCGAGGCCCTCGGGGTCGCGGAACGCGAGTGTGTCCGGCGAGCGCGACACGGCAACACCCGCAGCGGCGAGGCGGCGCTCCCAGAAGCCGAGCGCTTCCTCCGACGCGACGCGGAACCCGACCGTGTGGATCATCCCGTCTCCGGCCGCCCCCCGCCGCGCCCCCGGGTACTCGAAGAACGTGATGTCCGCTCCGGGACTCCCCGCCTCGTCGGCGTAGAAGAGGTGGTATACGGACGGATCGTCCTGGTTGACCGACTTCTTGACGAGTCGCAGCCCGAGCGTCGCCGCGTAAAATTCGACGTTGCCCGGCGCGTCGCCGGTGACGCAGGTGACGTGGTGGATCCCGTCGAGCGCCGTGTCCTGGTCAACCACTGCGCGCAGCCTATGCGCGGGCGAATACGCTGGGCGCATGAAGATCGGGATCGTTGTCCCGTTCTCGTGGTCGTTCTGGGGAGCGGTCGTCGAGCACGCCGAGCTCCAGGCGGAGGCGCTCATCGAGCGTGGTCACGACGTTCGGCTACTGATGGCGAACGACCCGCCGGGCCAGTTCACCCGTGCGCTCCACCCCCGGGTCGGGCGGCACGGCGAGCCGCCGGCCCATGTGATCCCACTCGGCCGGTCGGTGATCGTGCCCGCGAACGGCTCGCTCCCGAACATCGCGATCAGCCCGCGGACGCCGCTCAGGGTTCGCTCGGTGCTGCGGCGAGAGCGGTTCGACGTGCTCCACCTGCACGAGCCGATGACCCCCGCGATCTGCGTCTCGGCGCTCGTGTTCGCGACCACGCCGATCGTTGCCACGCACCACGCTTCGGGCGACCTCGGTTGGATGCGACTCGGGATGCCTGGCTGGGGGTTCCTGATGGACAGGGTTGATCAGCGGATCGCCGTCTCCGAGCGCGCGCGGGCATCCGCCGACCGGTGGCTCGGCGGGCCATGGGAGGTGATCCCGAACGGTGTCCTGATCCCGGACCACGCAGAGCCGACCGGTCGCGAGCACACGATCGTGTTTGCCGGTCGGCACGAGCCGCGGAAGGGCCTTCACGTGCTTCTGCGGGCCTGGCCGGCGATCCACGCGCGAACCGGTGCAACGCTGCGGATCGCGGGCGCCGACCCGCTCGCCGTCCGCCTCCAGTTGACACGTCTGCGCATCCCCGACGACGGGATCGAGATCCTGGGCTTCCTCTCCCAGAACGAGCTGACCGCGCTCCTCCGCTCGGCGAAGGCGCTCGTGGCGCCGTCGATCGGTGGTGAGAGTTTCGGGATGGTGCTGACCCGAGCGTTCGCATGCGCGACGCCGGTCGTCGCCTCCGACATCGAGGGGTACCGCGACGTTGTGACCGCGGAAACCGCGATCACGACGGAGCCGGGCTCTCCGGAAGCACTCGCCGACGCTGTCGCCGACCTCCTTGCTGACGAGCCGAGGAGGGCGCAGATGGGTGCGGCAGCGCGCGCACTTACGCGTGAACGGTACGCGTGGCCGGAGATCGCGGGCCGACTCGAGGCCGTGTACGAGCGCGTCGTCGAGCGGTCAGCGGTCGCCGCGTGATGGCGGTACGTCTCGTGCGCAGCAGGTGGATGCGTGTCGTCGTCGTTGGCGCATCCGGCGCCGCAGCGGTGGTGGCGCTGTGGTGGCGAGGGCCGGAGTGGGATGCGGTCGCGGGGGCGTTCGACGTCGCTCGGTGGCGTTGGATCGCCGCAGCAGGCGCGCTCAACCTTGCCTCGGTGTTCGTCCGGTCCCTGTCGTGGAACACGACGATCCGTCAGGCGGTCGCCCGGCCACACCCGCCATTCCGCCAGGTCTTCGCCGCGTTCGCGGTCGGGCTGCTCGGGAACGCTGCGCTCCCTGCACGTGCTGGCGAGCTTGCGCGCGTCGCGGTTCTCCGCCGACACGTCGCGCCCGAGCGGGGGATCGCAGCGACACTCGCCGGGACGGTCTTTGCCCATCGCCTCTTCGACCTCTTCGCGGTCGGTGCGCTCGTCGTCTACGTCCTCGTGACGGCTCGCATCCCGCACTGGGCGATGACGGCGCTGTTCGGGATCGCGCTTGTCGGCCTCCCGCTGCTGGCGATCGCGCTCCTCGTCGCGCACGAGCACGGACGGGCCGCGGTCGGGGTCGAGGGAACGGCTCTGCGCCTCGTCGCGATGGCGCGGCAGGGGCTGGCGGTGCTCCGGAACACGGCGGCGGCGGTGGCCGCGATCCTCCTCCAGGTTGCGGGCTGGGCACTCCAGCTTCTCGCGGTGTGGGCCGTGACCGAGGCGTTCTCGATGGACGTGCCTCTGCCCGCTGCGGCGCTCGTGCTCCTGCTGATGAACATCGCCACCGTCTTCCCCCTCTGGCCGGGGAACATCGGGCTGCTGCAGGCGGCGGTGGCTCTCCCCCTCGTCCAGTACGGAGTCGCGTACGGCACGGGGTTCGCGTACGGGCTCGCGCTCCAGGCGCTCGAGATGTCGGTCGGCGTCGGTGTCGGGCTGTTCTTCCTCGCCCGCGAGGGACTCACGTTCGGCGCGCTCCGAACGATCGATGGCGACACGGGTGACGAGCGGCCCCCGGTGGGCCAGCCCGTGTCCGACGGCTGAGGCATGGCCGGAGGGCTCAGCCCTCCGCGTCGCCGTCCGTGGTGGTGAGCTCCTCGATCCGCAGCTCCGCCGCCTCGAGCCGCGCCACACAGAGGCGGTACAGCTCCTCGCCACGCTGCCAGAGCGCGATCGCCTCGTCCACCGGGACGTCGCCCTGTTCGAGCCGGGTCACGATCTGGTCGAGCTCGAGTTGGAGCTTCTCAAAAGGCTCGTCGCCAACCGTCACGGGCGCACTGTATCCACGTGCGCATCGAGTTCCCCACGCGCAAGCTCGACGGTGATTACCGCCCCGGTCGTGAGCACCGCAGCCTCGCGGAGGGCGCTCCCACGATGTCGCACGATCGCGTAGCCGCGTTCGAGCGTCGAGGCGGGCGACAGCGCCTGGAGGCGCGCACCGCACGTGTCGAGCACCGCGCGTCTGCGTTCGAGGAGGAGGCGCGGGGCACCCGACAGTCGGGTCCGCCGGGTCTCGAGGGCGGTGCGGTCGCGTTCGACGCGCCCACGGATCGCAAGCCGCATCCGGTCGCGGCGGGCATCGATGAGCTCCCGCCGACGGGCGGTGTGTCGGCGGAGCCCGGTCTGTGCGCGCTCCCGGGATCGGGCGAGCGCGGCGCGGAGCTCGGCCGCGTCCGGCACCACGAGCCGTCCAGCGGCGGTCGGCGTCGGTGCGCGGACGTCAGCGGCGAGGTCGCAGAGTGTGACGTCCTGTTCGTGGCCGACCGCCGAGACGACCGGGACAGGGCAAGCCGCTACCGCCCGTACGACGCGCTCGTCGCTGAACGCGAGCAGATCATCGACGCTTCCTCCTCCACGGGCGACGATCACGACGTCCACGCCCGGATGCGCACTGAGCCGTGCAAGGCCCGCGACCAGGCCTGACGGCGCAGCCACGCCCGTGACGAGCGTCTCGAGGACGACGACCGTAATGGCGGGATACCGGTCGCCGAGCGCCCTCAGCACGTCGCCGCGCGCCGCGCCCTTCATCCCGGTGAGAAGACCGACAACGCGCGGGAACGGGGGGAGCGGTCGCTTTCGCTCCTCGGCGAACAGGCCTTCGGCCGCGAGTTTCTGGCGGAGCCGTTCGAGCGCCGCGTGGTGATCGCCGGCGCCTACCCGCTCAAGCGCGGACGCGCGGAACTGGAGTCGACCGCGCCGCTGAAACTCCAGTGCGCCGAAGGCCTGCACGACCTCGCCGGTGGCGGGGGGCGGGTCGAGGAGGTCAAACCTGCGCCGCGTGATCCAGGCGTCGAGGCAGGCACCCTTCTCGCCCCTGAGTGTGAAATACACGGTGCCTCGCACGTCGGTGCGGTTCAGGGCACTCATCTCGCCCTCGACCCAGACCTCGTTGGCCCTCTCAAAGTACGCGCGCAGCCGAGTGGTGAACGCCTCGACGGTGTAGACCTTGCGGTCACCGCGCATCACCGGTGCCGTATCGGTCATGACCGCCAGCCTACCGCCGAGGGATGGGCGTCTAGAGGAGGATCTCGGCGGCCGTGTGTGGCTCGCAGCCCCGCTCGATCAGCGAGACGCAGGCGTGGAGATCGGCCGGGCTCACCGCAAGGCGTTCAGCGAGCGGTGCCGGATACCCCGCCTCGAGCAGCACGTGGAGACGCCAACTCTCGACCCGCGCGGGCTCGTCGTCGCGCCAGCCCCAGACGGGTGTCTCGGTCGCCTCGCCCATGGTCTCAGGGGATTCGCGCCGGTTAGGGCGATCCCTCCCCGCAGCCTCCTCGCTACTCCTCGTTGATCCTTCCCGCCAGGCCGGAGCGCGCGATCGTCTCGACCGCGCGGTCGAGACGCCGCTCCAACTCCTTCACGGCCTCCTCGCGCGCTTCGCGCAGCCGTTCCTCAACCTGCAGCATCCCGACCTGCGCCGCGCGCTCGACCTCGCGTTCCATCACGCGGTCGAGCTGTTCGACCTGGCGCCGTTCGAGATCCTCGAGCAGGGCTGCGAGCCGCTCGCGGACACCCTGCTCCGCCTCCTCGATCGACGCGGCGATCGTCGATTCGCGCTCACGCAGTCGGTCGGCGATGTCCTCGATCGCGCGCCGCCGCTCCGCCCCGTGCGTCTCGATCTCGCGGAGCGCGTCGGTGACCGCCTGCTGGGCCGCGCGTTCGACCTCGTCACGGAGGTGCGTCATCGAGTGGCGCTGCGCGTCGACCGTCGCTCCAAGCGACGCGGCATCGGCCTCGATCCGCGTCTGCACCTCCTCGATCGCCCGCTGCCGGTCGAGCTCCAGTCGGCCCAGTCGTGTCGCGAGGTGGCTCTGGGCCCGCTCGAGGTCGTCCGTGAACCCGCGCAGACGCTCCTCGAGCCTCCGCTCGGTCTCCCCGAGAGACGCCGCAAGCCGGTCACCTGCGCGGCGCTCGCGATCCTCGAGGCTCGCACGACGGTCGTCGACGAGCCGCCGCTCGTCCTCGACGAGTGCCGCAGCGGTGTCCGACCGCTGCCGCGCGAGCACAACCCTGATCGTCTCGACGTGCCGCTCGGTCTCCTCCTCCGCCGCCGCGCGCACCGCGCGCCGCGCGTCAGCGACCACGGCCGCGGTGTCGGCGGACCGCGTGCGCGACCGTCGGAGCGCAAGCACGAGCACAACTGCTGTCCCGGCCGTGACAACGACCGCGGCGACGAGGGCCCAGACGACCACGGCTGGACTGTAGAGGCTCTGGCAGGCGCCGTATCCTGCGACGGGTGACGGGGCGCTCGCTCGAGGACGACCTGGCGGCTGCTCATCGCGCTGCGGCGGCCCTGACGGGTGAGCGGCCGACGGTGGTGCTCGCGGCGGAGTCGGCCCCCGGGCGCACGGTGTTCGTGTGTGGCTTCGGGGACGACGCGGGGGGAGCGCGGTCGTGGCTCGTCGTCGATGCAGCGGGCGTCGCGGTGAACCGCCGACGCGACGTGCGTGACGCCGTCGCGATCGCGGCACTCTGCGAGATCGCTGCAGAGGTCGCCTTCCCCGGTGACCTCGATGACCTCCGTTCACACCTCGTCGGACTCCGCCTCATCGAGGCACCCGAGGGGATCGAGGAAGCGCAGGCTGCCGTGGACACGCTCCAGCGTGCGATCGGCGCTCCGCCGACGGTCGCGTCCCCGGCCCGGCTCGACGGGATCGGTCAGGCGGCGCGCGCGCTCGAGCGTGCGCTGGATCCAACCGTCGCCTCGATCTTCACGGCCGGGATGAGCTCCGCGCAGGCCGCAGCCGATGCGCTCTGGCACGAGGTCGAGCGGTCATACCGCGCCCCGCTCGACCCGTGACCGCCCTGCGACGCGAGCGCTAGGGTTCGTCACATGGAAGGTGGCGGCTTCTTCCCGTTCGGCGGCGACCCGGAGGATCTCCTCCGCGGCCTGCGCGATTTCGCCGAGCAGCAGGCGGAGGGCGTGAAAGGGGCACAGCGCGAGCAGTTTGCGACGCTGACGCTCTCCACCGCCGTCGAACTGACGACGGCCGCGCTCGCGCAGGTCCGACCCGAAGGGACGGCCGACCAGCAGGCACTGGCGCTCCGAGATGCGATGCGGCTGCTGTTCCCCGAAGCGGTGGCGCTCGTCTCCGCCGCCCGCCAGGGATTCATGCGGGAGTAGCGGTCGAGCGCCTTAGCCGATGGTGAGTGACCAGCCGCCGTCGATCACGAGCGTCTGGCCGCAGATCATCGAGGCGTCGGGCGAGCAGAGGAACGAGACCGCTCCGGCGACATCCTCCGCAGCGACCATCCGCCCGACCGGAGTCGCCGTGCCCATCGCGCGCATCTCATCCCGATTCGGAAAGTAGTCGAGCGCGCCCGTATCGACGACGCCAGCAGAGACCGCGTTGACGCGGATCCCGCGTGGTGCGAGCTCGACCCCGAGGTACCGGACCAGCGATTCAAGGGCGGCCTTCGAGGTGCCGACGAGCGTGTAGTTGGGGAGGACCCGGATCGACCCGAGGCTCGAGACACCGACGACGCACGCACCCGGCTGCATCGACGGCGCTGCGGTGCGCACGAGCGCGAGAAGCGCTCGGGCGTTCGCGTGGTGCGTCCAGTCCCAGTGTCTGTCGTCCGTCTCAAGCGCCGGGCGGATCACACCGGTCGCCGCGTTGTGAACGAGAACGTCGATCTGGCCCAGCGCAGCCACCTGGTCGAGCGTCTTCTCGGCGGCGATGTTGCCCCGGACGAGGATCGGCTCCGCACCGAGCGCACGGAGCTCCTCGGCGGTCTCTGCGGCAGCACCATCGGAGCGGAAGAATCCGATCGCGACGCGAGCGGCACCGTCGCGAGCGAAGCGGAGCGCAATCGCCTTCCCGATCCCACGCGAGCCGCCCGTGACGAACACGGTGCGTCCCTCGGTCGCGGGTGCGGTCACCGTGTGTTGCGCGGGAGCGGATGGGAGGCGGTCGCCGATGACGGCAACGCGTCCCAGCCCGGAGTCACGCGCTCTGCTGGGTCGGCCGAGCCGGCGAGCGACGACGCGAAACCGAGCGACTCGAGCAGCTCGGCCTTCTCGTCCGCGTACCGGCGGACAGGGTGACCTTCCGGCAGCCCTGCGACCGCCTCGCGGACACGCGCACGCAGCTGAAACGCGAACTGCGGGGTCGCGCCTCCGACGAGCGTGTCGATCTGGTCGGTGGTCGGCTCCATCGACGCGCAAGCCTACCGTCCCCCCTCGTGGGTGGTCGTGTGGGGCCACTTCCTGCGACACGATCGGTCGTCCGGTGCCATGCGGCCGCTCATCTAGCCTCACCGGATACGCAGGTTGGGTGGGGTGGAGGCGATGCTGCTCGTCGCGATCGGACTCTGGTCCGTCAACCTCTCGGTGACCCGGTGGATCCTCACACACGGCTTCCAGCCGCTCGCCTACAGCAGCGTCCGGTACGGGCTCGCGGTTGTGGCGTTCGCGGCGATCGGTCTCTACGCGGAGCGGTCGCTCCGGCTTCCGCGACGCGACCTCGCGATCGCAGCAACGGCCGGACTCGTGCTCTACGTGAACCAGATCGGGTTCGTGTACGCCCTGCGTGGAACGTCGGCCTCGGTGATCGCACTCATCCTCGCCGCGACACCGTTCTTCGCTGCAGGGATCGGGATAGCGATCGGTCGCGAACGGGTGAGCGGCCGGTTCTGGGGCGGCTCCGCGCTCTCGGTTCTGGGCGTCGCGGTCGTGGCATTTGGCACGGCGGGGGAGCTCGCCGGTGACCTCTCCGGTATCGCGCTGGGGCTCCTGACCGCCTCGACGTGGGCGATCTATTCGCTGCTGATCACACCCCTGATGCAGCGGCACTCCGCGACACGGATCAGCATCACGGTGCTCGGGGTCAGTTGGGTCGCGGTCGCGGTGACCGCGGCTCCGCAACTCGGCTCCCAGCGGTGGGATCTCGGACCCTGGATGTGGATCCTCATCGCATTCGCGACCCTCGGCCCGCTCGTGCTGACGAACGTCCTCTGGTTCCGGTCGCTCGACCGGATCGGAGCCGCACGCGCGACCCTCGCCGGGAACCTCCAGCCGTTCGCATCCGCCCTCCTCGCTGTCGTGCTTCTCGGGGAGCCGCTGCACCCGCTGCTGATCGCGGGTGGAGCCCTGATCGCAGGCGGGATCCTCGTCGCTCGGCGACGGGGCGCCGAGCCTCCCGAGGCATAGGGTTCAGGGATGAGCCCGCAACGGCGTACCGCCCTCGTCTCGGTCGCCGCCGCATGCGTGCTGATCGCGATCAAGGTGGGCTCGGGCGCATCGTCGGGATCGCTCGGGCTCCTCGCGGAGGCGGTGCACTCCGGCACCGATCTCGTCGCGGCGCTTCTCACCCTGTTCGCTGTGGGGTACGCGGCACGACCTGCCGATGCGGGGCACCAGTACGGGCACGGGAAGGCCGAGCACCTCGCCGCGCTTGCCGAGGCTGGCGGGCTGCTGCTCGTGAGCGTCGCAATTGGTGTCGTTGCCGTGCTGCGGCTGGTCGGGACGCTCGACCACGAGGTGCAGGCAGCGTGGTGGGCGTTTGCCGCTGCCGCCGCGGTGATCGCGATCGACGTCTCGCGCGTCGTCGTCTCGACCCGTGCCGCACGCAAGCATTCGAGCGCCGCGCTGCTTGCGAACGCGTACCACTTCGGGAGCGACCTGATCGGGACGCTCGCCGTCGTGGCGGGCCTTGTCGCCGTGCGTGCCGGGTGGCAGCAGGGGGATGCGCTTGCCGCACTGTTCGTCGCAGCGCTCGTGGTTCTCGCCGCGACCCGCCTGATGCAGCGGAACGTCGACGTGTTGATGGATCGCGCGCCCTCCCGTGATCTCGCCGCCGCCCGCACCGCGATCGCGACCCTTGATCCGCCGGTCGAACTGCGTCGCCTGCGGCTCCGCCAGGCTGGCGGGCGGTCGTTCGCTGACGTCGTGATCGGCGTCGCGCCGGGCGCGGCGGTCGGCCAGGGGCATGCCGCCGCCGACCGCGTCGAGGCGGCGGTCGAACAGGCCCTCCCGGGCAGCGACATCGTCGTCCACGTCGAGCCCGGAGCGGCAACCGGTGGGCTGCGCGAACGCGTCCGCGCGGCGGCGATGACCGTCTCCCACGTGCGCGAGATCCACGACCTCGTGCTGCTCGAGATGGGCGACGATCGCATCCAGGCGTCTCTGCATCTGAAGCTCCCCGGCGATCTGGCGCTCGGCGACGCCCACGCGATCGCGGAGCAGGTCGAGTCCGCAATCCTCCGCGATGTGCCTGAGGTGCGGGACGTGCAGAGCCATCTCGAACCGCTTGCGCGCGAGGCCCCCGGGCGAGCGGTCGAGGATCCGAATGTCGAGATCGAGGCCCTCGTGGCCGCCGCCGTCGGCGAGCCGCCGCGAGCGATCCGTGTGCTGCACACCGCGGAGGGACTCGTCGTGCTCCTGACCGTTGCTCTCCCCCCCGACATCAGGCTCGAGGATGCCCACGAGCATGCGGGAGCAGTGACAGCACGTGTGCGCGCCGCGCTCCCCGGCGTCGCAGACGTTGTGGTGCACACAGAGCCGTGACCGCGCTGGTGCTCGACTGGGACGGCACGATCACCGAGCGGGACTCGCTCCACATGGTGGTGGAGCAGTTCGGTGACCCGGCGGTGTTCGATCGGATGTCCGAACTCCTCGACACCCTCACACTCGAGGAGGTGATCGTGGCCGAGATCGAGACGATCCGTGCTCCGCTCGATGAGGTGGCGGCCTGGGCGCGCGATCATGTCCGTGTCCGATCGGGCTTCGGTGAGCTCGTGCGCGCGCACGAGCCCCGGATCGTCTCGGCGGGGTTTCACGAGCTGATCGAGCCCGTACTCACACGGGAGGGGGTCGTGGCACGGGTCGTCGCCAACCGGCTCGAACCCCGGTCAGATGGCTGGCGTCCGCGGTTCCGCGACAAGCCTGTCTGCCCGGTGTGTGGGGAGCGGTGCAAGCGGGGCGACCTCGACCTCTCGGAGCCGTTCGTCTACGCGGGGGACGGGCTCTCCGATCGCTGTGTTGCGCTCGCCGCCGATCGGGTGTTCGCCCGCGCCGGGCTCGCGCGCTGGCTCGACGCGCAGGGCGTTCGCTACGAGCCGTTCGGTGACCTGCACGAGATCCGAGTCGCGCTCGCGACCGGGTGAGCCGCCGCCGACCTACGGCGCCCGCGATGCGTGCGCCGGGGAGGCATCGGTCTCTGGTTTGATCTCCGCATGACCGACGCCACCGCTGAGGAACTCGCCGCCCGACTCGGGGAGCCCGACCTCGTCGTGTTCGACGTTCGGAGCCTCGCCGAGTACACGGGCGCGTTCGGCGCTCCCTGCGATCCGCGCCAGGGGCACATCCCGGGTGCGCGCCATCTCGAGCTCACCGACATCCTGGATGCGACGGTCGAGCGGTTGCGGGAACTCGTGCGCGTCCCTGTCGGGAGCGAAGTGATCACGTACTGCCACACGGGCGCGCGCTCGGCCCACGCCGCGGAGGCACTCCACGCCGCGGGCTACATCGCGCGGAACTACGTCGGCTCGTGGCACGAGTGGTCGCGTGACCGCTCGCTGCCCGTCGAGACCGGCTAGATGGACTAACCACACACCTTCGAGACGCCTGATCGCGTCCGAGCCTCC
>CAYXAS010000044.1:0-18093 GCA_964461665.1 uncultured Gaiellales bacterium
CGGACGCGATCAGGCGTCTCGAAGGTGTGTGGTTAGTCCACCTAGGCGGCCGCTGGGGGAAGCGCTACTTCGGGTGGGGTGCGGCGCTACGCCGTGACGGCGGCGTGCACGAGACGCTGGAAGTGCGCGATCAGGTACTCGCTCCCGAGCAGCAGCCGCCCCTGACGGACGGCACCTGAATCGAGCCCCGCCTGAACGGCCTCGACGACCTCGTTGTCCTCCACCCCGACCTGCTGGCTGAACGCGACGAGCTCGGCCATCTCCGCCTCGGTCACGTCGGGGCCGAAGTAGTAGTCCGAGACGCCGACGGTGCGGCCGGGGCCGGCGGGCATCCACGTGTCGATCCCGAAGTTGGGGCGACCCGGCTCGATGTTGATCGTGGTTGCGGGCCACAGGTAGTGGTACTGAGCTGCCTCCACATCGTCGGCCGGGACGTACGACGTGTTGGCCGTGCCCTCGCGCACCCCTGCGCGGACGGCGCCGTACTGGCTTGAGGAGCGAGCGCGCTCGACGAGTCGGTAGGCGTCGAGATCCACGTCGACAACCCCTGCGAGTCCCGGGTGGATGAGCGGGCAGTGGTAGCACTCAAGGTAGTTCTCGAGTCCGTTCTTCCAGTTCGCAGCAAGCTCCCACTCGACGCGGGCATGGAAGCGGAGCGTCTCGAAGCCGACGCCGCTCGTCTCGACCGACGCGGCGACGCCGTCGAGCAGCTCGGTGAGCGGTGGGGCCGCAGGATCGGCACTCGCGAACGCAAGCGGGCCCCAGGTCGCGACGGAGGCAGGCAGGAGAGACAACGCGTCGGGGTCGAAGCCGGACTCGCGCTCGGCGCGCGGTGCGCGCAACAGCCGCCCGTCGAGCCCGTACGTCCACGCGTGATACGGGCACTGCAGCGTCTTCCGACAGCCGTCACCCGAGGCGACGAGGTGGCCACGATGGCGGCACACGTTGACGAACGCGCGTAGCTCGCCGTCCTCACCCCGCGTGGCGACTACGGGGACGTGCCCCGCGCGCCCGGCGAGGAACCCGCCTGGTTCGGTAAGCGCGTCCGCGCGGCCGAGGTAATGCCACCCGCGCGCGTGGATCCGCTCGCGTTCGAGTTCGAGGACCGCCGGGTCGGAGTACCAGGTGGCGGGGAGCGCCCAGCCGGCGGCAAGCGATTCCGCAAGGTCTCCGGTTGGAAACGGGTGACTGGTGGTCGTCATGTTGGCGCTCGGCTCTCCTCTGACCCGTGGGTCAGAAGCACACGATACTCCGCACGTTGGCCGCCGCGACGGGTCTCCACGCGCGGCCTTGGGATACGGGAAGATGGTGCGGATGACGGGGCGGCGAGCAATCGGGGCGGCGACGCGCGAGACGATCCTCCAGGCAGCCTGCCGGGTGATCGCGCGCGATGGCGGGCAGGGGCTGCACACGAGCACCGTCGCAGTGGAGGCCGGGGTCTCGAAGGCGCTCGTCCACTACCACTTCGAAACGCGCCTCGGTCTGCTCGAGCGGGCACTCGCATACGCCGACCGGAAAGCGCAGGCCGAAGCGGAGGCGGAGCTCGAGCTGCTGCCGACCGGTCGCGCCCGTCTCGAGCGGGTGCTCCTCAGGTATGCGACGGGCACCGGGGTGTTCGCGTCCGTGCATGCGGTCTGGACCGCCGCTTGGGGGAGCCTGGCGATCGAGCCGGCGCTCACCTCGGTCCGGGTGGACGTCTATCGGAACTGGCTCGAGTGGGTCGCTCGGCTCGTCGAGGAGGGGAGCGGGGACGGGTCGCTCCGCAGGGGACTCGACGCGTCGGCGGTGGCGCTGCGGCTCGCCGCGCTCGCCGAGGGGCATGCGAACCTCACCGGCGTTGGCGTTGTGACACCGGACGCGGCGGAGGAGACCGTCCTCGAGGCGGTCGCGGCGTACGCGCCGTGAGCGGAGCGGTCGCGCTCGACGGGGTCCGACGGAGTTACGGCGACCAGGTGGCGGTGGACGGCGTCACCCTCGAGATCGGCGCCGGCGAGTTCTTCTCGCTGCTCGGACCCTCGGGGTGCGGGAAGACGACGACACTGCGGATGGTGGCGGGCTTCCTCCGGCCGGACGAGGGTCGGATCCTGATCGGCGGCGAGGATGTGACCGAGACTCCGCCGCACCGTCGGCCCGTCAACACCGTGTTCCAGAGTTACGCGCTTTTTCCGCACCTCACGGTGGAGGACAACGTCGGGTTCGGGTTGCGGTTCCACCGCGTCACGAAGGACGAGCGGCGGACGCGCGTCCGGGAGGCTCTCGATCTCGTCGAACTCACCGGGCTCGAGCGGCGACGCCCCGGGGAGCTCTCGGGTGGACAGCAGCAGCGCTGCGCCCTCGCGCGGGCGCTCGTGCTGCGCCCGGCGGTGCTGCTGCTCGATGAGCCACTGGGCGCGCTCGACGCGAAGTTGCGGCGGCAACTCCAGGTCGAACTGAAGGCGCTCCAGGAACGTGTCGGGATCACGTTCATTTACGTGACGCACGACCAGGAGGAGGCGCTGACGATGAGCGACCGGATCGCGGTGATGCATCGCGGCCGGATCGAACAGTTGGGTCCGCCGCGTGCGCTCTACGGCGCGCCCGCGACCGCGTTCGTTGCCGATTTCCTCGGTGTCTCAAACCTGATGCGCGCAGTCGCGCGCGGTGACGGCACCGTCGTCGCGGCTGGTCTTGAGCTTCGGTGCGGGAGCGGTGATCTGACGGCGGTCGGCGAGGTGCGCGTCACGATCCGCCCGGAGCGCGTGCGGATCGAGCCGGGGGGAGCCGACACTCCGAACGGCGTCCCGTGCGTGATCGAGCGGTTCGTGTACCTGGGAGCGACCACGCAGGTGAACGTTCGGCTCCCGAATGGCGACCTGATCCAGGCGCTGCTCACGAACGCAGGCGAGGTCGAGGAGTACGACGTCGGGTCGTCGGTGCGGGCAGTGTTGCCGCCGGACGCGCTGCGCGTCCTCGCCGACTGATCAGAGTCCGGCTGCGAGGTCCTCGACCGCGGAGCCGCGCTGGCCGCTCCGCGCGCGGGCGATGCGCCAGGCGACGAACGCGACCGCGACGGCCGCGAGCGTCACCAGGAGCGTCAGGCTCGCGAGCGCGTTCAGCGCCGGTGTCGGCGCCCCGCGCGCGTTCGAGTAGATCCGGACGGGGACGGTGTCGGTCGATCCGCCCGAGGAGAGGAACGCGCTCACCACGAAGTCGTCCATCGACAGCGCGAGCACGACGATTGCGCTCGCCACAAGCGCGGGCGAGAGCATCGGCAGGAGCGCCATCCGCACCGCCTGGAGCGGAGTCGCGCCGAGGTCGCGCGCCGCCTCCTCGATCTCCGGCCCGATCGCCATCAGCCTCGCCCGGACGATCAAGAGCACGAACGTGAGCGAGAACGTGACATGGCCGATTGCCTGCGCGACCGTCCCGAGCTCGACGAACCGCAGCACGTGGATGAAGAGGAGCAGCAACGCCGTGCCCATCACGATCTCAGGGGTGACGAGCGGCAGCAGCGCTACGAACCGGGTCGCGCCCGCCGTCCGTCCACGCCAGCGGGTGAGGCCGATCGCGAGTGCGGCTCCCAGCGGGACCGTGATCGCAATCGCGATCGCCGCGAGCTTCAGGCTCTGGGCGAGCGCGCCGATCAGGTCAGGGTCGCCGAACACCGATCCCGACTCCCCCCAATACCAGCGGGTCGACCACCCCTGTGCGGTCGACCGCGAGCGACCCTCGTTGAACGAGAACCGGACGGCGATCAGGAGCGGGAGGATCGACCAGGCGAGGTACGCGAGCGTTGCCAGCCGGAGCCAGCGGGGTCGCCCCCACGGGTTCGCCCACCAGGCGGCGACCCTGCTCACGATGTGCCGCTGACCCGGCGCTGCGCGCGGGCGGTCGCGACGAGGTAGTAGGCCATGAGCACCGACAGCACGAGCATCAGCACAATCACGAGCGCGGCACCGACGTTCACCTGCCCACCACCGCGGATGTAGAGGTTGACCTGGTTCCCGATCATCGAGGTCTTCGGTGAGCCCGAGAGCAGATCGGTCGTGTAGTAGTCGCCGAACATCGGGAGCGCGATCAGCGTCACCCCCGTCATCACCGCCGGGACGGAGAGCGGCAGCGTCACCCGCCGGAAGGCCTGTGCGGGGCTCGCCCCGAGGTCACGTGCGGCCTCGACGAGCGCGGGGTCGATCCGGTCGAGGAATGCGTAAAGGGGGAGGATCAGGAACGGGACGTAGCCGTACACGAGCCCGATCACGACCGACGAAGCCCGACCGTCGAGCCATGCATACGGTGCGTCGAGGATCCCGACTGCTCGGAGCACGTCGTTGACCCAGCCGTCGTCCTGAAGCAGGTTGATCCAGGCGAGCATCCGCATCAGGTACGAGATGAAGAAGGGCGCGACGAGCCCCGCGAGCAGGAGCCCGCGAAAGCGGCCGCCGAACCGGGAGACGTAGTAGGCGACCGGGTACGCGATCGCGAGCGAGACGACGACGGCCGCCGCGATGTAGCCCGCCGTGCGGAGGAAGACGCGCCCGAAGATCCCGTCGGTCGCGAGCGTCTCAGCGAGAACGTGGTCGAGGCTCTCACCCGTCCAGCGGAGAGGGCTCCA
This sequence comes from uncultured Gaiellales bacterium, assembly GCA_964461665.1. Taxonomy (GTDB): domain Bacteria; phylum Actinomycetota; class Thermoleophilia; order Gaiellales; family Gaiellaceae; genus Gaiella. The sequence continues at coordinate 4,592 of CAYXAS010000044.1, forward strand.
TTCGGGTCGCGGGATTCCGAGCAGCAGGTCGGATGGCCCGAACGCCACGCACGCAGTGACGTAAAGCGGGAGCAGGAAGAAGACTGCGAGCCAGACGCCGCCCGGAACCGCGAACGTCGACCACGCCCTGCTCTGGCGCTCCCCTCGCCCTCCGTCCCGGGTCCGGCGGTGCTTCAGACGCCTGCCTTGAACTCTGCCCAGGTGTCCTCCCACAGCTTCTTGCCCTCGGGGGAGAGCTCGAGCGGCTGCGAGCCCCTCGCGAAGTCGGACTCGCGGACCACAGCGGTCGCGAGATGCGCGGGAACCATCTCGTCCGTGATCAGGCGGTCGGCACCGAGCGAGAGGAACGGCGGCTGGTACCCGACCCAGCTGAAGTTCTCGTACCCGTGCGTCTCGTCGAGCAGGTAGTTGAGGAAGTGGTGGGCGAGCACCGGGTTCTTCGCCGTCCGCAGCACCGCCATCGTGTCGTTCCCGATCTGCCCGACCCCGTCCGGTGGGTACCAGTACCCGAGCACGTCGGATGGCACGCCCTTCGGGAGGTAGTACGGCGCAGCGATCATCGAGCCGGACCAGGCCTGGTGCACCCAGGCGCTGCCTTCAGGGAGCCTCGAATAGTCCTCGATCGAGGCCTTCACGTTCACCGCGTCGATCAGCGCCAGGAGGTCGCGCTTCGCGACCTCGAGGTCGGCCGGGTTCTCGGTGTTCATGTCGGTGATCCCGTTTCGCAGCAGGAGCGCGCCCGTCGCATCACGCGAGTCGTCGAGGAGCCACGTCTTCCCCTTGTGGGCCGTCTCGAACAGGATGTCCCACGGGTTGTCGTACGCATCGGGCGGCTGTTTGACCTTGTCGGCGCGGTAGCCGAGCCCGGCGGTGTAGACGGTGTAGGGCACCGTGTACTGCGCGCCGACGTCGTAGAACGGGCTCCGCAGTGCGGGCCACACCGATATCTGGAGGTTCGGCACGTAGCTCGGCTCGAGCGGCATGAGGTGCTTGCCGAGCACGAGTCGGCCGATCCCGTCGAGGGTCGGGAAGGTGACGTCGAAGTCGGTCTTGCCGGAGGCGATCTTCGCGAACGCCTCGGTGCCGGTCGAGTAGGTCGTCAGCTCGACCTTGACGCCGTACTCCTTGCCGAACTTCTTGAGCGTGTCCTTGTTCAGGTAGTCGATCCAGTTGTAGATCCGGAGCGGCCCGGCTTCGGGCTCGAGCCCGGGGGCAAGGCGCGGATTGTCGTCGAAGATCGGCCAGGTGACGGGGTTGTCGGCGCGGGCCAGTTGGAGCTTGCCACCGCCCCCTCCGGAGGAGCCGCCGCCGCAGCCAGCGAGCACGCCAGAGAGGCCCGAGAGCGCGGCGAGCCCGAGCGCCGAGCGTCCGACGAAGGCGCGGCGGTCGAAGCCGTTCGCGCGCGGATGCGGTGTCATCAGTTCCCTCCAGGCTCGGGGACGATCCTTCCCGAGTAGACCAGACGCTGTCGCTCGGGTCAATCCCCGGCGCGCGGGGAGCTCGTCTCGTCGGTGTAGGCGCTCTCGCGCCAGGCGAGCGCCGCTTTCAATCCCTGCTCCGCCGCAATCCGGTTGAACTCGCGCGACTCCGGGGTATCGAGCGCGTTAAGGGCGGTGGTGAGCGGCAGATGCGCCTCCTGCGCGGCGAGCGTCCCCATCGCCTCGCGCGCACGAAGCAACGAGAGCTTCGTCAGCCGCAGCGTTTCGAGCGGGGTGGGGGCGATGCGGCGGACGAGCCGTTCCGTCTCCGCTTCGAGCGCATCGCGCGGCACGACCCGGTTCACGAGCCCGAGCCGGTGCGCCTCGGCCGCGTCCACGTCGTCGCCGGTGAAGACGAGTTCATTCGCCTTCTTCTCGCCAATCGCGAACGGGAGCAGCAGCGTGACCGGTCCCGACCCGAAGCGGATCTCGGGGATCCCGAAGCGTGCGTCGTCGGCGGCGACCACGAGGTCACAGGCGAGCGCGAAATCCAGCGCGCCACCGAGACACCAGCCGTGGACGGCGGCGATCGTCGGCTTCTCGAGCGCCCACAGCTTCATCGTGAGATCGATGTCGCGGGCGAGTTCTACCCTCCATTCGTCCTCGCTCCGGATTCCGGGAGGGCTCTCCGAGAGGTCGTAGCCAGCGCAGAACGCACGGCCCGCGCCGCGCAGCACGACCACCCGCACCGCGGGGTCGGCGGCTGCCTCGTCGATCCGCGCCTCGAGCGCAGCGACCATCTCCGAGTTCAGAACATTGAGCTTCTCAGGCCGATCGAGCGTCAGCCAGGCAGCGCCCGCGCGACGCTCGATCGTGACCGTGCCGCTCATAGCTCCGACAATACGACGAGCCCGTCCACCGCGGTCGCGTCCGCCCCGTGGAGGATGAGCGGGTTCACGTCGATCTCGGCAACTTCGGGGTGCTCATCGGCGAGCCGGGAGACACCGACAAGTATCGCCGCGAGCGTCTCGGCCGCCTCGTCGAAACCGGCCTTACGCACGACGGTGAGCGCGGTCTCGTGGTCGAGGGGGCCCGCGATCGAGACCGCGCTCCGTACCGCCTCGATTGCGACCCCTCCGCGGCCCACGGCAAGGATCGGGCCGAACCAGAGGTCGCGGGTCATCCCGACGAACGCCTCGACCCCCGGCTCGAGCTGGCGTGCGACGAGAACGCGGCCGCCCATCCGCGCCGCCGCCTCCGACGCCTGCTCCGTGGAGCCGATCCCGAGCGCGACACCCCCCTCGCGCGCCTTGTGCGCGATGCCGTCTACCTTCACCACGACCGGGAAGCCGAGCGCGCTCGCAGCCTCGGCGGCCTCGGCGGGCGACAAGGCGCGCCGGTGTGGTGCGATGCGCACCCCGTAGCGTTCGAGGATCGCGCATGACTCGTGCTCGGAGAGCGCGCCGCTTCCAGACAGGCGCTCAGCGGCGGGGGTGGCCCGCGACAGAGGTCTCGCCGCCCTCCAGCCGGTGATGTGCGCGAGAGCGACCAGTGCGTCTCGAAGGTTGCGGAGCACCGGCACGTCCAGCTCGCGCGCGACCGTCGCAAGGTGCTCGTACGGGTCACTCGAATGGATGCTGGTGACGACCGGGAAGAGGTCATGCTCGTCGGCGAGGCGTGCAAGCGTGCGGATCCCGACCTCGATCCAGCCGTCGTTGCCGGTATCGCGATAGCGCGAGAGGTCGGCCTGGAGTTGGAGCACATCGAACTCGCCGGACGTCGCAAGCAGTTCGAGCGTCCCCGGGTAAAGCTCTTCCCAGTTGGCGATCCCCCACGCGTCCACCGGATTCCCGACCGCGATGAAGTTCGGGAACCGCTCGGCGAGCCGCGTGGCGAGTTCCTCCGATGGAGCGGGGTACGGGAGACCCGCTGCCTCGGCGTGGTCTGCGAGCAGTGCGCACTCGCCACCCGACTCCGAGACGGCCCCGATCCGCCGGCCACGCGGTCGGCGGCTGCTGCCTAGGAGCTCGAGCGTCTCGACCAGCTCACCGAAGCTATGCGTCTCGATCGCGCCGTGTCGGCGGAGCACCGCCGAGAACGCCTCACCCGAGCCGACCAGGGCGCCTGTGTGCGACAGCGCGGCGCGGGCACCAGCCTCCGAGCGTCCCACCTTGAGACAGACGACCGGCTTTCCTGCAGCCGCGCAGCGCTCGAGGCCCTCGACGAACGCTCCCGGCTCGCGCACCGTCTCGAGAAAGACCCCGACCGCACGTGTGCGATCCTCGTCCGCAAGGTGCGTGAGCCAGTCTGCAACGCCTGTTGCGGCTTCGCCACCGAGCGAGACGATGCAGCGCAGCCCGATCCTGCCACCGAGCGCGAGAAAGCCGTCGGCGAGCGATCCCGACTGACAGAGCACGCTGACGTGGCCGGGCCGGATCGTCTCGGTCGGGCGCCCGATCCAGCATGAGACGCCACCGGGAACGACGATCCCCATGCAGTTCGGCCCGATCATCGTCGCGCCCGCCTCGCGCGCGACGGCGCCGACTCGGTCGCGTACCGCTGCGCCTGCGGCCCCCGCCTCCGCGCCGATCCCGGGCACCACGAGCGCGCGTACACCCGCCGCGAGCGCCTCCGCGACCGCCGCTTCGACGCGCTCGTGGCCCACGAGGAACATCGCGACGTCGGGCGTCTCGGGGAGGGCGGCGACGGACGGATAGCACTGCAACCCGAGCACTTCCTCCCGCCCCGGGTTGACGGCATACACCCGCGCTTCGCTCTCGAGCGCGGTCAGGATCGCGTCGTCTCGTCGCGGGGAGGCTCCGACGAGAGCGACCGACCGCGGGGCGAGCAGCGTGGCGATCCCGTCCACGGATGGCATCCTCCCATGTCGATCGGCCCGACGGCGCGATAGGCTCGGCGACGTGCGACACCGGAAGGATGTCGAGATCCGCTGGCGCGACTGCGACGCATACGGCCACGTCAACAACGCCGTGTATGCGACATACCTCGAGGAGTGCCGCGACGAATGGCTCAACCGGGCACTCGGTGACGAGGCGGCCGCGTGGGACTACGTGCTCGCCCGAGTCGCGATCGACTTCCGGCACGAGCTGGTCCTCGACGACGACGCGGTCACGGTCGAGGTCTCGCTCGCGCGGATCGGGAACTCGAGCCTCGGGCTGCGCGAGACGGTGCACAGACGTGACGGAACGCTCGCCGCCGAGGCGGAATCGGTGCTCGTCGCGCGCGACCGCGAGCGAGGGGTCTCACGCCCGCTCACCGCAGAAGAGCGCGCCACGTTCGAGCGCTGCCTCGTCCCTGCGGAGCGGTAGCCGACGATCGGAGGAGGCGCGATGCACGTCCCAGAACTGTCACCCGAGATCGCCGAACTGAAGGCGCGCGCACGGCGCTTCATCGAGGAGGAGGCGTACCCCGTCGAGCAGCGGATCGCAACGCTCGGGCGACTCGACGATGAGGCCGTTGCCGAGTTGCGACGGAAGGGCCGCGAGGCCGGCTTCGCCAACCTCAACATGCCGGTCGAGGCAGGCGGCCAGGCGCTCTCGATGATCGGTCAGGTTGCGATCGAGGAGGAGGGCGGGCGGTGCACGAACGGACTGGGGTTCGTGGTCGTCGATCGCGGCCCGGCCGAGTCGTGGGAGATGTTCACCGCCGAGCAGCGCAAGCGCTGGCTCGCGCCGGTGCTTCGCGGGGAATCCGGCGAAGCCTGGGCGGTGACCGAGCCCGAAGCCGGTTCGGACGTGAGCGTCGTCACAACGACCGCCACGCGCGAGGGTGACGACTGGCTGCTCAACGGGGTGAAGTGGTTCGTGACGAGCGCGAGCTGGACGGGCATCTATCTCGTGCTTGCGACCGCGGAGGGTGAGCAGACGCTCTTCATCGTCCCGGCGGGGACTCCCGGGATGCGGATCGCCCGCATCCCCGGCTTCCTCCACGATCCGTACCTCGACGTCCACCCCGAGATCGTGTTCGAGGACTGTCGGGTGGGCGACGACCTGCGTGTTCTCGGTGGAGGGAACGAGGGAACGAAGGAGTGGTTCCTCGCGGAGCGGCTGTTCATCGCGGCGCGCTGTTGCGGGGCCGCCGCGCGCTGTCTCGACCTCGCCCGTGACCACGCGCTCGTGCGCGAACAGTTCGGATCGCGGATCGCGGACTTCCAGGGAGTCTCGTTCCCGCTCGCAGACTCGCTCACGGAGCTCGCGGCTGCCCGACTGCTCACCTACCACGCCGCGCACGCGTTCGAGACCTACGAGGATCGCCGCATCGTCCATGGCAAGGTCGCGATGGCGAAGCTCTACGCATCGGAGATGGCCGGCCGCGTCGTCGATCGTGCGCTCCAGACGTTCGGCGGACGCGGCTACAGGACGGAGAGCCCGGTCGCCCGCCACTACAGGGAGGTGCGTGTCGACCGGATCTGGGAGGGGACGAGCGAGATCCAGCGCCTCATCCTCTCCCGTGGGCTCGCGAAGCGAGGGGCGGAGGCCTACCTGCGCTGAGTGGCCGGGCAGCGGGCTACGGTTCGTGGACATGACGTCGCGCCCGATCATCGGGATCACCTCATACGCCCAGCCCGCCCAGTGGGGGGCGTGGGAGCTTCCCGCGGCGCTGCTTCCGCTCAACTACGTCGAGTCGGTGGAGCGTGCAGGGGGTAGGCCGCTGCTCGTCCCGCCGAGCGAGCACGGCCTGGACGAGACGCTCGACGTGCTCGACGGCGTCGTCTTCTCCGGCGGGATCGACATCGACCCGTCCGTCTACGGGCACGAGCGGCACGAGAGGACTGACGCATCGCAGCCGCATCGCGACAGCGGCGAGCTCGCGCTGCTGAAGCGCGCACTCGAACGTGACGTGCCGACGCTCGCGATCTGCCGCGGGTTTCAGCTCCTCAACGTCCTGCGCGGAGGCACGCTCGTCCAACACCTCCCCGACGAGGTCGGGCACGAGCGGCACCGACCGCAACTCGGGACGTTCACCCCACACCCGGTCACGATGAGGGAGGGGACGCGTCTCGCCGCGATCCTGGGATCGGCCCACGATGCGGTCGAGTCGAGCCACCACCAGGGCATCGGGCGCGTTGGCGTGGGGCTTGTCGAGACCGCCTGGGCGGAGGACGGCACGCTCGAGGCGCTCGAGGACGACTCGCTCCGGTTTGCGGTCGGTGTGCAGTGGCACCCGGAGATGGAGCAGGACAAGCGCCTGTTCGAGGCGCTCGTCGCCGAGGCGCGCGCCTATCGCGCGGAGCGGTCCTCGCCGTCCCAGTAGTCCACGGCGTCCGCGATTCGGAACTTCCACGAGGGGCCGGTGCCCGCGCGGTCGTCGTAGATGTTCACCTTCGCGCTGTCCGGGTACTCGGCGACCTCCGGGAAGAACCGGGTCGAGGCCATCAGGTAGCGGCACGGGTCGTCCGTCTCGTTGATGAGCGCGTGGGCACCCTCGGGCCCGCGAGGGAAGAGGATGACGTCTCCAGGTTCGAGTCGCCGGAGCCCCTCGGGTGTCCGGAGCGTCGGGTGCCCGGAGACGACGATGAGCAGTTCCTCGTTTGCGCTATGGGCGTGGTACGGGCAGCCCTGGAGCCCGGGCGCGAGCTCCCACAGCGATGCGTCGAGCAGGTCGCCCTCGACGATCCGACCCCATCGCGCCCCGAACCCCAGCGCGGCCGGTGCAGGATCGGGCTCCGGCTCGTCCCAGTCCACTCCGTGGACGTTCGGTCGCATCTCGCCACCCTACTGCGCCGTGCTTGAATCGCCTCCGCACCCGACGAAAGGGCTCTCGTGTCTCAGGCCGTGACCTCGTTCCACTCGCAGCTCCCCGTGAAGATCGCGTTCGGCGACGGCTCGATCGCAGAACTCGGATCGGCGCTCGCGGCGCTCGGCGCGCGTTCCGCGCTCGTCGTGGTGGAGGAGCCGGTTGCCGCGCATCCGGATATCAGGGCCGCGCTCGCGGCCGCGGAGGCCGACGGCGTCGAGATCGAGGAGGTCGTCAAAGGCCCGGGGGAGCCGACATTCGCTCTCGCGGACGAGCTGGCCGACCGTGTGCGCCGAGGTGGTCTGGGCGCGGTCGTCGGGATCGGCGGCGGCTCGGCGCTCGACGTGGCGAAGGCGGCCCGGATCGTCGCCGATCAGGGCGGCTCGGCCGCCGACTTCGCAGAGGGTCGGATCACCCCGGTGCTCCCGTCGATCGGCCTGGTGCTCTGCCCGACGACCTCCGGGACGGGGAGCGAGGTGTCAGGCGCGAGCGTGCTCACCGACACGGATCGCGACCGCAAGGTTGGGTTCGGGCACCCGAACATGCGCGCGCAGCACGCACTCGTCGACCCCGTCCTCACCCACGGGCTTCCGCCCGGGCCGACCTCGCACTCCGGGGTGGACGCGATGGCCCAGGCGATCGGTGCCTGCACCGTCTCCGACTCGTCGCCGCTCTCGGTCGCATTCGGTCTCGAAGCGTGTCACCACGTCGCCCACTCGCTCGTCGCCGCGGTGGCGAACGGGAGCGACGCCGAGGCGCGGCGACGGCTTGCGTGCGCAAGCCTCACCGGCGGTCTCTCGATGAACCTCTCCGACTGCGCCGCCGACCACGCGCTGGCGCAGGCGCTCGGTGCGGTCAAGCATCTCCCGCACGGCCTCACGGTCGGACTTGTGCTCGCCGAGACGCTCGACATCTCGCGCGTGGACTGCGCGGATCGGCTCGAGCGGGTCGCGGACGCGCTCGGGGAGCCCGCGGGTGGGCCTGCGGACGGGTCGCGCGCCGTCCGGGCGGTGCGCCGGATCCTGCGCGACGTCGGGTTCCCGACGCTCGGCGACGTCGGGGTGACCGAGGCCGATCTGCCAGCGCTCGTCCGCTGTGCGACCGAGGAGCAGGTGTTCTTCCTCGAGATCGACTGTCACACCTGGTCGGCGGCCGAGGTCGAGACCGCCTTCCGCGCCGCGCTCGCGCTCACGTCGCGGTAGCGCCCGCGCCTCGGCGCCCGCGCCTCGGCGCCCGCGGCCGGGCGCGTTACTTGAGCGTGAAGAACGTGGCGAGCCCGGTGGAGTCCGTGAACCCGCCGTCGCCGCCGAGGAAGCGCCCGTCCACCGTGTCCGGATCGCACGTGAGGGGCTTCGCGTCCCGCTCGGCCTTCGAGATGATCACCGACTTGACGGAGGCCAGTCCTCGCGCCGCCCACTCGGCGAGCACTGCTGGCGAGGCCACCTGGAAGAAGGAGACGAGCGTCCATCGTCCGCCGGAGGTGGCCGCCTGGACTGCGATCTCCACGTGGGCGTCATCCGTCGCGACCGTACCGAGGGGCTGTCCGGCCGACACCTTGCTTCCCTGGCGGAGGCCCGAGGCGGGCGTCACGTGGTAGAAGAAGAAACTGAACGCCGGTTGGGCGGTCGACTGGAGCGAGAACTTCGCCTCCCCGCCGTCGGACTGCAGCCATGTGATCGTTCCGTCGGCCGGGGCGTAGTAGGGGATCGTCGTCCAGGGTGGGTTGTGTGCCGCGCCGGGGTCGCCACCGTACGCCCACAGATAGTGCTTCATGCTCCGACACGACTCGTCCGTCCTGTACGAGTAGTCGTGGCCGTAGCCGCCGCGGAACTTTGAGATCCGCTCGATCCGGGCGGGGTCGGTGAAGTTCCGCGTCGCGACCGTCGGCAGCGGGTCGGTGGCGGGGTTGAAGAACATGCCCCCGCCTCCCGCCATGTACGCCACGCCGGTGTTGCTGCCGGTCGCCGCGCCGACCTTCGTGCTGGTCTTCGTGCTGGCCTTGGCGCTCGTTTTCGTGCTGGCCTTGGCTGTGGTCTTCGTGCTGATCTTGCTACCCGTCTTGGAGGACATGCACGGCGCCATCTTTGCCTTCGCCTTGGGGGAGAGCTTGGACGGGTCCATCCCCTTCGCCGTGAAGTCCTTCAACTCTTTCGTCGAGAGCGCCGACTGGGCGCACGCCATCATCGCGCCCGGGTCGACATCGGCCTCGGCCGTCGGCGCGACGACGATCAGCGCCACCGCAGCGAGCACCGCGGACAGACACCCGTGCCGGAACCCCCTCATGCTCATCGCGCCTCCTGGTCGTCGGCTGGCAGGGAGCAGGAAAGAACAGGCCGACGCTACCCCATCCGGTGGCGACATTCAAAGACGGCGATGTGTGCTTCCGGAGGGAGCGGGAGGGCTCGTAGGGGCGGCCTACTCGGTCGAGATGAAAACCGACTTGAGCTCGGTGTTGTGGACGAGCCCCTCCATCCCGAGCTCCTTCCCGACCCCGGACTGCTTGTAGCCGCCGAACGGCGCCTGCGGGAACACAGAACTGTTCGAGTTGATCCCGATGCACCCCGTTCGGAGCGCGCGCGCGACGCGGAGCTGGCGGGCGCCATCGCGCGTCCAGAGTGAACCGGAGAGCCCGTAGGGCGTGTCGTTCGCGAGCCGGATCGCCTCCGCCTCGTCGCGGAACGTGATCACGGAGACGACCGGCCCGAAGATCTCCTCGCGCGCGACGGTCATCTCGTTCGTGCAGCCGTCGAGGATCGTGGGGCGGAGGTAGAAGCCGTTCGCGAACTCTTCGCCGACAGGGCGTGCTCCGCCCTCGAGCACGGTCGCGCCCTCCTCGAGACCCCGGGCGATGTAGCCCTCGACCGTCTCGCGCTGCGCGGCGGAGACGAGCGGACCCATCTGGGTGTCGGAGGATTCGGGGTCGCCGACCACGATCGCACGGGTCGCGGCCACGTAGTGCTCGAGGAACTCGTCCTTCGCTGACTCCTCGACGAGGAGCCGTGAGCGGGCGCAACAGTCCTGTCCTGCGTTCTCGAACACCGCGAACGGCGCGAGCCGTCCCGCCTTCTCGAGATCCGCGTCCGCGAAGACGATGCAGGCGCTCTTCCCGCCGAGCTCGAGCGTCACCCGCTTGATCGTCCCGGCCGCCTTGCGGGCGATCCCGACCCCGACCTCGGTCGAGCCGGTGAACCCGACCTTCCCGACGAGTGGATGCTCGACGAGCGCGTCGCCGACCGAGCGGCCCGGGCCCGGGATGACGTTCAGCGCGCCTGCAGGCAGCCCCGCCTCGAGCCCGATCTCCGCGTACCGGAGCGCGGTGAGCGGCGAGAGGCTCGCGGGTTTGAGCACCACGGTGTTCCCTGCGGCGAGCGCGGGAGCGGTCTTCCAGTTCGCGATGTTGAGCGGGAAGTTCCACGGTGTGATCAGCGCGCACACCCCGATCGGCTCGCGGAACGTGAGGACGACCCCGTTCCGATCGACCGGGATCGTCGCGCCGAAGAACTTGTCGACCGCGCCCGCGTAGTACCGCATCACCGCGGCTGCATTCCCCGCGCACCAGCGCGCGTCACCGAGCGCCATTCCCATGTCGCGGGTCTCGAGCAGCGCGAGCTCGTCGGTGTGCGCCTCGATCAAGTCGGCAAAGCGGTAGAGCCCCTTCGCGCGCTGGACGGCCGTGTGCGCGCCCCAGTCGTCGAACGCGCGGTGCGCGGCGCGGACGGCGCGATCGACATCCTCCGGCCCCGCCTCCGCGACCGTGCGGAACGTGTGCCCCGTTGCAGGATTGACGGTCGCGAACGATCGCCCCTCGGCCGCGGCGACCCGCTCGCCCCCGATCACCAGTCCGTCGAACGCCGTCGTCGTCATCTCCACGCTCCTTTCGTCATGTCCCTAGCCGCGGTGCAAGTCAACCACCGCACGGGGTGGAGTGGGGAGGTTGTGGGTCGGCTGTGCCGATGGCACACTTGTCATCAGGTGAACGCGCGCCAGATCGTGGTGGTCGCTGGAATGTCAGCCCTCTTGGCGTGGTGCGTGTCAGCGCCCGGTGCGTTGGGGAGCGGCAGCCACACGGTGACGACCCCGGTGAGAACCGTCTGGTGCCCGGGCAGCAACATGCATGGAGGTCGACTCCCCCGCCCGCCGCGGACCGCGCGCGCGCTGGTCGCGGCAGAGGAGGCCGCCCAGTGGCGCCTGTACTTCTTCGGTGGGAGGTACCTGCTCGCGCCGCGCGGGTGGCGGTGCGAGGGGGGCAGCGGGTCAAGCGGGTCCTCGGTCGGGGTGTATCTCGGTGGTGCTGCTGCTCCGGACGCACCCCGGATGGAAGTGGCAGGCGCCCACACGAACCACCTGCTCCTGCTCGCGTGCCCGTTCTACGCAAGCGCGCGTAAGGAGTTGGCCAGGCGACTGTTGCCGGTCGAGGGACACTGTTCGCTCGACCTTCCGCCTGGTGGGACGGTGAGCCGGACGGCACACCGGGCGACGGTCACCGTGCCGCGAACAGGCCCCGGCGCGTCGAACAGCGGACACCCGTACGTGCGCTGGATCTGGTTCTACCCGGGCAGGAACATCGGCGGCGAACTCGCCTGCTTCGACGTGCCCCGCGCGGTCTGCGAGACGGCGATGCGCGACATCGAGCACCGCGAGCACTACTGACGGGGGTCTGTCGGGTGCCGACGACCTTGACGAGCCAGCGGCGGTCGCGCTCGCGATCGAGTTCGAGGAAGGGCGCGCGCTGCCAGGTGCGCGGCGGCGTGGTTCGCTAGTGTCCATTGTCACGATGGATCGACTCCTGCGTCGTCGCCTCGCGGAGCGTCATGGTCGCGCCGCCGTGCTGGCGCTGCTGGCGGCAGCGGGACTCGTGATGGGAACAGCACACGATGCGCGAGGCCGCTCCCTCGCGGCTGGGCCCACGCAGCCGACCGCCGGGGTCGCGGACGAGGTGCCCCTGGTGGGTGCGGTCGAGCCGTTGGCGCTCACGGCGTGGGCTCAAGGCGGACGTCTGATCGCCCCACACGGAAACGCCAGCGACAACTTCGGGTACTCGGTCGCGCTGTCGGCCGACGGGCGATTCGCACTCGTGGGCTCGCCGCTCGCGGCGGTCGGCTCGGCGCCGTACCGTGGGGTGGCGCACGTCTTCGTCCGCTCGGGGAGTCGCTGGGCTCACCAGGCGATGCTGACCGCGCCTGGCGGCGAGGCGGGCGACCTGTTCGGCCGATCCGTATCGCTCGCCTCGGACGGGAGCTACGCGCTGGTGGGCGCGTCGGGTCGCGCGGTCGGCGGTGTCGCGGGAGCCGGATCGGTCTTCGTGTTCGCGCGCTCGGGAAGCCTCTGGTCGCGGCAGGCGCAGCTGGTGGCAACGGGTGCTGCAGCGAACGACGAGTTCGGGTACGCGGTCTCGCTCTCGGCGGACGGGGGAATCGCGCTCGTGGGGCTACCCGGTGTCCATCCGGCCGCCAGCGGTGCGAGCCCATCGAGCCTCCGTGAGGGGACGGCCTACGTGTTCGCGCGCTCCGGAAGCCGCTGGTTGCGGCAGGCGCGACTGACGGGGAGAGGTGGAATCAAGGGCGACTGGTTCGGGGCGGCGGTCTCGCTGTCGCCGGACGGGCGCTACGCGCTCGTCGGTGCCCCACAGGACGGCGGGGGCTCCCTCTCCTCGGTGGGAGCTGCGTACGTGTTCGCGCGCTCCGGGAACCGGTGGTCGCGACAGGCGCAGTTGGCCGGACCGGGTGGCACGGGCGCTGATTGGTTCGGGTGGTCGGTGTCGCTGTCGGCGGACGGGAGGCGGGCGCTGGTGGGCGTGCCGCACGACGAGGCGGGTGGGCTTCAGCAGGGATCCGCCCACGTGTTCGCGCGCTCGGGGAGCCGCTGGTCGCAACAGGCCCGTCTGCTCGCCGCCGCGGGGGCCGAGCGCGACGAGTTCGGGATAGCGGTGTCGCTCTCGGCGGACGGTCGATACGCGCTCGTCGGGGCTCCGGTGGACAACGTGCGCGTCGGTGACGAGGGATCGGTGACCGTGTTCGAGCATTCGGGCGGCGCCTGGCCCCGGCGAGCGTGGCTCACCGCACCGGACGCCGCCGAGAACGACATGTTCGGTGCTGCGGTGTCAGTCTCGTCGGATGGCCGGACCGCGCTCGTGGGTGTCGTTGTCGACGATGTGGGAGCGAACGCGGATCAGGGGTCGGTGGTCGTGTTCACCCGCTCGGGGAGCGGCTGACACCCAACGGGCCGTGGTTTGGCCTGGCGGTGCGGGGGCGACGGCGCAGCCGTCGACGGGCGTCGGCTAGGTGTACTGACCACAGACGTGTGAGACGCGGCTGATGGGTGGTCGGG
>CAYXAS010000045.1:0-17864 GCA_964461665.1 uncultured Gaiellales bacterium
GCAGGCCTCACCCCACTACAGCGCGTCAACAACCTCCCTGGGACATACACCTAGGAGCACCCCATGATCGATTGCGACGTCCACGTCCAGATCTCGAACCCCGAAGAGATCCTCAAGTTCATCGATGCGCCGCGTCGCGACTGGTTTCGTAACCAGTCGTACCTGCTCGGGCTGCCGGGGTATCCGTGGAGTAACCCCTCGTCGTGGTTCCGAACCGATCTCGCGGTCGACGAGAAGAACAACCCCGGAGCCACGCCCCAGGCCGTCGCGAGAGATGCGCTGGACGGTCAGGGTGCAGACATCGCGATCCTCACCGCCGATGATGCGCTCAGCGTCGGCCTGATGGAAAACGCCTACAGCGCTACCGCGTTGGCGAGCGCACACAACGACTGGTTCCGCGAAGACTGGTTCCCCGTCGATGACCGCTTCCGTGGATCGATCATCATCCCGACACAGGACCCTGCGGCAGCCGTTGCCGAGATCGAACGATGCGCCGGTGACCGTCGCTTCGTCCAGGTGCTCCTCCCGAGCGCGAGCGAGCGCCCCTACGGCGATCCTCGCTACCTGCCGATCCTCGAAGCAGCGGCTGCGCATGGACTGGCCGTCGCCATCCATTCCGGGATGGAGGGCATGGGGCTCTCCCACCAACCGAGCGGTGCGGGCGTTCCGACGTTCTACATCGAGTGGCACACGATCGGCTCCGCCTGCTCGATTCAGGCGCAACTCATCTCGCTGCTGAGCCACGGAACCTTCCGTCGGATTCCGGAGCTGAAGGTGGTGCTGATCGAGGGTGGCCTGGCCTGGCTGCCGGGCATGCTCTGGCGCCACGACACCAACTGGCGCGGGCTGCGCGACGAGACGCCGTGGCTCGACGAGCGGCCGAGCGAGACGATGAAGCGCCACATCCGCTTCACGACGCAGCCGCTCGAGCACACGAACGGCAACGACGAACTGCTCTGGCAGATGCTCGCCGCGGTCGGCGCGCCCGACATCCTCTGTTACTCGTCCGACTATCCGCACTGGGACGGCGATGAACCGAAATGGCTCGCCGACCGTCTGCCCACAGGGTGGCGTCAGGCGGTGATGCACGACAACGCTGCCGCCTTCTATGGCAGCCGTCTCGACCTCCCGGTGACGGGATGAGCACGTGGCATGACATCGCCGCCGAGGCCGATGTGACCGTCGGGAACCCGGCTCTAGCGCGCATCGCGGGTCGTGAGATCGGTGTGATGCGCGACCCGCGGACGAACGGGCTGATCGCTGTCCGCAACCGCTGTCCGCACTCGGGCGCAAAGCTCTGCCTCGGCTCCCTGGAGCAGCGCATCGAGGGCGATCGTGGCGGCCACTACCAATGGGTCGACCGTACTGTCGTCGTCTGTCCGTGGCACGGCTGGCAGTTCGACGCCTCGACGGGCGAGTGTCCGGAAGACGCGAACTACCGCGTCGCGGTCTATCCCGTTCGGGTTGAAGACGGCCGCGTCCTGGTCGAGGCATGACGACACGCGACGCCGAGATCCGCACGGAGTTCCCACACGAGATCGAGATCCGCACGCCGGTCTGGATCCCGCTGCCTGACGGCACGCGCCTGCACGCGAAGATCTGGCTGCCCGTCGATGCCGATGAGCATCCCGTGCCCGCCGTTATCGAGTACGGCCCGTACCGGCTCTCGGACGGCACGGTACGAAGTGACGAGCAGCAGATGGGGTGGTTTGCAGGCGAAGGGTACGCCGGTATCCGCATCGACATTCGAGGCACGGGTGAGTCCACAGGCCTCTGCCCGGACGAGTACACCACTCAGGAAACGGTCGATGGCGCCGACGCGATCGCCTGGATTGCCGAGCAGCCGTGGTGCTCCGGTGCCGTTGGAATCATCGGCTATTCGTGGACCGGCTTCAACGGGCTGCAGATAGCGGCTCTGCGGCCTCCCGCGTTGCAGGCCGTTATCACCGGGTACTCGACCGATGATCGCTACACCGACGACGTCCACTATCGCGGCGGCCTGATCGACGCGATGGACATGCTGCACTGGTCGGTCTGCATGCACGGGTGGCAGGCGCGTCCGCCCGTTCCCTCCATCTTCGGCGAAGGGTGGCGCGAGGCATGGCAGGAGCGCCTCGAACTCGAACCGTGGATCACACACTGGATGGGCCACCAGCATCGAGACGACTACTGGCGTCGGGGCTCGGCCTGCGAGGACTTCGATCAGATCGATGTGCCCGTGATGTGCATCGCCGGCTGGACCGACGGCTACACCGACTCAGCCTTCCGCGTGCTCACCCATGCCCGCGGGCCCCGCAAGGCCGTGATCGGCCCCTGGGGTCACGTCGACCCCATCCACGGGCCCCCCTCACCGCGGATCGGCATTCTGTCCGAGGCGACGCGCTTCTGGGATCGATGGCTGAAAGGGATCGACTCAGGGATCGATGACGACCCGATGCTGGTTGCCTACGAGCAGGACGCCGTGACACCCGCCGCGACCATCAGCGAGCGCCCCGGCCGCTGGGTGGCGGAAGACAGCTGGCCTTCACCACGGCTCGTCGATCGCACCTTCGTCCTCGGTGAGGGCGTGTTGGCCACGGACGTCTCCACCGAGACGATCGTCACCGTCAGGAGCGTCCAGACCGTCGGCATCGACGGCGGCGTCTGGTGCGCCGACGGTCGATCAGCCGACCTCGCCGTTGACCAACGCCGTGAAGAGGCGTTCAGCGCGTGCTTCACATCGGGGCCGCTCGATGAGGGTTTCGCGATCCTCGGGCACGTGGTCGCGCACCTCGCGCTGACCGCGGACCGACCGGTCGCGATGGTGTCGGTGCGCCTCAGTGAGGTGCTCGCCGACGGTGAGTCATTGCTCGTGACCCGAGGGCAACTCAACCTCTGCCACCGCAGAGGCAACGATGCGCCGATCGCCGTGGTACCGGGGGAGGAGATGCAGATCCGGCTGCCCTTCGACTCGATGGCGCACCGCTTCCGCGCCGGCAGCCGCCTGCGGATCGCGATCTCCCCCTGCTACTGGCCGTGGGCCTGGCCCTCCCCCGAGCCCGTCACGCTCGGCATCCGTACAGGCGCATCATCGATCGTGCTGCCAACACGGCCCGCTCGACCCGAGGACGAGGTGTTGCGCGAGTTCGACCCGCCGGCCGAACCGCCAGCAGTTCCGATCGAGATGCTCCGCAGCGGCTCGGGTGGATCCCGCACGGTCACGTACAACCAGGGCACCGGTCGTACCGACATCGTGTTCGACTGGGACATCGGGGGCGCCTGGAAGTTCGAGAACGGACTGATCTGGGAAGACTCGTCCGTCACGACACTCTCAATCATCGATGGCGACCCGCTTTCGGCCGAGGTCGTGGTCGAGAACACCTCACTCTACGAGGACGGCGACCGGAAGGTCCAGATCATCGCCAGCGGCCGCATGTCGTGTACCGCGGACGCATTCCTGATCACCAGCCACCTCGACGTGCGCGAGGACGGGCGCCGCACGTTCACGCGCACCTGGGATTCGCGCTTCCCGCGCGATCACATGTAGCGCAACCTGCACCGGCGCTACGCAGCTGCAGGTTCGGCCTACATCGGATACCAGTCGAAGAAGCGCTCGACGGTCGCGCGCACCACGCTCTCCGGGCGCGGCAGCATCGGGGTATGATCCGCGCAGGCAATAACCGGGAAAAGCCGGAATTTGCAGGTATTTCACCGGAACGGGGATGCTGTCCGACGCGCGTCCTACCGTTCCGTGTCCCCGTCCCCGCAGGCACCGTGGAATCGCGGCCGGGTTCTGACCACCGCTCGGCCGATGGAGGAAGGCATGGCGACCGCAAAGGAAGCGACCGCAACACCGCTGAAGGGGCTCGACGAGATCGTCAACACGGTCATCGACGAGGGGGCTAGCGTCGCTCCAGGTCGCTACTTCACTGTCCCCGGCCGCGATCCGCTCGACGAGATCGAGTGGGAGATCCGCGACGCGCTCATCCCCGGCCGCAACGGCCCCGCATTCGAGCAGCGTGATGTTGAGTTCCCGCGCTTCTGGTCGCAGACCGCGACGAATATCGTCGCGCAGAAGTACTTCCGCGGACGGATGACCTCCCCGGAGCGCGAGCGCTCCGTCAAGCAGATGGTCGGCCGCGTCTCCGACACGATCACCGGCTGGGGCCGTCAGGGCCGCTACTTCGCGACGGAGGAGGAGGCGGACACGTTCCACGCGGAACTGACCGCGATCCTCGTCAACCAGGTCGCGTCGTTCAACTCGCCCGTCTGGTTCAACGTCGGGTTTGAGGAGACGCCGCAGTGCAGCGCCTGCTTCATCCTCTCGATCGACGATTCGATGGAGGCGATCCTCGACTGGATCCGCCGTGAGGGGATCATCTTCCGCGGCGGCTCGGGCTCGGGCCTCAACCTCTCACGTCTCCGCTCATCGAAGGAGCAGCTGTCGAAGGGCGGGTACGCGTCGGGTCCGGTGTCGTTCATGCGGGGCGCCGACGCGTCCGCAGGGACGATCAAGTCGGGCGGTAAGACGCGCCGCGCCGCGAAAATGGTCGTGCTGGATGTCGACCACCCCGACGTGGACGAGTTCATCTGGTGCAAGGCGCGCGAGGAGCGCAAGGCGCGTGTGCTGGAGCAGGCGGGCTACGACATGTCGCTCGACTCGCCCGACTGGGCCTCGATCCAGTACCAGAACGCGAACAATTCGGTGCGCGTCTCGGACGCCTTCATGCAGGCGGCGGGCGAGGGTCGCGACTGGAGCCTCACCGCGCGCACCGATGGCTCGGTCGTTGAGACGGTGGAAGCGCGCGCGCTGCTGAAGGACATGGCAGCAGCGGCGTGGGAGTGCGCCGACCCGGGGCTTCAGTACGACACGACGATCAACGCGTGGCACACGAGTCCGAACACGGGCCGCATCAACGCGTCGAACCCCTGCTCCGAGTACATGCACATCGATGACTCGGCGTGCAATCTCGCGTCGCTCAACCTCCTCAAGTTCCGCAAGGAGGACGGGGCGTTCGACGTCGAGATGTTCGAACACGCGGTCGATGTCGTGTTCCTCGCGCAGGAGATCGTGGTCGGGTACTCCTCCTATCCGACCCCGGAGATCGGCCGGAACGCACTGAAGTTCCGCCAGCTCGGGCTCGGCTACGCCAACCTCGGCGCGCTGCTGATGGCGGACGGCCTCCCGTACGACTCGGACGAGGGTCGCGCGTACGCCGCCGCGATCACGGCGCTGATGACTGGGCGTGCGTACCGCAAGTCGGCCGAAACGGCACGGCGGATGGGCGCCCACGTCGGCTTCCAGGAGAACCGCGCCCCGATGGTCGGTGTGATCGCGAAGCACCGTGCCGCAGTCGGGAACATCCAGCACACCGAGACGGTCCCGAAGCGCCTCCTCGACGCAGCGCGGCGCTCGTGGGACGACGCGCTCGAGATCGGCGAGGTGCACGGGTTCCGGAACGCGCAGGCGACGGTGCTGGCGCCGACCGGGACGATCAGCTTCATGATGGACTGCGACACCACCGGGGTGGAGCCCGATTTCTCGCTCGTCAAGTCGAAGAAGCTCGTAGGTGGCGGCGACATCACGATCGTCAACCGGACAGTGCCGATGGCACTTAGCGAGCTCGGTTATGCCCCGCGCGAGGTGGACGAGATTGTCGCGTTCATCGACGAGCGCGGCGGTGTGGTGGGTGCGCCGCACCTGAAGAACGAGCACTACCCGGTGTTCGACTGTGCGGTCGGTGAGCGCGCGATCCACTACCGCGGCCACGTGAAGATGATGGGCGCGGTGCAGCCGTTCATCTCGGGCGCGATCTCGAAGACGGTGAACCTCCCGGAGCGCACCTCGGTGGACGAGGTCGCGCAGCTGTTCGTCGAGGCATGGCAGCTCGGAGTGAAGGCGATCGCGATCTACCGCGATAACTGCAAGGTCGCCCAGCCGCTCTCTTCCGCGAAGGACGATCGCGGCCAGTCGCAGATCGCCAAGGCAGGGACGGCGGCCAACCCGGTGCGGCGGCGGCTCCCAGACGACCGCACGGAGATCGGGCGCAAGTTCCGCGTCGGCGACTACGAGGGCTACATCCACGTCGGTGTGTTCGATGACGGGACACCCGGCGACATCTTCCTTGACATCGCGAAGGAAGGCACGACGCTCGCCGGCCTGATGAACTCGTTCATGATCTCGGTCTCTCTCGGGCTCCAGTACGGGGTGCCGCTCGAGGTGTACGTCTCGAAGTTCAGCCACATGCGGTTCGAGCCGAGCGGCCTCACGAACGACCCGGACATCCGCGTCGCGAAGTCGATCGTCGACTACGTGTTCCGCTGGATGGGGAAGAAGTTCCTCACCGCCGACCAGCAGGAGGAGGCGGGGATCCTGACTCCCGAGGTGAAGGCGCGCCTCGCGGCGGCCTACGCCGAGAACCCCGGTGCGGGGCTCGCGGCAGCAGTCGTGGAGCCCGCCCCGCAGGGGCAGACCGCGCTCTTCAACCAGTGGGAGGACGCGATCGAGTGCGCCCGCTGCGGCGGACGCATGGTGCGTACCGGCTCGTGTTACACGTGCCGCGACTGCGGCACGAACACCGGCTGCTCGTAAGCCGACGAGTTCAGACGGACGGTACGACGAGAGGCCCGCGCGAGCGGGCCTCTCGCGTAGATGCCGCCGAGCCGCGCGAGGGCACAGCACCGCCGCTACGAATTGCGCGGCGGCTGCTCGCCCGACGCCGGGTTGCTCCCCGAGCTCCCAGGGCCCGGCGGATCGGCAAGGTAGTCGCCTTCGTCCTGTCCGGCCTCCTCGAAGAACTGTCTGCCCTTGAACTGGAACGCGCGTTTGCGCGCGAGGCTCGCGTGCGCAAGGGAATGCATGCTCTTGCGGGCGGAGGCGCGATCGGCCGTCCAACGCATCGTGTTCTCACGCGTGAACGCGATCTTCCCGGCTGCGGCGCGCGCGTCCTCGAGCGTCCCGTGGGCGGCGCCGAGGTAAACGAACGTCCAGTTCGGGCGCGCGTCGTACTCGGCGACAAGCTTCGCGATGGTTTCGGCGTCGTAGTCGGTGGAGGAGTTCTCCTGGCCGTCCGTCATCACGACAACGAGCACCTTCTCGTCCGCCCGCCCTGCGGCAGTGAGCCCCCGATCGGTCTCGAGGATCGCGTGTGCAACCGCATCGAACAGAGCGGTCATCCCACCCGGCTCGTAGCCGGTGTCGGCAAGCGAGGGCACCTCCGCGAGTCGTCTCGCGACATGCACGTGCCGGAACACCGTGTCGAACATCGTGAGCGTCAGGAGCGTCTCACCGGGCTCCGTGCGGAGCTCCCCGACGTACTCGTCGAACCCTGCCACGACGGGATCGACCAGATGGGCCATCGATCCGGATTTGTCGAGAACGAAGGCGACGTGGAGCGCGGTCGAATCGACGTCGCTGCTGTTGGGTTGCTGCCCGTTTGTGCCGTGATCGGGGGAGCCGTCCCCCGGCGATGCGTGGTCTGTCATGCCTCGGAGTCGTACGCGGCAGCCGCGTTTCTTACGGCCCCGCGTTGAAACGGAGTGCCCCGGGGTGGCTCAGGCGGTGCCGCAGAAGCGGAGCGCCGCAACCGCGAGCGCCTGCGCGACCGTCACGAGGTCGTCCACCGGGACGTGCTCGTCGATCGTGTGCGCGACTTTGGCGCCCTCGATCGAGAACCCCGCGGGTCCGTAGCCGACCGACGGGGTGCCCGCGAACTGCGTGAACGTCGCGCCGTCGTACCACGAGTCGAGCCCGTGCAGCCGGTCGGGCAGCCCGAGATCACGGTTCACCTGGCGCATCACAGCGACGATCGGCTCGTCCTCCGGGATCTCCATCGGCATCACGCCACTCGGCCACCACTCGATTCGCGGCGGGTTCTCCGCGAGCCATGAATCGGCAGCGGCAGCGCGTGCCACCCACGCATCCACCTCGGCCCGGACGGCGGAACCCCATCCCTCCGCGTCCGCCTGCAGCGGCTGGTACAGCACTGCGATGGTGATCCTGCAGTCCGCCGGGTGGGTGACCGCCCACTCCCCTGCCTCGACCTTCGTCGGGACGATGTCTGGCACCGAGAGATACGGGTGACGGAACCGGCGCTGCTTGCGCCACTCCTCGCGGAGCGACTGGAGCGCCGCAATCACGATCATCGACTTCTCGATCGCGTTGACGGCGCCGCCCTCGCGCCAGTGGCCGTGCTCGACCTCCGCGTGCCCCGTCCGCCCCGGGACGACGATCTCGCCGTACTCGGATCCGCGACATGCGACCCAGACCGCGAATCCGGTCGCCTCGGTCACGATCCCCGCATCCGCCCGGACGCCGTGCTGGACGAGCGCCTGCGACCCCGCTCCCGACGACTCCTCGTCGGTGTTCGTCGCGACCACGAGGTCACCGGCCAGCCGGATCCCGAGCGACGCGATCACCTCGGCCGCGAACGTCATCGCCGCGACCCCGCCCTTCATGTCGCACGAGCCGCGTCCGTACAGCAGCCCGTCGCGAACCTCGGCCGCCAGCGGGTCGCTCGTCCAGCGGTCGCGCGGCTCGTACGAGACGGCGTCGATGTGCCCGTTGAACAGGAGCGACCGGCCGCCACCTGCCCCCGGGAACCGCGCGACGAGCTGTGGCCGACCCTCGAACCCGATCCCGGGTGGGACAAGCGGCTTCCCCTCGACCTCCGCCGGCGACGGCTCGTACACCTCGACCGACGCGCCCGCCGCCTCGAGCCGCGCCGCGAGGTAGGCCTGGAGCGCTGCCTCGTCACGCGCCGGGTCGTGGAGGTCACGCGCAGTCGTGTCGAATGCGACGAGCGCGGTCGTGAGCGCGACCACTTCGTCGCGCCGCTCCGCGATCGCGTCCACCACGCGCTGCTCGAGCTCGCTGAGCGCCATCGCGCTCTAGCCTATAGGGGCACATGGCCCAGAACCGCTCCCCCGTCGTCGTCGCCTGCGCCCAACTCGCACCCGTCGTCGGTGACGCCGCCGGCAACCACGCGCTCGCGCTCGCTGCGATCACCGACGCTGCCCGGGAGGGAGCGCAGATCGTGGTCCTCCCCGAGCTCGTCACCTCCGGGTACGTGTTCGCCTCCGCGGACGAGGCGCGCTCGCTCGCGCAGCGGCCCGACGGCGCGGCGCTCACCGCGTGGGCCGAAGCCGCCGCCCGAGACGACCTCGTGATCGTCGGCGGCTTCGCCGAACTCGGTGGCGACGGGCGCCTCCACAACAGCGCCGCGCTCGTCGATGCCTCGGGGCTGCGCGTCGTCTACCGCAAGACGCATCTCTGGGACACCGAGAAGCTCGTGTTCGAGCCGGGCAACACCGCGCCACCCGTGGTCGAGACCCCGCACGGCCGCGTCGGCGTCTGCGTCTGTTACGACCTGTCGTTCCCGGAGATCCCCCGCGGACTCGCACTCGCGGGCGCCGACCTGATCGCTCACCCCGCGAACAACCCGGTGAGCGCCATGCTCCGGCCCGACGACGAGCCGATCGAGCTTCTCCTGACGCGCGCGACCGCGCACCTGAACCGCGTGTTCGTCGCGAGCTGCGACCGGGGCGGTACGGAGCGCGGTGTCGACTGGGTCGGTGCGACGCTCATTGCCGACGAGCTCGGCACCGTCCTCGCGGGCCCGCCCGGTAGGGGCGAAACGCTGGTGCTCGCAGAGGCCGACCTCGCGCGTGCGCGCGACAAACGGTGGAACGAACGGAACGATGTGCTTGGCGACCGCCGCCCCGAGCTGTACCCCTGAGACTCGGCAGGTTGCGCTTCGGGCGCAACCGCGCGAGAATCGCGCATCGCCGCCACGCAGACATCGACGGGCCCTGCGGGGCACATCGCGCTCGAGGGCGTGACGAAGGAGTTCGACGGCAACCGCGTCGTCGATCAGATCGATCTCGCGATCGAGCAGGGCGAGTTCTTCACGATGCTCGGCCCGTCGGGCTGCGGCAAGACGACGACGCTCCGGATGATCGCGGGGCTCGAGGAGCCGACGGCAGGGCGGATCCACCTTCAGGGCGTGGACGTCACCGGGATCCCCGCGGCGCGGCGGAACGTCAACATGGTGTTCCAGGCGTACGCGCTCTTCCCGCACATGACGGTCGCCGAGAACGTCTCCTTCGGTCTCCGCCTGAAGAAGGTGCCGCGAGTGGAGCGCGAACAGCGGGTCGCCGAGGTGATGCAGAGCGTCCGGCTGGAGGGGCTTGAGCAGCGCCGCCCCGGTCAGCTCTCGGGCGGGCAGCAGCAGCGCGTCGCGCTCGCGCGGGCGCTTGTGAACCGGCCCGCTGCGCTGCTTCTCGACGAGCCGCTCGGTGCGCTCGACCTCAAACTCCGCAAGGAGCTCCAACTCGAGCTGAAACACACGCAGATCGAGACCCGGACGACCTTCGTCTACATCACCCACGACCAGGAGGAGGCGCTCACGCTCTCCGACCGGGTCGCGGTGATGAACGGTGGCGTGATCGAGCAGGTCGCGACGCCGCGGGAGCTCTACGAGCGGCCCGCGACCGCGTTCGTGGCCGGGTTCATCGGTGTCTCGAACCTCATCCACTTTCGGACGGACGAACGCGACAACGGGCTCGCGCGGATGCGGTTCGGTGAGGGCCAGCACGTCGTCGTGCGGCGCCCGACCGGCGTGACGGACACCGAACTCCTCGTGACGGTGCGCCCCGAGAAGATCAAGCTCGAACCGCTCGCAGAGGCAGGATCGCGCGTCGTTGCGACCGTTGCCGACGTGCTGTATCTCGGCTCGATGACACAGATCGTCGCGGAACTGCCGAACGGCGATCGGCTCACGATCCACCGGATGAACGACGCGGTCGAGGAGACACCGGTGACGACCGGTCAACAGGTCACGCTGCACTGGGCAGCGGAGCACAGCTTTGCGATCGATGCAGCGGCAGAGAACGCATCGAGGGGGGCGTAGCACCCGACCGCGGCACGAGGCCGTGACGGGAAACCAGGCGGAAAGGGAGGACGCATGGGGCTCGACGACATGTTCGCCAAGACGTACACGAGGCGTGGCGCCATCGGCGTGGGTGGCGCCATCGGAATCGGCGCACTCCTCGCTGCGTGCGGCGGCGGTGGTGGTGACGGCGGTTCCAGCACTGCGGCCGCAGTGATCGACGCGGCCGGCGAGCCCGCAGGCCCGATCAAGGTCTTCGAGTGGGCGGGCTATGAGGCGAAGGAGATGTGGGCGACCTACCTGAGCGGCCCGTACGCGGCCGACAGCCCGCTCGAGTTCACGTTCCTCGAGAACGACCAGCAGGCGCTCGCGAAGGTCGCTGCTGGCTACGGGTTCGACATCACGCACCCGTGCGTCGCGTACACGAAGGACTGGCTCGCGGCCGGGCTGATCCAGGCCTGGGACACCTCGCTGCTCCCCGACTACGAGGGGATCCCGGCAGGCGTCCGCGAGGGCGGGATGATCGACGGCAAGACGTACCACGTGCCGTTCGATGTCGGCTTCTCGACGCTCACGTACCGGACCGACAAGATCCAGATCCCCGAGGGCGAGGAGTCGTGGAACATCCTCCTCGACCCGAAGTACAAGGGGAAGATCTCGATCTTCTCGGACGACGTCGCGATCATCAAGATCGGCCACCTGATCAACACCGGCAAGCCGGTCGATCCGAACGTGCTGACGAGCGACGAGATCCAGGCAGCGAAGGAGACGATGATCCGGGCGAAGCCGCAGATCCGGAACTACTGGAACAGCCAGACGGACGCGATCAACGACTTCGTCGCCGGCAACGTCTGGGCCACCTACACCTGGCCGGACGGCTTCTACAAGATCAAGACGCACGCGAGCATGAAGGGCGTCGACGTCCGCTACATGTGGCCGAAGGAGGGGCGGCTCGCGTGGGTCTGCGGCTTCGTCCTCTCGTCCGCGACGGAGCGGCCGGGTCGGGCGCACGCGGCGGTCGCCGCGGCGAACACCCCGGCGGTCGCCGCCTGGCTCACCGATGCGTTCCAGTACGGCGGAGCGCAGCAGAACGGCGTGCTCGACCTGATCCAGAACAAGGACCTCATCACGGCGTTCAGCCTCGATGACCCGTCCGCGTTCGAGCCGCCGCGCGCGTGGTTCGAGAAGCCGCTCGCCAACCGCAAGGAGTTCGTTGACGCCGCCACCGAGGTGAAGGCGGCGTAGGCACCACGACGGGCCGCGCGTCCCAGGCGGGGCGCGCGGCCCGTCGGCATTCGAGATGACGACCGTCGCCGACGCACCCGATCCGATCCCCGCGCGACGGAAGGGTGGTTCGCGCGCGGCGCGGGACCGGCGGTCGGGGATCCTGCTCTCGCTCCCGGCGGTCGCGACACTTCTCGTCTTCTTCCTCGTCCCGATCTACTTCATCGTCCGGTTCTCGCTCGGGATCGACCGGTTCGCGAGAACGGAGGCCGCGGCGGAGCTGACCGGCGAGCTCGGGAGCTTCTCGATGGAGCTCTGGCGCAACTTCCTCGGGCACGGCGTCGAGCTCGAGCTCGTCGGCGCTGTCAGCATCGGACTCCCGGTCTGGCTCACAGGGATCGCACTCGTCGCGCTCGTGGTCGGGGCAGTCGCCGGGGGACGGCTTGGCCGTCGGGCTGAACTCATCCCGGCCGCATGTTTCGCACTGCTCGTCGCCCCGTTCATGACGATCCCGTGGGGGAACCACCTGCTGCGGGTAGCCGAACTCTCCTCCGAGGGCGACTTCCTGCGCCTGTTCTTCAAGTCGGTGACGATGGCGACGACGTCGGCCATGCTCGCCGTCCTCCTCGCATTCCCGATCGCGTACTTCCTCGCCTACGGGGTACGGGGCTCGAAGTACACGTGGCTGCTCATCGTGATCGCCCCGTTCCTCACGAGCTACCTGCTGCGGATCTTCGCCTGGAAGGTGATCCTCGGCGACCAGGGGGTCATCAACTCCGGCCTGTTCGAGCTCGGTCTGCGCGACCCGGAGAACCCGATCTCGTTCCTGATCTACAGCCAGTTCACGGTGATCCTCGTGCTGCTCTACGCCTGGGTTCCGTTCATCGTGCTGCCGATGTTCATCGCGCTCCAGTCGATCGATCGACGACTGCTCGAGGCGGCGACCGATCTCGGCGCGAGTCGGCTCCAGGGGCTGCGGAAGGTCACGCTCCCGCTCGCCGCGCCCGGAATCGTGGCCGCGTTCCTCTTCGTGTTCATCCCCTCGATCGGTGAGTACATCACCCCATCGCTCGTCGGTGGAAACCAGGGCTACATGCTCGGGCAGGCGATCGCGCAGCAGTTCGTCGGTGGCACCCTCAACTGGCAGACCGGCTCGGTGCTGTCGGTGTTCCTGCTCGGCGTCGTGCTGTTCCTCACGTTCGCCACCTCGCGTTTCCTCCGCCAGGGCGGAGGCTCGACCTGATGAGCGACGTCTTCCTCTCTCGCCGTGGCCGCCGGGTGCTCGCGCTCGTGTTCGCCGGATTCCTCGTGTTCCTCTACGCGCCCACCCTCGTGCTGATCATCTTCTCGTTCAACGATTCGCCGATCCCCGCGTTCCCGATCGTCCACACAACGCTCGGGTGGTACGAAGCTGCGATCCATAACCCCGAGGTGCGGAATGCGCTCCTCGCCTCGATCGAGGTGGGACTCGCAACCGCGTTCATCGCGACCGGAATCTCGCTCGCCGTCTCCTACGCGCTCGCGCGGCGGCGGTTCCCGGGCAGATCGGTCGTCTCGGCGCTCGCACTCGTCCCGCTCGTCGTTCCAACCGTCGTCCTCGGAGTCTCCCTCCTCGTCCTCTTCCGCCCGAACGGCCCGGTGATCCCGATCCCGCTCAGCCTCTGGGCGGTGCTCGTCGGGCACGTCGTGATCGCACTCCCGTTCTGCATCCTGATCCTGATGCCGCGGATCGGCGCGATCGACCGGCGGCTCGAGGAGGCGGCGGAGGATCTCGGCGCCTCGTGGCTCCAGACGTTCCGGCTCGTGGTGTTGCCCCTGATCGGGCCAGCGGTCGTCTCGTCGCTGCTCGTCGCGTTCGTCGCCTCGGTGGACGAGGTCGTGATCGCGAGCTTCCTCGTCGGCGACCAGGTGACGCTCCCCGTCTATCTCTACTCGGGGCTCCGGTTCGCGGAGCGGACGATGATGCTCGTCCCGGTCGCGACGGTGATGATCCTCGCGAGCTTCGTGCTCGTCGTCGCAGCAGAGCTGATCCGCAGGGTGGGTGACCGACGGCTCGGGACGGCACGGTGAGCACCAGATCGCGATCGGTGCTCACGCTCGGTGCTCTCGTGCTCACACTCGCGCTCGTCGGCTGCGCGGACGACGACACCGCTCGCGGGTCGAAGCCGGCGACCTCGTCGTCGGTCACTCTCGTCGCGGACGAGGGCGACTGCGACTGCACCGGCGAGGCGCGCGCGCTCGAGCGGCTCGCGGACGGCCGCGCGAAGAAGCAGACCGGGACAGTCACCCTCGGGGGGTGACACCGCGGCGACGGCCGAGCGGCTCAGCAGCTGCGACGGAAGGTTCCCGCGAGCGCGAGTTTCGCCCACTCGAACGGGATCGCACGCCCGAGCCCCACCACCGGTTCCGGCGCGCCGCGGACCGCGAGCTCGACCCCCGTGCAGCGGCCGAACAGCCTCTCCGCGCGACGCAGGTGGTATCGCGACGTGACGAGTACGACCCTCCGCCATCCCTCCCGTTCGGCGAGCTCCGCGACCATTCGCGCCTCCCCGCGGGTCGAGAACGGCTCGGCCTGCTTGCACACGACCTCGACTCCCCACGCTGTCTTCCAGTCGCAGAACGCCTCACGTCGTGGGTCGAAGCCGGAGTCGTCGATGCTGACGACGAGGGTCGGGGCAACCCCGCTCCGGACGAGCGAGATCGCGATCGGGAGCCGCTCGGGCGCGCCCGCGAGAACGACGACGGCGTCGGCTCGCTCGACCGGATCGTCCTCGCGGCCGAGCAAAAACCACCACCCGGGGAGATAGACGGCGGCCGCGACGGCCAGCACTGCGAGTGCTCTCCGTCGCACGGCCCAAGTCTGCTCGAAACCGCCGACCGCCCGTAGGATGACCGGGATGGAGTTCGAAACCCGCGCGATCCATGTCGGGCAGGAGCCGGATCCGGCGACCGGCGCTGTGACGACCCCGATCTACCAGACCTCCACGTTCGCGCAGGAGGCGGTGGGCGTCCACAAGGGCTACGACTACGCCCGCGTCGCGAACCCGACCCGGACGGCGCTCGAGGAGTGTCTCGCGTCGCTCGAGGGCGCGACCCACGGGCTCGCATTTGGCTCCGGACTCGGCGCCGCGACCACGGTGATGCATCTCGTCAATCCCGGTGACCGCGTCGTCTGCGTCAACGACGTGTACGGCGGGATGTACCGGATGTTCTCGCGGGTGTACGAGGAGAAGGGCTACCGCTTCACGTACGCGACTCCGGAGGAGCTTCTCGACCCCGCAACCCTTGACGGCGCGCGGCTCGTCTGGGTGGAGACGCCCACGAACCCGCTGCTCAACATCGTCGATCTCGCGGAAGTTGCACGGCTCGCCCACGCTGCGGGCGCGCTCCTCGTCGTGGACAACACGTTCGCGACGCCGTACCTCCAAACTCCGCTTGCGCTCGGCGCGGACATCGTCGTCCACTCGACCACGAAGTACCTCGGCGGCCACTCCGACGTGATCGGCGGGTTCGCCGCGACCTCGGACGATGCGATCGGCGAGCGCCTCCGGTTCCTCCAGAAGTCGCTCGGAGCCGTCCCCGGCCCGTTCGACGCGTGGCTCGTGTTGCGAGGGCTGAAGACGCTCGCGGTGCGGATGGATCGCCACTGCGCGAACGCACGCACGGTCGCCGCGTATCTCGGAACGCACCCGCGGGTCGAGGAGATCTTCTATCCCGGGCTGCCGACCCACCCCGGCCACGCGCTCGCGGCACGGCAGATGCGCGACTTCGGCGGGATGGTCTCGTTCACGCTCGCGAGCGAGGCGGAGTCGGTCGCGATGGTCGCGCGCACGCGCGTGTGGACGCTCGCCGAGAGCCTCGGCGGGGTCGAGAGCCTCATCGAGCACCCGCACCGGATGACCCACGCTTCGACCGCGACCGGGCCGTTCGCGTGCCCCACGAACCTCGTGCGGCTCTCCGTGGGGATCGAGGCGGCCGACGATCTCGTCGCCGACCTCGCGCACGCGCTCGACAGCGCCTGATCCGCGTGACGCGCGACCCGATCGATCTCCGCCACACCGGTCTCGAGCGGTCGGTCGGCGCCTATCTCGTCGAGACCGATGACGGTCTTGCGCTCCACGACTGCGGTCCCGCATCGACGTTCGAGACACTCCGCGAGGGACTCGCAGCCCGGGGGGTCGCGTTCACCGATCTCCGCCACCTGCTGCTCTCGCACATCCATCTCGACCATGCGGGTGCCGCTGGTCTCGTCGCCCGCGAGAGTCCCGCGCTCACGGTGCACGTCTCGGAGATCGGTGCGCCGCACGTGATCGACCCGTCGCGGCTCGAGGCGAGCGCGCGACGCCTCTACGGCGACGCCTTCGACGAGCTGTTCGGCGCCCTCGTCCCCGTGCCGGAGGAGCGTGTCCGCCTGACCGGTGATCGAGTCGTCGGACTCGACTGCTTCCCGACCCCGGGTCACGCGCAGCACCACGTCTCGTACCTGCACCCCAACGGCACGCTCTACGCGGGGGACGCGGCCGGAGTGAGGGTCGCGCCCGCACGGTTCGTGCTCCCTCCGCTCCCGCCACCCGAGGTCGATCTCGAGGCATGGTGGGTGACGATTGCGGCGATCCGTGCCCGACGCCCCGAGCGGCTCGCATGCATCCACTTCGGGGTGTTCGACGATGTCGAGGATCACCTCGACCGGCTCGGCGAGGCGTTCGAGCGGTGGAGCGGGTGGGTCGAGGCTGGTGCAGACGAGGAAGCGTTCGCTCGTTCGGTGCGGGCCGACATCGAGGCAAGTGATCCGGGCGCGGCGGCGCACTATCTCGACGTCGTGCCCCCGTGGCACTGCTTCCGCGGGCTCGAGCGGTACCACCGCAAGCGGCGCGAAGCCGCAGACGCGTGAAGGCTGCGTTCGCGCCGCTCCGGCTGCGCGACTTCAGACTGCTCTTCGCCGGACGCACCGTCTCGTTCGCGGGCAACGCGATGGCCCCGATCGCGCTCGCCTTCGCGGTGCTCGGCCTCGGCGGGGACGCGTCCGACCTCGGGCTCGTGCTCACGCTCTCGACGCTGCCGCAGATTGTGCTCCTGCTCGTCGGCGGTGTGGTCGCCGACCGCCTACCCCGTCACCTGCTGATGGTGTGGTCGAACGTCCTGTCGGGGGTGGCGCAGGCCGTCTCCGCCGCCCTGCTCCTCACCGGCCGCGCCGAGATCTGGCACCTCGCCGTCGTCGCGCTGTTCCGTGCCGTCGCCTCGTCGTTCTTCTTCCCCGCGCAACAGGGGATCGTTCCGCAACTCGTCCCCACCGGGCTGCTGCAACAGGCGAACGCGCTTCTCCGCACGACGGTGAACGGTGCCAACATCGGGGGCGCCGCACTCGGCGGCGTGATCGTCGCCGCGGCCGGTCCCGGCTGGGCGATTGCGATCGACGCCGCGACCTACTTCGTCGCGGCAGTGCTCCTGGTCGGGATCAGGATCGGCCGACCCGTGGGTGTCGCGACGGAGTCGTTCGCGCACGCCCTGCGTGTCGGCTGGCACGAGTTCGCCTCACGCACCTGGGTGTGGGTCGTCGTCGCGGCGTTCGCGTTCCTCAACAGCGCACACGGGGCCGCGTTCAACCTGCTCGGGCCGATCGTCGCCGAGCGCTCGCTCGGGGGAGCCTCGGTGTGGGGCCTGATCCTCGCCTCGGTCGGGGTCGGTCTCGTCGCGGGTGGCGTGCTCTCGCTCCGCTACCGACCGACATACCCACTGCGCACCGGGGTGTACGCGACCTTTCTGATCGTCCTG
>CAYXAS010000046.1:0-17662 GCA_964461665.1 uncultured Gaiellales bacterium
CCCCCCGAGACCCCATTGGTAACGTCGCGACATCGTGCCGCCCGCGATGACCCGCGAATCCCTGATGCGCCCACTGTCGAAGTGGCGCGGGCCGAGGGTCCTCGCGGTGGATGTGCCGGGTCGCGTCAATGTTGTCGCCGACGTGCTCCGCGCCCTCGCCGATCACGGAGCGCGGCTCTGCGTCACGGGCCGCGGACTCGGCGATGGGCGGTTCGGGGCACTGCCACCCGATCTGGCAGATCGCACCGGGGTCACGGTCGCTTCGCTCCCCATGAGGTCGTCGCCCGACGAGCACGCTGCCGTCGTCGTGCTCCGGAGCCTCTCGACTGCTGTCTGGTCCTTCGACCCTCAACGTCACTGGGCCTACGCCGTCCAGACCCGCTCCCTGAAGAAGCTCTGGAAGCGCCTCGGAGCATTCCCGCCTGTCCGCGAGTCGCTGTGGGAGGACTTTGCGGCGCTCAGTGCTCGGGTGCCCGAGCTCGCCGCCGCAGCGGCAGCGAACCCTGAGACGCACGCCGCTTTCCGCGCGTTGCTCCTCACCCTGGAGCGCGTCCTGCCACCGCCCGCCGATCTCGTGGCCTCGATGCGCAGGCTCCATCCTGACGTCGTGTTCATCGTGTCGCGCTGCAGCCACGGGGGGCCTGAACCCGACCTGATCAAGGCGGCCCGCATGATCGGAGTTCCATCGGTGCTGCAGGTCTGGTCGTGGGACAACCTCTCGAGCAAGGCGGCACTTGCGGAACACCCCGACCGCATCGTCGTTTGGAACGACGTGATGGCGGATGAGGCGGTGTCGCTACACGGGATACCGAAAGACCGCGTCCATGTCGCCGGTGCGGCGAACTTCGATCCGTTCTTTCGGGAGATCGAAACTCTTGGTACACCGACACACGACGAGCTCCTGTACCTCGGCTCGTCCACGAACGTCGTCCCCGACGAGCTTCCCGTCTTCCGTCGCTGGCTTGAGGCGGTGCGCGCCGACCCAGGCCTGGCCTCCGTCCCGCTTGCCGTGCGCCCGCACCCGAGCACACCTCTCGCGCGCTGTGCCGAGTGGAAGGCCGATCTCGAGCGAGATGGGAACGCCCGATTCTCGTTC
The DNA here is from genome assembly GCA_964461665.1 of uncultured Gaiellales bacterium. Taxonomy (GTDB): domain Bacteria; phylum Actinomycetota; class Thermoleophilia; order Gaiellales; family Gaiellaceae; genus Gaiella. The sequence goes on from CAYXAS010000046.1 coordinate 1,097, forward strand.
GCACGCGGCACGTCACCTGCGAGCGACCTCGTCCGGGCGTTCGCTGCAGCCGCGATCAACACGAGCGCCGAGATCGAGGCGGCGATCGCTGGTGTTCCCGTTCACACCTTCCCTGCGGGCGACGAGGCACCCGGGCAGGGCGGCAGCGTCCACTACGGGTACCTCCTGTCGCACTCCGGCGGGTTCGTCGAGGAGGCCACCTCGCTTGAGGACCACGTGGCACGGATCGACGCTTCGCGTCGGACAACCGGCGGGGCCGCCGAGCGGCGCGCTGCCGTAGGGCGGTTCGTCCGCCCACTCGGACTCGAGCGAGCGGTAGCGCCTGATGTTGCGGCAGCAGTACTCGAGCTCGTAGACCGAAGCCGCCGACGGTGAGTGGCCTCCTTCGAAGAGCCCTACGCGGGGTGCTGCGCACTGCCCGGCACCGCCGACGCGCAGTGCGCAAGCGTCTGCGGCTCCCGTTGAAGCGCCTGCGCAAGCGGCTCGCGCCGTACGGAGCGCCCCAGCAGCGCGATCGGAGAGCGCTCGCCGCTGCGGACGTCACGCCGCTCCTGCGAAAGTTCGGCAGCGACCGACCTCGGGGCGCAATCCGCCCCGACTGGTCGGATCTCCACTACCTCTATCGGCTCGTACGCGAGCGCGCCCCGGATGTTCTGCTTGAGCTCGGATCTGGCTGCTCGACGGTCGTGCTCGCGGCTGCACTGCGAGACAACGGACACGGACACCTGTGGTCGGTCGACGTCGATGCAGAGTGGGCGACCGCGACCGAGCAGGGACTCCCAGCGCCCCTGCGCAAGCTGGTCACGATCGTTCGCTCCCACACGATCGAGGATGACCGGGATGTCCTTGGCTGGACGCACGCAAACCTTCCCGACATCAGTCCGGACTTCCTCTATCTCGACAGCCCCCCGCTGACACGCGAGCGACAGGTCGCGTTCGATCCGCTGGACCTTGAGCGACGCTTCGCCCCGGGGTTTGTCATGGTGGTCGATGGCCGCTACCGCAACGCGCGGTATCTCTCGGAGCACCTCCTGCGGGCATATCGGGTGACCGCGATGCCGGGACGCACGATCATCGAACTCAGCGAGTAGTCGCCCCGCCTCCGTCGGAGAGCCCGCGAAGGCGGGCGAGATCCGCGTCTACGAGAGCGTGGATGAGGTCGGAGAACGCGACCGTCGGTTCCCAGCCGAGGAGTTCGCGTGCCTTCGACGCATCGCCGACGAGGTTGTGGAGCTCCGCTCCGCCGCGGCGGAGCGCATCGTCCACCCGCACGTGACGTTCCCACTCAAGTCCGACGCGTTCGAACGCGCATGCCACGAGATCGCGCACGCTGTGCGTGACACCCGTCGCGATCACAAAGTCGTCCGGTTCGTCCTGCTGGAGCATCAGCCACATTGCCCGCACGTAGTCCTCGGCGGAACCCCAGTCGCGGCGCGCGTCGAGGTCGCCGATGACAAGCTCCCGTTCGAGCCCGACCGCGATCTTTGCCACACCGAGCGACACCTTCCGCGGGAGGAAGTCGGGTGGGCGTCGAGGGGACTCGTGGTTGTAGAGGATCCCGCTCGATGCATGGAGACCGTGAAGCCTCCGGTACGAGCGGGTCAGGAAGAAGGCATATGCCTTCGCGGCGCCATACGGCGTGACCGGAGCCACGGCCGTCGCTTCGTTCTGAGGTGCGGAGGCTGGGTCACCAAAAATCTCGCTTGAGACGGCCTGGTAGACACGGGCGCCCGGGGCGTGGCAGCGAACCGCCTCAAGGAGCGCCGCAGCACCAACAGCCGTGAACGCGGCCGTCGAGACCGGGTCACGCCACGACGCCGGCACGAACGAGGGAGCAGCGAGGTTGTAGACCTCGGTCGGATTCGCCTCCCTGATGATCTCTGCGAGCACGCCGTGATCCAGCGCGTCGGCCTGCACGAGGCGGACGCGGGAGCGCACCGCAGCAAGATTCTCGAACGGGGCGTCGATCGGCTGGCGCACGACCGCCACGACGTCATATCCGGCTGCCACGAGGAGTTCGCACAAGAACGAGCCGTCCTGACCGGCGGCCCCGGTCACGATCGCGCAGCCCCTCATCGCAAGATCCTGCCTGACCGCCACCTGTGAATCAGCGCATGCCTCGCCAGAAACAGCGGGCGCAACGCCCGATCCTTCCGGCGAAGCCACTTTCGCCGCGACCAGTACGCGACATACCGTGCCACTGCAGCCACGGTCATGCGCTCACACGTCCGGTGCTTGCTGCGCCGCACCGCGTCCCGTCCGAGCACAGCGCCGTGCACCCAGTGAACGGGCAGCGCCGTCCACCACGGAGGATCCGAGTCGGGCCAGAACCCCGCCTTCTGCCGCTCGATGCTCGGTTTCCGGGCGACTCCGCCGACGACCGCGTAGCGGCGGTACCAGAGGGCCTGATCGACATGAATGACCGAACCGCACTGCGTGGCGCGCGCAAGGATCACACGGTCGAATGCGAGCACCGTCGGCACGGGCAGACACGATCGAATCGTGTCCGCCCGGAAGAGCCCGTAGATCGCGTCACCAGGCTTGCCGGGCCGCGACCAGCGGTCGACCTCCTCTCCCGCATCCCCAATGTTGACGGTCGTCGGATACGCGAGCACCGCATCTGATCGCGTCCGCAGTGCGGCGACGAGCGTGTCCAACCACTCCGAGTCCCACACGTCGTGGTCGCTGCCCCATGCGAACCACGCCGTTTCCGGGTACAGATCGAGCGCTACGTCTGCGGCGCGCTGCCAGTTCCGCGGCATCCCGAGTCGACGGTCGTTGCGCAGCACCGTGACTCGCGACTCGGCCGCTGCGATCGCCGTCAGCGCCTCGTACGACCCGTCATCCGAGCAGTCGTCCACAACGACCACGCGCACCTCGGGACCCTGCGCCAACACTGACGCGATCGCCTCCGTCCCGTGCCCCGCACTCCGGTACGCCGGGATCGCGAACACCGAGAGGCCGTTCACGACGCCCTCCCGTCCTCGCGCACAGCGGCATCGTGCCACGCCTCGAGAGTCGCCCGGGCTGAAGCCGCCGTCGAGAACTGCTTCGCCGCGCCAGCCCGGGCGCCTGAGCCGAGCCGTTCGCGTAGCGCCGGGTCGGCGAGCAGCCGCTCGAGTTCCGCCCTGAGCGCCGCGGGATCGCCGGGTGGGACGAGGATCCCGGTCTCCCCGTCGCGCACCGCATCGACGAGTCCGCCGACCGCGGTCGCGACGACCGGTCGACCGTACGCCATCGCTTCCCGTGCGACCATCCCGTAGCCCTCCCGCCGAGACGGAATGACCACGATCGCGGCCCGTTCGTAGAAACCGCCGATCTCAGCTGGCGGAACGAACCCGACCGCCTGTGGGAAGAGACCCCGAAGCGGTCCGTCCCCGACCACGACAAGTGGGAGTCCCTCCGCCGCGGATGCGAGATCGCGTACGCCCTTCTCCTCCGACAGCCGTCCGACGTAGAGGACATGTGGTGGTTCCTCGGGCGGCACAACTTCCGTCGGAATCGCCACTCCCGCGGGGATCACACGGACATCGATCGCACCGAGCGCGCGCGCATCCGACGCCAACGCGCGGGAGGCGCAGATGACGAGTCGCGCGCGCCGGAGCAGCACCCGCGCGACCGGCCGACACCGTCGCGCGAGTTCGACATCGCTCCCCCACACCTGGACGACAAGCGGTCGTCGGGCGGCGAGCGCAGGCAGTGCGCTCGGCAGCCAGTGCGCGTGGACGACATCTGCCTGCCGGCCAGCGCGCCGCGCCGCGAGGGCCAGCGATCCGAGAAACAGCGGTAGCGCGAACACGAGCCACGGCCTGCGCCGTAGGTTGTTCGGGATCCCGGCCCCGTAGGCGACCCCGAAGTGGCGGCACGTCGCGGGCGAGACGACATCGACGACTGCCCCGCCGGCCCGGAGCGCCTCGACCGCGTCGCGTACGAACGTGCCCGCGACGTCGTCTGCCGAGCGCGGGTAGGAGGTCGTGACGATGACCGCTCTCATGCGACCCCGCCGCTCCGCAACCGCGTGCCGAACACCGCAGGCGCGACAATCACAAGCAGCGCGACAACAAAGAAGTAGTAGAACGTCATCGTCAGGTAGAACGCGTTCGAGACAAGGGTGGCGACGAGCGCCGAAGTCAGCCCCCACCCAAGCGGCCGCACTCGGAGCGCGAGCTCGTCACCGGCCCTCGCCAGCTCCCGCCCGATCGCGCGCGTCGCGCTGAGCCGCCGGAACAGCCAGCGCAGGAACACGGCGAATACGAATGCGCCGATGATCCCCGACTCGACGAACAGCGCGACGTAGAACGAGTGCGGTCCGAAGTTCGTCCGGCCGGTGATGAACTCGTAGTAGACCGAGAAGTTGTTGAGCCCGAGGCCGAATAGCGGATTGGAGGCGAGCACGTCGGGAACGAAGTCGTAGACGACGAAGTGGGTGGACGAGCCGGCCCCACTCGTGGACAGCCGTGTCCGCAACACCTGGAGGAAAAATCCCGACCGCTGCGCCGCGAAAGCGAGGATCGCCGCCGCGAGGAGACCGAGCGGAACAAGGAAGCGCGGTGCCACCAACAGTCGCCGATACGGGACTGCGAGCACACAGAGCCCGAACGCGAGGCCGAGGAGGCCACTCCGCGAGAGCGTCGCAAGCTGGACGACCACGAGGAAGGTGGTCGCTGCGAGAAGGCGTCCGCGCCATCGATCGCTCTTCGGCGTCCGCAGATACAACGCAAGCAGAACGAGGATCGGTACGGAGAGTTCGATCCCGAGGTGGTTCGGGTCACCGGTGAGCGCGTTCACGCGAAACACGTTCTGGCCATCGATCGCGCCGTAGATGTTGATCTTCGAGTCCCCACCCGTGATGGGCTGCACGAACAACTCGTCGAGGTTCCCGCCCGCCAGCTCCGCATAGGCGAGCTGCGAGAGCCCGTAGGCGCCGTTGAGTGCGAGCCCAGCACAGAACGTCCCGAGCGTCACCCAGTAGAAGCGCGCCCCCCGCCTTGCGACGAGCGCGACCCCCGCGACAAGGAAACCGAAGTGGAGGAGGAACTTCACCATCCCCTTCGTCCACTGCGCGAGCGACTGCGCGGTGTCGAGGTTGAAGAAACCCGCGAGGTGGACGAAAAGGAACGCCACAAAGAAGGCGAAGGTCACGGCTGCGGCTCGGCCGACACGGTGGTCGCCGCGCTCGAAACGTGAGAACGCGAACGCGACGAGGAAGAGGGCGGTCACGACGTCCGAGAGCTGGAGAGTCCCCGCCACCTCCCACTGGAGCTTTGCGAACGTGACCGTCCCGACGGTCAGGAGGAAAAGCCCCTCGACGACACGGGTTCGACTGCTCATGCCCCGACCTCGCCGCGCAAGACCGCGGCGGTCTCCTCGACCCTCGCGCGACGCGAGAGCCGGTCGCGCGTCTCACCCTCAAGATGGATGTCCGGAAGCCCGTCCGCGAGCCAGCGTGCGTGGAGCGTCGCGAGTGCGGCGGCGATCCCCTCGACGTCTTCGGGCGCGACGACCACGCCTGCCCCGGTCTCGCGAATGAGCGCTGCTGCAGCGCCGTCGGGCGGGACGAGCGCGAGGATCGGCCGCCCAACCGCGAGATACTCGAACACCTTCCCCGAAAGCACCCCCTTCCCGCGACCGTCGGCCTCGGGGATCAGGAGCAGCAGCGCTTCGGAGTCACGCTGGAGCGCGAGCGACATGCTGCGCGGCGCGAACGGGATCAGGTCGAGCCGCTCGGCGAGGCCGAGCGATTCGGCGAACGCCCTGTCCGCTTCGCGGAAGTCGCCGAGGAAGCGAGCCTGTACATCGAGCCCAGAGCGGGCGAGCGCCCCGAGGAACGGACGCGGGTCCCGTCGCCCGAAGAAGCTTCCCGCATGGACGATCCGAAAGCGGTCAGAGGGGGCACGTTTGAGCCCCGCGACATCGTCGAAGTCGCAGCCGTTCGGGATCGTGGTGACCGGACCACGCGGCGCGAGTGCGCGCGTCTCGTCCGCGATCGCCTCAGAGACGGTGGTGATCGCGTCAGCGCGTCCGGCGACGAGCCGCGCGACGCGCTCATGGAGCGCCGCCTTTGCGCGGGTCGCCGTCGAGTCCGCACGGCGATGCGCGTGCGCGACGAGGGAGTCACGGAGATCCGCAACCCAGCGCACCCCTGTCGCCTTCTGAACCGCCGCTCCGATGAGATGCACCGACGGTGGAGGCGAGGTCGTGAGCACGGCGTCGATCCCGTGTTCGCGGACGATGCGGATCGCGGCGGGGATCGCGGTCACCGCCCAGAGAGCGTTCTCGTCGGGGACGACGAGCCGACGGGCCTGGAGGCGCGCTCGAAGTAGAAGGCGGTCGATCCCGTCGGTTGCACGCAAGATCTCCGCCGGCTTTCCGCCGCTCGGTCCGAAGTAGCGGGCCCGGTGCACCCACGCCTGCGTCGGGACCCGGAGGTCAGCGTCGCGGTGCACCCAGCGCGGATCGTCGGGCGCGAGCACGTGCGTCTCGATTCCGAGCGCAGGCAGGTACTGCGCGAGCTTCAGTGGACGCTGGACGCCGCCTCCGCCCGCGGGCGGGAAGTAGAAGCTGACGACGAGAACCTTCACCCGTCGGCGATGGTAGTGACCGTCAGAGCCGGTACAGGTGCCAGCGGGCATCCTCGTACGCGAGCTCGGCCTCAGGCGTGAGCCGGAACCGTTGACGATCGACGATGAGCCAGGTCGCACCACAGGCATCCGGGATCGCGAGGTCACCCGTGCGCGCGAAGCGGCGGAACTCGACCACCCGGTCGCGCGGCCGGTTCTGATCATTGTCGGCGACATGGCCGGGCGGGCTCACGCAGATGTACACGGGTGCTGCGGCGGCGATGCGATAACTCGCCTCGGGGTCGGAATAGACGGTCGCACCCTTCGGGACCGCATGTCGCACGGCATCGACGAGTCCTTCGGAGAGGATGCTCGGCGGCCGCGACGGCGAGGGTGTCCAGTTGACGAGGCCGTAGACGAACGTCGGGAGAACGAGGATCACACCGATGAGTCCCGCGCCGACGCCACGCGGCCGGAGACGACGCGCACCGACCACGAGCGCGACGAGACAGCCCAGCACGGCGAACCAGGTCACCCACCGAGGTCCCCCGGTTCCGAGCGCGTATTCGAAGTCGCCCTCGTAGAGAAACTGGAAGCCGACGGCGGCAACGGCCGCGACGAGATATGCCCTTCGCCCGGCGAGTGCTGCGAGTACACCGGCACCACCCGCGAGCGCGATCCCGAACGGGATGAACCCGGCGAGGCGGCGCGACTGCGAGAGCGAGACGAGGTCGGACAGCGGCGTGAAGACGAACGGCACGAGCGTCACCACGAACACCGCGACCGCTCCGCCCACCGCAAACGCGGCCCAGCGCCGCCGGGACGCGAACCCGGCGAGAGGGAGCAGCAACAGCGCCGCCACCGCCACCGCCCCGGCGCGAGAGTGGAGAGCGGCCGACGCCGAGAACGAGTCGGGGACGCCGTCGAGCTGTCCCTCGTACTGAAACCAGCCACGCTCGCGCTCCGCGGTGTCGGGTCCCACCGAGGTGGTCGAGGTGACCGCGCTGGCGAGCGCCGCGAAGAAGAGCGCAGCCGGAACAACGAGTGCCGCAAGCGCTGCGAGCCCGCGGCGCGCCTCCTGCCTCGCCCAGAGAGCGCGGACGGCGATGAACCCCGCAAACGGGATCCAGAGGAAGATCGCGTACGTGGGGTGGACAATCGCTACGGCGAGCGAGGCGACGGCGGTCGTGGCGAGCGTCGCCCGCCGCGGGTCCCGGATCGCGACGAGTGCCGCCGCAGTCGCCGCCGGAACGAGCAGCTGGCGCGACGCGGTGGCAGGGAGCGCGAGCGCGGTCAGGGCGCCGCCGTGTCCGGACGCCATCCCGACGATCGCCACGCCGGCGGCGGTCGCAACGAGCGCGGGGACGGTGCGCCCGAACACGAGTCGCGCGACTTCGTACGCGATGAGCGCCGCGATGGGCATCAGCACGCTCGGCGCATGGAGCACCACGTCGGCCGGATCGGCGACCGCGACGCGAGCGATCAGCGCGAGGAAGCCGTGCCAGAGCGGGTAGGCATAGCCCGGGTGCAGCCCGCCGTCGGGAAACTCGTTCGCCGAGTCGAGGTCCAGGTCGCTGAGAGCGACGAGTTTGTGCACGCGCGCGAGGTGGAAGAAGCCGTCACCGCCGATCTCGCCCGCGACACGCCAAAGCAGGAGGCCGAGCACCGCGCCTGCGGCCGCGACCGCGCCCGCACCGTGAAGCGGTGGCCCGGACCGGTGCCGCAGCGCGCGCGGGGCAGCAGCGAGCCCGATCAGTAGCAGCAAGACGAGCGCGAGCCACACCCCCGTGGACAGCAGGAAGACGACCCCGAGTGCGACCGCGAGCGCCGCGAGCGCCCATGCGAGTGCGGCCGAGAGCCCGCGAACCCCGATCGCGCGCGCGATCAACCAGCCCGGAGCGAGCAGCAGCCAGACGGCGAACGTCAGTCGGAGGTAGAGCCAGATGCCGCTCATCGCCGGGCGAGCATCTCGGCGTCACCGGATGCGAGCCAGCGGGCGTGGTCGCGCGCCTCGGCGCCCGCCGCACCCCGTCGCAGCACCCCGCGGAGCAGCATCCCTGCACTCATCACACGCCGCGCGCGGTCGGCGCCCCCGGGACGACCGTGTAGTTGGAGGTAGCGGAGCTGTCCAAGCAGGTTTTCGCGGAACATCGACCCCCCATGCGCGCCACCGCCGACGTGGGTACAGCGCGCATGGGGCGTGAACACGATCGGACGCCCGGCATCCGCCGCACGTCGCATCCACTCCACCTCCTCGCTGAAGAGGAAGAACCGCTCGTCGAACGAGCCCACCGCCGCGACCGCACTCGACCGGATGAGCATGCAGGCGCCCATCGCCCACTCGACCTCCCGCTCGGACGCGTGGTCGAAACCCGCCCCGTAGAACGCGTTGAGAATCCCTGACGCCGGTGCGAACTTACGGAGGTAGAGGTACTCGGTCGCGATCCGCCACACGGTTGGGAATCCGCGCACCGAGCGCTGGAGCGAACCGTCGGGGTTGAGGAGCCGAGGAGCGATTGCTGCCGCACCCGGGTGGCGGTCGGCGGCTGCGAGAAGCCCCTCGAGCGCGCCGTTCTCGAGCCAGGCGTCTGCGTTGAGGACGAGCAGAAACTCGCGATCGAGGCGCTCGACCCCGCGATTCCAGCCGGCCGCGAGTCCGACGTTCGCCTGTTCGACGACCGTCACCCGGGGGAACTGCTCGCGAACGAACGCCAAGGTCCCGTCTGTGGAGCCGTTGTCGACAACGACCGTCTCGACCTCGCTGACGCTCGCGAGGCATCGCCCCAGCCAGGGGAGCGCATCGTGCGTGACGACGATGCAGCCGACGCGCGCGACCCTTTCAGGCATGGCCGGCGCGGGGTCGCGAGCCACCACGAAGCCCTTCGCGAAGCAGGATCACGCCTCCGGGAACGGCGAGCACGAGGGTGACCGCGAAGAAAAGGATGCCTGCCGCGAACGCGGGCTCAGCGCCCACACCGACCGTCCCGAGGAAGCTGACGAAAAACGCCTCCCGGATCGCTAGCCCGTTGAGCGTGAACGGGACGAGTTGCACGAGCAGGAAGAGCGGCCCCATCACGTAGAAGACGCGTGGCCCGAGTTCGATCCCGGCCGAGCGGGCGCAGGCCCAGATCGCGAGGATCCGCACTGCCTGGATCGCGGTTGTGAACGCGAACACGCCGACGAGGAGCCGTACGTGCCCGCGGAAGTGATGGACGCCGTCGTAGAAGCCACGCACGGGCCGTTCGAGCCGCACCCGACGGAGTGGCGCGCGAGCCGACGCGAGGAGCGGCCGCGCCGTCCGTGCGAAGAAGAGCAGTCCGAGCACGACGGTCCCCGCGACGAACGCCGCTTCGAGCCAGAGGTACGCACCGAGGTCGTACCGCCCGAGCGCTAGCGCGAACCCGGCCGCTCCCAGCAGCACCGTCGCAGCACCGCCGAGCGCGCGCTCAAGCAGCACGATGGCGGTCACGTCGGCTGTGCGCCCCGGGTGGCGACGCGCCGTGTCGTAGATCCGCGCGGCGTCCCCCCCGAGCGAGGTCGGGAGCACCTGCCCAACGGCATACGAGACGAGATACGTCCGGGTCAACCACCCGAGCCGGTCGGGTATACGTTGCGCCGCCAATAACCACTTCCAGCGAACCGCCATCGGAAGCACCGACAGCGTCATGATCGCGACTGCGAGCGCGAACCACGACGCGCTTGCATCGGCGATCACCGCCATGGTCTCGCCGACGTCTGCCCGCCAGGTGAGGTAGGCGACCGCGAGCGCCGAGAGCGCGAGTGTCGCCAGGATGCGCGTCGCACCACTCACTCCGGAACCCCAGTATTGGGTGGCAGATCAGACATCCGTTGACAGGGCAACGCACGGCCACGATAGTCGTCGACTACCGTGGCTCCGGCGTGGTTCCTGGGGCGCGTGCATCGCTGGTAAGACTAGAGCGATGATCCGTAGGCTCACTGCGCGGCTCTCGGGCCACGGCGGGGAGCGCCGTTCGGCTCCTCCGGAGAGGCCCACGGGGGCTACGGTGGCGGCTCCCGAGGAATCGGAGCGTCGCGCGCGACGTGCACTGTTCAAGAGCCTCGCTGCCAGCACCCCGTTCGTCGTCGTCGAGACTCCGGTTGGACGATTTCTTGTCTCCACGAGCGATCGCAGCAAGGGCCGACATCTGTTCGTCCACCGGGACGAGCCCGAGGCTGAGGTGCTCGGACTCGCACTCGAAGTTCTCCGACTCGTCGGCCGTCCGGTGCGACCGGGGCTGTTCGTCGAGGTCGGGGGGAATATTGGCACTACTACCGTGACGGCCCTGCATCGGCCCGAGTTTCAGCGCGCGGTTGTCTGCGAGCCCGCGCCGACGAACGTGGAACTGCTCCAGGTGAACGTGCTCCTGAACGCGCTCTCCGGTCGGGCAACGATCGTCCCTGAGGCGGTCGGCGACCGAGTCGGAGCGGTCACCTTCGCCCTCGACGCAATGAGCACCGGTCACGCTGTGGCGGCAGCGACCACTCGGCCGGGCGACGCTGGCTGCGTCGGGCTCATCGAGGTCCCGCTGACGACGCTCGACGCGCTCGCCGAGCGCGGGCTGATCCATCCTGGAGGGATCGCGATGCTCTGGCTCGATGTTGAGGGGTACGAGCCCGCCGTCCTGCGCGGGGCAGTCGGTGTCCTCGCGTCCGCACCACCGGTCGTCCTTGAGATCCAGCCGCGGAAGCTCCCAGTCGTGAGCAGCATCGAGGCACTTGTGGCTTCAGTTCCTCTCAACTACAGCCACTTCGTAGATCTCAGGCGGGCTGTCAACGACGGGATCCGCGATGTCCTTCCGATCTCGGAGCTGCCCGACTTCGTCGGGCGACTGACGCGGACGACGGACATCCTCCTGGTGCCCGACGAGCAACCCGAGGCCTAGTGCCCGTCAGCTGTTGAACAGCGAGAGCACGGCGACGATCCGGTCGATCTCCGCCTCCGTCATCGACCCCGCGAACGGGAGCGCGAGCGCACGCTCGAACGCTCGATCTGCGCCCGGGAAGGAGCCCCGGTCGGTATAGGCACCGAGGCGGTGGAGCGCGTACGTGCCGATCTGCGCCTCGATCCCCTGCGCCCGGAGTGCCCCCAGCGCCTCGTCGCGGCGGTCGAGCGCGACGACGTACGCCTGGAACCCGTGTCGGTCACCCGGGTCGACGGTCGGCGTCTCGACGAGACCGGTGAGCCGCTCGCCATAGAGCGCCGCCACTCGCTCCCGCCCCGCGAGCAACTCCTCGAGGCGCCGCAGCTGCGGAATCCCGACGGCACAGAGGATGTCCGCCAGCCGGTAGTTGAGACCGGGCGCGTCGAATGTCGTCGCACCGTCACGGGTCGCGAGTCCGTGGTGGCGTAGCCGCCGGATCGAGGCGGCGAGCGCCTCGTCATCCGTCGTCACGGCCCCGCCCTCGCCCGTCGTCACGATCTTCCGCGGATGGAACGAGAGACAGCCCATCACCCCAAGCGAGCCGCACGGGTGCCCCTGCCGATGCGCACCGAGTGCACCCGCCGCATCCTCGACAAGCTCCACCTGTTCGGGCACGGCCGCTCGCAGGCCCTCCCAGTCCATCGGGCGACCGAACAGGTGCACTGCGAGCACCGCCCGCGTCCGGACAGTGACCGCGTCACCGACTTGGTCGATGCGCATCAGGAAGGTCAAGGGGTCGACATCGACGAGCACGGCGCGCGCACCGGTGAACTCAACCGCGTTTGCGGTAGCAGGGAAGGTGTACGCGGGGACGATCACCTCGTCGCCGGGGCCGATTCCGAGCGCGAGGAGCGAGAGATGAAGCGCGGCGGTGCCGCTCGACACACACACCGCGTCGCGTGTCCCAACTGCATCGGCGAGCAGCCGCTCGAACTCCTCAACCTTCGGCCCCATCGTCAGGCGCCCCGACGCGAGCACCTCGGCGACCGCCGCGAGTTCCTCCGCTCCGACGTCGGGTCGCGCGAGCGGGATCGGATCGCTCATGCGCGGACGTCGAGCCGTTCGCGGTACCAGGTGATCGTGCGAGCGAGCCCGTCGTCCAAGTCCACCTCGGCCTCGAACCCGAGCAGGCCGCGCGCCTTGTCCACATTGGGGATGCGGAGCTCCACATCGGCGTAATGGAGCGGCTGGAACACGATCTCGCCCGGGCACCCCGTCAACCGCTTCACCCGCTCAGCGAGGTCGCGAATCGTCACCGCCGAGCGCTCGTTCCCGATGTTGAAGCTCTCCCCGACCGCAGCGGGGTGCTCGAGCGCGAGCAGCAGGCCGCGCACCATGTCGTCCACGTACGTCCACGCGCGGATCTGTGACCCGTCCCCGTGGATCGTGAGATCACGACCCGCGAGCGCCGCTTCGATGAAGGCGCGGATCGCGCCCCCGCCGATCTGACCGGGGCCATAGACGTTGAATGGCCGCACCGACACGACCGGGAGCCCGTGCTCGTCGTGGTAGGCGTGTGCCATGTGCTCGCCCGCGAGCTTCGAGACCGCGTAGGTCCAACGCGCCTCCCCCACAGAGCCGATCGTTGTCACATGACCCTCGGTGACGTTGAGGGCGTGTCGTCCGAACACCTCGCTCGTCGAGAACTCGACTACCCGCTCGAGCGTCGGAGCGGTCGCAAGTGCGGCCTCGAGCGCGTTGTAGGTCCCGACGATGTTGACCCGCATCGTGCGAACGGGGCTTGCGAGCACTGTGTCCACGCCCGCGATCGCGGCCGCGTGGACGAGGTGGGTGCAGCCCGCAGCGAGCGCTCGGAGGCGCTCTGGGTCGAGGACGTCGCCGTGTTCGAAACGGAAGTTCGGGTGGGCCGCGAGCTCGCTGCCCGAAAGGGCATCCCGGTGGAGGTTGTCCATCGCGATCACCTCGTTCCCACCCACGAGAGCGCGCGCGAGCGTCGTGCCAATGAAGCCCGCACCGCCCGTGATGAGTATCCGTTTTCCGTGGAGCGCCATCGGCTGGGATTCTAGGTGTGACGATGGGGGCTCCCGGGGCTGCGAGCCGTAGCATCCTTGCCGGTGAAGACCGTCCTCTTCGTCGGTGCGGGGCGCCACCAGCGGCGCGCGATCCTCCAGGCGCGCGAACGCGGCCTACGGGTCGTCGCGGTCGATCGGAACGCAGACGCACCCGGTCTTGCGGTCGCCGACGTGCCCGTGACGGTCGATTTCGCGGACGTCGGAGCGGTGATCGCGGTTGCGCATCGTCATACGGTGGATGGGGTACTGACCGTCTCGGCCGATCGGGCCGTCCCCGTCGTCGCGGCGGTGGCGGAAGCGCTCGGCCTCCCGGGGATCGGCACCGCAGTGGCCTCGCGCATGACCCACAAGCGAGCGATGCGTGAGGCGCTCGCGGCTGCGCGGGTGCCGCAGCCGCCGTTCGCATGTGTGCGCGGCCTGGATGATGCGGCAGACGCGCCGATCCGCTTCCCCGCTGTTCTCAAACCGGTCGATTCGGGCGGCCAGCGCGGGGTGGTGCAGGTCGCCTCGCGGGAGGAGCTCCTCGCTCGACTGGATGATGCGCTCCGCGAATCGGCCTCCGGCGAGGCGATCGTCGAGGAGTTCGTCGACGGGGTCGAGCTCAACGGGATCGTGATCGTGCGAAACGGCGAGCCCGAGACGCTGACGCTCTCCGACCGTCTCCGGCCCGAGGGGGAGGGATTTGGGGTCGGCTGGATCCACCGCTATCCGTGTTCGCTCGACGGCGAGCGCCTGCGGCGTGCGGAGCGGGTCGCGGAAGACGCGGCGCGTGCGCTCGGACTTCGCGACGGGATCGCGTTCCCGCAGTTGATTGCCGCACCCGATGGCACCGTGGTCGTGGTCGAGGTCGCGGCGCGAATCCCTGGCGGACAGATGGCCGATCTCGTGCACCACGCAACCGGGGTCGACCTCGTCGAGATTGCGCTCCAGCAGGCCTTGGGGGAGTCCGTCCCGGACGCGGTCGCCCGCCCGCGGTTCGCGCAGCCGCTCGCGATCCGGTTTCTCACAGCCGCACCGGGGCCGCTGCGGGTCGGCGTCGTAACCGCGATCGGCGCGCTCGAGCCGGTGCTCGCATGCGACGGCGTCGTGCAGGCGGAGTCGTATCTCCAACTCGGAGAGACGATCCGTCCGGTCCGGCTCGACGGTGATCGACGTGGCTACGTGATCGCGGTCGGGCCGTCGCCGGAGGTTGCCCTCGCGCGCGCCGAGGCGGCGGCGGGACGATTCGAGGTGACGGTCGCATGACCGACTGGTCACTCGACGGCTACCGCGCGCTGCTCGAGGCAGCCGTCGAAGGCGGGTATCGGTACGCGCCCTTCGACGAGGAGCCGTCGGAGGGGACGCTGTACCTCCGCCACGACATGGATCTCTCGCTCGAGGCGGCGATCCGCATGGCGGAGCTCGAAACCGAGCTGGGCGCGACCGCCACGTACTTCCTGATGACCGAGTCGGTCTTCTACAACCTCGCCTCCCTCGAGGGCCAACGGGCGATCGCCCGATTGCGCGAGCTCGGTCACCGGGTTGGCCTCCACGCTGTGTACCCGCGTGCCGTGCTCGACGCGCGCTTCGACCCGGTCATCGCCTGGCACAACCCCGACCCCGGGTACATGTCAGAGCCGATCGCGGGTGGACTCAACGTCATGTCCCCAGCTCGCTTCGACGCCACGCGGTATCGCTCCGACTCGAACCAGCGGTGGCGGCACGGCGACCCGACGGAGGAGATCCGTGCCGGTGCGTTTCCCTGGCTCCAACTCCTGATCCACCCGGAGATCTGGGTCTTCCCGGGCGCAACAATGGGTGAGACGATGCGCGCGATGGTCGCGAACGAGCACGACCGGCGTCTCCAACTGCTCGCGGACGACAGAATCGACCTCACATGAGTCTTCGCCCCGTCACGGTGCTCGTCTCCGCCTCGGGTGCACCGGGCACCGTGGCGCTCCTGAAGGCGCTCCGCGCGAACGGCGAGCGCGACCTGCGACTCGTCGGCACCGACATGTCCGAGCGGGCGGTGGGCGCGCACCTCTGCGATGCGTTTCACCGGGTCCCGGCAGGCTCCGACCCCGCGTTCGCCGACGCGATCCTCTCCGTCGTCGAACGTGAACGTGTGGACGTCGTCCTCCCGCAGTCGTCGTTCGATCTGGAGGGGCTCGCCGCACACCGCGAGCGGTTTCCGATCCCTGTACTCGTCTCCTCCCCGGACACGATCCACCGCTCGAACGACAAGGCAGAGACCTATGCATTCCTCCACCGGCTGGGTCTACCCGCTCCGGCCTTCCGTCGCGTCAACGGAGCGGACGCCGTCGCAGCCGCGGCCCGCGACCTCGGGTACCCCGACCGTCCGGTCTGCTTCAAGCCGGTGTTCTCGTCGGGATCGCGCGGGTTCCGGGTGCTCGACCCGACCGTCGACCGGGCGCACCAGCTCCTCCATGAACGGCCTGGCTCCGTCGCGATGCGGCTCGAAGAGGCGGTGGAGCTCCTGCCGGCTGACGGTGGTCCCGACCTGCTCGTGATGGAGCTCGCGACCGGCGGCGAGCGCACGATCGATGGGATCGCGGACGGGAGGCGGGTCGTGCTCGGCCACCCGAAGACACGCGAGGCGATGCGGGCCGGGCTCGCGATGTGGTTCGAGACCCTCGAGGACCCTGGGCTGATGCGACTCGCCGACGCGATCGTCGCCGAACTCGGGATCAAATGGTTCTTCAACATCCAGCTCGTCGGCGAGATGGTGATCGAGGTCAACCCCCGGATCTCGACGATCGTCTACCAGACGGACCTGAACCTCCCATACCTCGGGGTGAAGCGCGCGCTCGGCGAGATCTCAGACGACGAACTCGTTGCGCTACGTGGGCGGGTGCGTCCGGGGAGGACGGCGCTCCGCTACTTCGACCAGCTCGAGTTCGACGCGTGAGACGTACGCGGCGGGCTCGGCACCAGCGGCCAGTGCGGCCGCTGCGGCACCCGCTCTCCCGACGAACCCGCGCACGTAGCCTCCGGCCCGCTCCCGGCCCAGCCTCCCCCCGGGGGGAACTC
>CAYXAS010000047.1:0-17336 GCA_964461665.1 uncultured Gaiellales bacterium
CGGGAGGCTCGGACGCGATCAGGCGTCTCGAAGGTGTGTGGTTAGTCCAACTAGCGGGTCAGGCGGCGCCGGTGCGGAGCGGCACCACGCGAGCGCCCTCGTTGGCGCGCTCCAGCCGCTCGAGCCGCGCATCGACCCCGCGCCACCCGGCCGCGACGAGATCGACAAGCACCGCGAGATCGTCGATCCGGGCGCTCCGCTCGGCGAGGATCTCCTGCTCGACCCGCTCGAGTCGCCGCAGCGTCTGGTTCAGGAGGCCGCGGATCTCGGCGAGGTTCCGGCTGACGGGCACGACCTCGCGCGCGACTCCGTCTCTGATCGCGACCCCGACACGGTCGGGGAGCGTCCGCTCGAGCTCGGCCGCGGTGCGGGCGAGCGACTCCACCTCCGAGCGCGACCGCTCGAGCGCTGCCTCGAGCCGCGAACCCGCCGAGCCACCCGCGCGGGCCTCTTCGATGCGCTGTCGCGCCTTCTCAAGCACATGTTCATCCATCGGGCGCAAGGCTACTGTCGGTGTCGGATGAGATCGTCCGAGCTCGACTACGCGCTCCCGCCGGAGCTCATCGCACAACGACCAACCGAACGCCGCGACGCTTCGAGACTCCTCGTGGTCGAGCGTGCGACCGGCGCGATCCGGCATCGGTCGTTCCCCGACGTGGCCGAGGAGGTCGGGGATGCGCTCCTCGTCCTCAACGACACTCGCGTTGTGCCCGCGCGGCTCCGGCTGCGGCGCTCGACCGGTGGCGCGGTGGAGGTCTTGCTGCTCGAGTCGCTCGGCGGTGGGGAGTGGGAGGCGCTCGCGCGCCCATCGCGGCGACTTCGCGCGGGGGAGATGCTCGGTGAAGTCGAACTGCTCGAGCCGCTCGGCGAGGGCCGATGGCGCGTCCGGCTCGACGGTGCTCCCCACGGCGAGATGCCGTTGCCGCCGTACGTCCACGAGCCGCTCGCCGACCCCGAGCGCTACCAGACCGTGTACGCGCGGGACGAGGGCTCGGCTGCAGCGCCGACCGCCGGACTGCACTTCACCCCGGAGCTCCTCGGGCAGCTCCCGCACGAGTACGTCACGCTCCACGTCGGGCTCGACACCTTCAGACCGCTGACCGCGGAGACACTCGCAGGGCACCGGCTCCACGGCGAGCGCTACACGGTCGCCCCCGACGCGTGGGGGCGGATCGCGGCTGCGGGGCGGGTGCTCGCGGTCGGGACGACTTCGACCCGGGTGGTCGAAACGGTCGCACATGGGGGACCGCTCGAGGGGCGATCCGATCTCTTCATCACCCCCGGGTTCGGGTTCGCGCGCGTCGATGCGTTGCTGACGAACTTCCACCTCCCGCGAACCACCCTGCTCGCGCTCGTGATGGCGTTCGCCGGGGTCGAGTTGACGCGCGAGGCCTACCGCGTCGCGGTCGAGGAGCGGTACCGGTTCTACTCGTTCGGCGACGCGATGCTTGTCCTCTGAAGCACCTCGGCGGCGACCAACGTTGCCGGTCGGCTGAGGTTGCTCCTAGGATGTCCGGAGGAGCGCGGCGCGAGCCGAGCGACCCTGCACACACACCGAGACTGGGAGTTTGCGCGCATGCCCGAGAAGATGTGGGGAGACGAGCCGTTCTGGGGGCTCAGTTTCGACTGGGATCCGGACTGGGTTCTCACCGACCGCCAACAGGAGCTGCGCGCGACGCTGATCGAGTTGTGCGAGAAGGAGTTGCGCGCGAACGCGAAGCGCTCCGACGACGAGCTTCTGTACCCGCGGCGGAACCTCGAACTGCTCGGCGAGCACGGTTTCCTCGCGCTCACCGTCCCGACCGAGTACGGCGGTCTCGGTGAAAACCACGTCGCGTTCGCGATGACGTGCGAGACGATCGCCCGCTACGGCTGCGCCTCGACCGCGATGTGTTACGTGATGCACATGAGCGCGGTGCAGGCGCTGATGCTGCGGCCGACCCCGGCAATCATCGATAAGTACATCCGCCCGCTGAACGGGGGGCTGCTCGGGACGCTCTCGTACTCCGACCCGGAGACCGGCTCGCACTTCTGGTATCCCGTCTCCTCGCGCGCGGAGCGCGTGAACGGCGGCTACCGGGTCAGCAAAAAGGCGTCGTGGACGACATCCGGCGGGTTCGCCGACTTCTACGTCCTCCAGACGACGAGCCCGGACTTCAAGGGCTACGACGATCTCTCGGTGTTCGTGATCGACAAGGAACACTGCGAGGCACAGCCTTCGCTGTGGGACGCGCTCGGACTCCGTGGCAACCAGTCGGGCGCGGTCGCGTTCACTGACGTCGAGATCCCGGCCGACCAGATCGTGGGACCCGAGGGCGATGGCGCCAACTCGAACGACGAGGCGGTCGACCCGTGGTTCCTGATCGGCTCCTCGTCCGTCTGGAACGGTCTGGCGCTCGGCGCGGTCGACATCGCGAAGCGTCACACGACCCGTAAGAAGCACGTGGATGTCGGGATGCGTGTCGCGGACTATCCGACGATCCAGGACTACGTCGGACAGGCGGTGATGGAGACGAACGCGTCACGCCTGTTCACGTTGTCGGTCGCGCAGGCGTTCGACCAGGCGACGGACAACAACACGAAGTTGCTGGAGCCCGGGCAGCTTGCGCGCGGCAACTTCCTCCACTGGGCATGGCAGATCAAATTCATTGCGGCGCAGAACACCGCGCACGTGGTGGACAAGATGCTCCACGCCTGCGGCGGGTCCGGGTTCAAGCGCGACATGGAGCTCGAGCGGTACCTCCGTGACGCGAAGGCCGGCTGGGTGATGGGGCCGACGAACGAGGTGCTGCGCCAGTTCGTCGGGAAGGCAGTCCTGCTCGGGTTTGAGTCGCTCGATTACTGGAACCAGGCGTACAACCGCCGGGTCGTCGAGAACGAGGTCAAGAAGCTCGATGCGACGGCGAAACGCGAACTGGCGGAGCAGCTTCTCGCTGAGGCCGCCGAAGCTGAGGCGAAGCAGGCGGCAACGACGGGCTGATGGCGGTCGGCACCCGACCCCGGCTACTCGTCCCCGGACTCGTCCCGTACGACCCGGCGCGCGAGACCTACCGGGTGCGGCCGGGTGCGGCGACCGTAATCGCACTCCAGCCCGGTGACCGGGTCGTGGTGCGGGATCTGCGAGGCGGCCAGCGCGGCGAGTTGACGGTCCTCGCGCCCGACGGCCGCGAGGACTTCGCAGCGCTCGGCGCGGGCACACCCGACGCCGACGCGTCGGTGCTGCGCTCGCTGGTCAGCGGCCAGGCGGACGGGGCCCGCGAGGTGGTGGACGGTCTCGCCGGGAGCGGCGCCGACCCGACGAAGGCACGCGCGGTGACGTTGTTCGGCGAATGGTCACCGCCCGGGAGCGAGTCACCCTTCGCGGCCGTGCGGCCGTGCGTCGCGATCGTTGGCGCTCCATCCTTCGGCCTCGTGGTCGAGGGCGCGGCACCGGCGACCGAGCTCCAGCTCGAGGTGCAGCGGGAGCGGGCGGCCCGCGGCGCGCTCGAGTCGAGGCTTCCCGACCCGCTGGCCGAGCCACGACTCGACTTCGAGGTCGCGAAGGCGTCGGCGCTCGCCTACGAGGTGAAGGCGGGCGAGTACATCCAGATCATCGATGTGCAGGGGCGCCAGTGCACCGACTTCCTTGCATTCGACGCTGCGGAGCTCCAGGCAGGGCGCGAGCGGCCGCTGGACGCGACCGCGACCCGTTCGATGGTCGGTGGTGCGTGGCCGCGCCCGGGTCTCTCCTCGAAGTTCTTCACGGTCGACCTGAAACCACTCGTCGAGGTGGTGCGCGACACGGTTGGCCGCCACGACACGTTCGGACTCGCCTGCACCGCGAGGTACTACGAGGACAAGGGCTACTTCGGGCACATCAACTGCTCGGACAACTTCAACGGCGAGCTGCTGCCGTACACGGTGGAACGGCGGAGCGGCTGGCCTGCGATCAATTTCTTCTTCAACACCGCGTTCGACCGCGACAACCTCTACGTGCTCGATGAGCCGTGGTCGCGGCCGGGCGACTACGTGCTGCTCCGGGCCTCGACCGACCTCGTGTGTCTCTCGAGCGCGTGCCCGGACGACATCGACGCCGCGAATGCGTGGGTCCCGACCGAGGTCCACGTCCGTGTCTACCCGGCGAAGGAGCGGTTCTCGCAGGCGATCGCCCATCGAGTCACCCCGGACGCCGAGCCACGGCTGACGCGCGAGACGGGATTCCACACGCGTACGAGTGCGCTCACCTCGCGGATGACCGAGTACAACGGCTTCTGGCTCCCCTCGTCGTACGACAACCGTGGCGCGGTGGACGAGTACTGGGCCTGTCGCGAGCGCGCCGCGATCATGGATCTCTCGCCGCTCCGGAAGTTCGAGGTCGTCGGCCCCGACGCGGAGGAGTTGCTCCAGCGTGCTGCGACGCGCGACGTGCGGCGGCTCGCCGACGGACAGGTCGTGTACACCGCGCTCTGCCACGAGACGGGCGGGATGATCGACGACGGGACGATCTTCCGGCTCGGGTCGATGAACTTTCGTTGGGTCGGCGGCTCCGAGTTCGGTGGCGTCTGGCTGCGCGACCTCGCGGAGCGCGAGGGGCTGCGCGTGTGGGTGAAGGACTCGACCGACGACCTTCACAACGTTGCGGTACAGGGTCCCGCGAGCCGCGAGATCCTGTCGCAGATCGTCTGGACACCGCCCTCGCAGACGCCGTTTGTGGAGCTCAGGTGGTTCCGATTCTCGATCGGGCGGATCGGCGGGCCGCAGGGGGTTCCGCTGATCGCGTCGCGCACCGGGTACTCCGGCGAGCTCGGTTACGAACTCTTCTGCCACCCGAAGGATGCGGCTGCGCTCTGGGATACGGTGATGGAGGCGGGCGAGCCGCACGGTCTCTCCCCGCTCGGGCTCGACGCGCTCGACCTCGTGCGGATCGAGGCGGGGCTCGTCTTCGCGCGCTACGAGTTCGACGACCAGACGGATCCGTTCGAGGCGGGGATCGGATTTGTCGTCACCGCCGACAAGACCGACGACTTCGTCGGGAAGGAGGCGCTCGCGGAGCGTCGCGCCCATCCGCAGCGGGTGCTCGTCGGGCTCGAGTTGGAAGGGAACGAGCCTGCGGGGCACGGCGACTGTGTCCACATCGGGCGACCGCAGGTCGGGGTGGTGACGAGCGGGATGCGCTCACCGCTCCTCGCGAACAACATCGCGCTCTGCCGCATGGACGTCCGCCACGCGGCCCTCGGGACGCAGGTGGAGGTCGGGAAGCTCGATGGACACCAGAAGCGGATCCCCGCGACCGTCGTCCGCTTCCCGTTCTACGACCCCGAGAAGACCCGCCCCCGCTCGTAGCACCCGCCGCTACGGCGCGCTACTCGATGCGGCCGTAGCGGCCGCCGTGGAACACGAGCGGGCTCCCCTCGCCGTAGCTCGCATAGTCGATCTGCACGAGGAACAGCGAGTGGTCGCCGCCCCAGTAGGAGCGGATGATCCGGCCGGCGAGTTGCGCGAGCGCGCCCTCCACGAGGGGGGTCTCGCGGACGAGCTGGAAGCGCGGCTCGAACCCTTCGACGGGGCGTCCCGCGTAGAAGTCCGACTCGGCACGCTGGGCCTCGGCGAGCACGCTGACGCCGAGCCGCGTGTCCTGGTGGAGCAGCGCGCACATCCGCGCACGCCGGTCGATCGAGACGAGCACGAGCGGTGGTGCCAGCGAGACCGACATGAACGCGTTCGCGGTCATCCCGTGCACCTGATCGCGGGCGGGGGTCGTCAGTACCGTCACCCCGGTCGCGAACATCCCGAGCGTCCGCCGGAACGCGAGCGCCGGGTCGCCCTCCAGCCCACCCGTGTCGAGTGGTCCGGCCGCCTCGTCGACGACGAACGGGTGCTCGCCCGAGAGAACGGCGCCCGTCGTCAGCGGGACGGAGAACTCGGGAACCTCGCTCACCGCGCGATTGTCGCCTACCCTGCCGGATCGTGCGCGCCGAGCAGACTCAACCGGGTGAGTTCACGGTCATCGCGACCGATGGCGCCGCGCGCACCGGCACGCTTGTCACCGCGCACGGGGTGATCCGGACGCCCGCGTTCATGCCGGTCGGGACGAAGGGATCGGTCAAGACGCTCCACCCGGACGAGGTTCGCGCCCTCGGTGCGGACGTCATCCTTGGGAACACGTACCACCTCCACTTCCGACCGGGTGAGGAGACGATCGAGGCGCTCGGCGGGCTCCACGTGTTCACCGGCTGGGACGGCCCGATCCTCACCGACTCGGGCGGGTTCCAGGTCTTCTCTCTCAGGGACACGTTGCTCGCGGTTGACGACGACGGGGTCACGTTTCGCTCCGTCTACGACGGTGCGGCGGAGCGATTCACGCCCGAGCGGGCCGCAGAGATCCAGAGACGGCTCGGTTCCGACATCGCGATGTGTCTCGACATCTGCTCACCCGCCGACGCGACCCGGGCGCAGCACGCGGAGGCGGTTCGCCGGACGCGACTCTGGGCCGAACGCCAGGTGGACGCGCCACGCGCGCCCGGGCAACTTCGGTTCGGGATCACGCAGGGCGGTACCGACCCCGAGCTCCGCGCCGGCTCGATCGCGGAACTCGTCGAGCTTCCCTTCGACGGCTACGCGCTCGGCGGGCTCGCGGTGGGGGAGACACGCGCGGAGATGCTCGATACGGTCGGGTGGGCGGCGCCGCTCCTGCCCGCCGACCGGCCGCGGTACTTCATGGGGCTCGGAGACGCCGAGGGGATCCTCGGGGTGATCGAACGCGGGATCGACATGTTCGACTGTGTCCTTCCGACCCGCACCGCCCGCACCGGTTCCGCGCTCACCGCACAGGGTCGCCTCAACCTGAGAAACGCGCGGTACACCACCGATCCGCGCCCGATCGAGGAGGGCTGCGACTGCCCCGCGTGCGACCGTTTCAGCCGCGCGTTCGTCCGCCATCTCGTGACGCAGAGGGAAGTGCTCGGGATCCGCCTGCTTTCCCTGCATAATCTCGCCTTCACCCTGCGACTCGTAGCGGGGGCACGCGCGGCGATCGCCGAGGGAACGTTCGGCTCCTACCGGACGGGGATCCTCGCGGGGCTCGCGTCCCCCTCAGAGGAGGACTGACATACCTTGAACAACCCGCTGTTTCTGATCGTTGTGATGTTTGCCGTGATGTGGTTCCTGATGATCCGCCCGCAGCGCAAGCGGCAGCACGCACAGAAGATGTTGCTCGCAAGCCTCGCGCCCGGCGACGAGGTGCTCACCGTGGGTGGTCTCTACGGGATCATCCGCGAGCTCGAAGACAACGAGACGATCGTCGTCGAGATCGCCGACCGGATCCTCGTCCGGGTCTCGCGCCGAGCGGTGGCAAGCGCCGTGAAAGCGCAGGACGGCGACGACGAGGAAGTTGTCGAGGAAGCCGACGCGGATGACGCTGCCACCGAGGACGAACAGGTAGACACCGGCGACCGCTAACCCGGCCGCTACCCTGAGCCGCCCCGCATGACCCGTCGCGCAGCCCTTCTCGTCGTTTCGCTGGTCGCTGCCGCCCTCGCCGGGGTGGCGCTGCTCGTCGTCCCCGGGTCGCCGTTCGAACGCACGCCGACGCTCGGCCTGGATCTCCAGGGAGGGCTCGAGGTCACGCTCCAAGCGGTCCCGCCCAAGGACCGGGAGTTGACGAAGGAGGATCTCGAACGTTCGGTCGAGATCATGCGCGACCGGGTGGACCGGCTCGGTGTATCGGAGCCGGAGATCCGGACCCAGGGCGACGACCAGATCGCGATCCAACTTCCCGGGGTGAAGGATCCGGAGGCGGCAGCGAGGATCATCGGGAAGACCGCGCAGCTCGAGCTCTACGACCTCGAGGCGAACCTCGTCGCTCCGTCGATCGACGTGCGTACCCGCTCGCCAATCGCGACTCCGCGGCTCTACGACCTGCTCGCCGGCCAGCAGGCGCTCGTCGCCAAGAACGGCTCCGACGGGTGGTACGTGTTCAAGACGAAGGGGCGGAAGGTTGTCGAGGGGCCCGCCTCGACCAGCGCCGCCGTTCTCGAGCGGTGGGGCGGAGAGCTCCCCGCGGGGCACAAGCTGTTTGGTGTGCCGATCGACACCGTCGTCATCTCGTGTGGCGCGGGTGCCGTCGTCTGCCCGGGAGTCGAGGAGATCTCACCGACGGCGACATCTTGGTACCTCATCCGCCACCAGCTGCCCGATGTGCCCGAGATGACCGGCGAGGATCTGAATCTCGACGGCACCCGCCAGGACTTCGACCCGACTACCGGCGAGCCGATCGTGCTCATGCAGTTCACCGAGGAGGGCGAGGACGCCTTCGGGAACATCACGCGACGGGTCGCGCAGCGCGGGAAGCTGCTCACCAACACCGTCGGCGGTGGGCAGAAGGTGCTGCAGCACTTCGCGATCGTGCTCGACCGCGAGATCAAGTCGTGGCCGACAATCGACTGGGAGGAGTACCCCGGCGGGATCTCCGGCTCGAACGGCGCCCAGATCAGCGGGATGGGAGCGATCCAGGAGGCGCAGGAGCTCGCGCTCGTGCTGCAGACCGGCGCGCTCCCGGTCGAGTTCCGGACGCTCGACCAGACCGCGATCTCCGCGACCCTCGGTAAGGACTCGCTGAAGGAGGCGAAGTCTGCGGCGCTCGCGGGCCTCCTCGTCGTCGCGTTCTTCCTGCTCGTCTTCTACCGATTCCTCGGTCTCGTCGCGGTCATCGGCCTCGTCGTCTACTCGGCGTTCCTCTACGCGGCGATCCTCCTGTTCGGCGTCACGCTCACGCTCCCCGGTTTCGCGGGTCTCGTGCTCACGCTCGGTGTCGCGGCCGACGCAAACGTCGTCATCTTCGAACGCATCAAGGAAGAGGTGCGTGCCGGACGGTCGGCGCGCGGCGCGATCTCGGCGGGATACACGAAGGGGTTCGCGACGATCGTCGATGCGAACGTCGTGACCGCGATCACCGCGCTCGTGCTCTTTGCGGTCGCGACCGCGAGCGTGCGCGGGTTCGCGCTGATGCTGCTCGTTGGAACCGCGATCTCGATGCTCACTGCCGTCCTCGCGACCCGAGCCTTCCTCGCAGTGCTCGCAGGGCTCCGCTTGCTCGAGAGCCCACGCGTGCTCGGCGCTGCGGGTCGCGGTGTTCCGAACTGGCTGAAGCTCGACTACATCGGACGCCGCAACCTCTGGTTCGCGGTCTCGGGCGCCGTGGTGGTCGTCTCGATCGGCGCGATCGCCGTCGGCGGGCTGAACCTCGGGGTCGACTTCCGCGGCGGCACCCAGGTGACGTTCGAGACGGCGAAGCCGGTCGCACTCGAGGATGTGCGGCGCGAGGCGGCGCAGATCGGCGAGGCGGCCGCGGTGATCCAGGGCCGCGGCGCGTCAATCGACGGGCGCTACAGCGACTTTCAGGTTCGAACGGGCGCGCTCTCGACCGACGAGTCGGCGCAACTGCAGACGAATCTCGAGCGCGAGCTGGGTGCGCGCGCGTTCGGCGCGAAGAACGTGTCCGCGAGCTTCGGCCGCCAGATCGCGGGGTCGGCGCTCCTCGCGATCATCGTCTCGCTGCTGCTGATCGTCGTCTACATCTCGATGCGGTTCCAGTGGCGGTTCGCGTTGCCCGTGCTGATCGCGCTTGCGCACGACATCGTGATCACCGTCGGCATCTATGCGCTCGTCGGCCGCGAGGTGACGACCGCGACGGTCGCCGCTGTGCTGACGGTGCTCGGGTACTCGATCTACGACACGATCATCATCTTCGACCGGATCCGCGAGAACATTCCGCTGATGAAGCGCGCGCCGTTCCGCGTGATCGCAAACGTTTCGCTCTGGGAGACGATCCCGCGCTCGCTCGCAACGACCTTCATCACGCTGCTCCCGATCGCGTCGCTCGCGGTGCTCGGTGGGGACACCCTGAAGGACTTCGCGTTCGCGCTCCTGATCGGGATCGGGTCGGGCGCGTACTCGTCGATCTTCATCGCGGCTCCGTTCCTCGCGATGCTCAAGCAGCGCGAACCCGAGTTCGCGCGTAGGCCGGACGATGCGGCGGGGCTCGCCGACATCCAGTCGGTGGGCGGCACCGTCGTTGATGCGCCGGTGGCTGCGCCGGTCGCACCAGCCCCCGTCCGGCCGACAGCACCTGCGAGCGACACCGAGGACGCACCGTCGGCAGGTCGCGATCGCCGCCGCGAACGTCGCGCGCGGCGCCCGCACGGCCGCAACCGGTAGCGCAACCGTCTGCCGCTGGGAGCGGCTGTAGGCTCGCCCGCATGGGCGACGCTCCCGCACCTCGCGGCCCGCGGCCGCGCGATCACGGCATTCGGATCGGTTCGCTCCCGACCGGGAAGCGAAACGGGGTCGGCGATGTCCCGGGGGTGCGCGTCGGTCACGTCACCGCCTGGCGTGACGAGCCAGGGCCACCCGGCGGGCGCGGGGTTGCGCGTACCGGGGTGACCGCGATCGTCCCCGCAGACCCGGTTGGGCTCATCGCACGACCCATGCCCGCCGGGGTGGCTGTGCTCAACGGGGCGGGCGAGTTGACCGGATCTCACCAGGTGCGTGAATGGGGTGTGATCGAGACCCCGATCCTGCTCACCTCGACGATGCAGATCGGCCGCGTGTACGACGGCACGGTTGGCGCGCTGACGGCGCTCGACCCGGAACTCGGCGCCGACTACGTCGTGATCCCGGTGGTCGGCGAGTGCGACGACTCGTGGCTGTCGGACGCGCGCGTTGCTCAGATCGAGCCGGAGGATGCGGGGCGGGCGCTCGCCCTCGCGACGGACGTTCCCGCGGAGGGTGCCGTGGGCGCGGGCACCGGGATGACGTGCTTCGGCTGGAAGGGCGGGATCGGCACATCGAGCAGGCTCGTCGGGGCGCTCGACGCGACCGTTGGAGTGCTCGTGCTCGCGAACTTCGGTCGCGCGCGGGAGTTGCGCATCGACGGCATCCCGGTTGGGGAGGCGCTCGAACAGGAGCCATCCCGACTCCGACCCGCTGGGAGTTGCATCGTGGTCGTGGTCACCGACGCGCCGCTCGACTCGCCCGCGCTCGAGCGCGTCGCGCGTCGCGCGGGGCTCGGTCTCGCCCGGATCGGATCGGTCGCGCACGACGGGTCAGGCGAGATCTTCCTCGCGGTCTCGACGGGTGCCCGTCGCGCGCGGGGTGCGCCGAGTCCCATGACGATCACCACCGACGCGCTCGACGAGGTGTTCGCGGCGACGGTCGAGGCGACCGAAGAGGCGGTGCTGAACGCGCTCTGGGCCGCCCCTGACGTGACCGGACGCGAGGGACGCGTCGCGCGTGGCCTCCC
Organism: uncultured Gaiellales bacterium; assembly: GCA_964461665.1. Taxonomy (GTDB): domain Bacteria; phylum Actinomycetota; class Thermoleophilia; order Gaiellales; family Gaiellaceae; genus Gaiella. The sequence goes on from CAYXAS010000047.1 coordinate 11,279, forward strand.
GCACGCGGAGACGCTCGCACTGCTCGCCGCCGCAGGGCGGCTCGGGCGCGGATAGAAGCCATGGCGCTCCGGATCCCGGTTGTCCACGACGAGCGCTGCCTGCTCCACGAGCCGCTCTTCGGGGTGTTCGTCGGAAACCGCGAGCCTGCCGACGAGGTGCCCGCGCGCGCGGAGAGGATCGCTGCCGCGCTCTGCACAGCCGGAGCACCGTTCGTCGAGGCCGCGCCGCCCGGGCTGGAACCGATCCTGGCCGTCCACGAGGCGGGGCTCGTCGCCTGGCTCGAGAGCGCATGGGAGGAGTGGCTTGCGGCCGGGCTCGCGACCGATCCGGATCGAGAGCGTGTCACCGCGTACAACTTCCCGCTCCCCGGCCTCCTCGCGGGGCTCCCTCCGCGTGAGCCCGTCGCAACCTGGGCGCGGGCGGGGAGGTGGTGTTTCGACACGATGACCCAGATCGGACCGGGTACCTGGGAGGCCGCGCTCGCAGCGACGGGTTGTGCGGTCACGGCCGCTGACCTCGTCGCCAGCGGCGCACGCGCCGCGTACGCCCTCACGCGGCCCCCGGGCCATCACGTGACGCGGTCATCGCACGGCGGGGCCTGCTACCTCAACAACACCGCGATCGCTGCCGAGCGGCTCCGCGCGCGCGGTCTCGACCGGGTCGCGATCCTCGACCTCGACGCGCACCACGGGAACGGCCAGCAGGCGATCTTCTGGGAGCGCGCCGACGTCGTGACGGCCTCCGTCCACGTCGATCCCGGTGCAGGCTGGTTCCCGCACCACATCGGGTTTGCCGACGAGACGGGTGGCGCGCACGGATCGAATCTCAACCTCCCGCTCGCCGCGGGCACGGGGGACGACGGGTGGCTCGCCGCGGTGGCTCGCGGTGGCGCGTTCGCCTGCGGCGCCGATGCGCTCGTTGTCGCACTCGGCGTGGACGCGGCGATCGGCGACCCGAACGCGCCGCTCGAGGTGACCGCCGACGGGTTCCGTGAGGCAGGAGCGCTCGTCCGCTCGCTCGGGCTCCCCGTGATCGTCACCCAGGAGGGGGGATACGACCTCGACACGGTGGGGGCGCTCGTCGTCGCGTTCCTCGCGGGGCTCGACGGAGACGACCCGCTGCACCCGGAATCGTGAGACAGTGGAATCGCTACGGAGCGGATCGCACGACCCTCCGAGGATCCCCATGACCCCGTACCCGAGCCGCGCAGCCGCACTTGACGTCACCAGGACACGTTCCGTCGTGGCGCGACGACGCGGTACGGAGCAGAGCCGATGAGCGTGACCCAGGAGCGGTTCGATGTCGATGTGGCCGTCGTAGGAGCGGGTCTCGCCGGGCTTGTCGCGGCGCGGGAACTGGGCCATGCGGGACTCACGGCGGTCGTCCTCGAGGCGCGCGATCGCATCGCGGGGCGGGTTTGGGTCGACCGGGGGCTCGGGCACGACCTCGAGATGGGGGGCGGCTGGGTTCACTGGACGCAGCCGCACGTGTGGGCGGAGCTACGCCGCTACGGGATTGGGATCGTCGCCCCACCGCCGCTCGACAGTGTGATCACCGACTTCGGCGGGAGACGGGTGCGGGAGGATGCCGACGCCTACCACGCCCGGCTGTTCGCGGCGATGCGCCCGCTCGAGGAGGCGGCACGGGAGCTGTTCCCGCTCCCCCACGAACCACTCCGCCGCCGTGAGGCGGTCGAGCGGCTCGACGGGCTCGACCTACCGCGCGGGCTTGAGGCGCTGGGCGTCGCGCCAGCGGATCTTCCGCTCCTCATCTCGCACTGGGGTTCCTACGTCTCGGGTTTCGCCAGCGATGGCGCGCTCACGTTCGCGCTGCGGCTGATCGCCCTCGCGGGCGGAAGCGCGGAGGTGTGCGACGAGGCGTCCGGCACCTTCACGATCGAGGGAGGGACGAGGGCGTTGGCGGACGCGATCCACGCCGACGTGGCTGCGCCGATCCTGCTCGAAACCCCGGTCGAGCGGATCGAGCAGGGCGCCGGTGGGGTGACCCTGAGCGCCGGCTCGACGATCGTGGGTGCGCGAGCAGCGATCGTGACCGTCCCGATCAACGCACTCCGGGGGATCGACCTCTTGCCAGCGCTCGACGGCCCCAGCGCAGACGCCGCGGCGGTTGGTCAGGCGTCGCGGGGAGTGAAGGCGTGGGTGCGGGTCGCAGATCGCGGCGAGCGATATCTCGCGGTGATCGAGGACGGCGCTCCGCTGACCCACCTTGCGGTCGATCGCGAGGATGGCGATTCGCGGCTCCTCGTGTGTTTCGGTCCGGACGCACGGGCGTTCGACCCGCGCCCGGCCGCGGTGCAGGAGACGCTCCGCCGCTGCGTTCCCGATGCGGTCGTCGAGGAGGTCGTCTGGCACGACTGGGTGATGGATCCGTACGCTCGGGAAACGTGGCTGTGGCTCCGTCCCGGGCAACTCACGACCGCCTACCCGGCTTTCCGTGAGCCGTTCGGGAGAGTCGTCTTTGCGGGAGGCGACTACGCGGACGGCTGGGCGGGGCACATGGATGGTGCGATCGAATCAGGGCTCCGCGCCGCGCGCCTGTCCGCCGATCTCGCCGCGTAGCGCACGGGCTCGGAGACAGGGCTGGCTCGCCGCTGCAGCCGGCGACCTGAGCGCGCCGCTCAGGGTGATCGCCGAGTTCCGTGGAAATCCTGACGGATGACGTTCGCGGGGTTGCGGTGTGTGGCCTCCGCATGGAAGGATCGCGCTCATCAGACAACGCGCACCGTCCACGAGGGAGACGACATGAACGCCCTACGCGCACGCACTCTGCTTCTTCTCGTCGCTGCTGTTGCGGCGCTCGCAACCGTTGCGGCCGGTGTCGCGACCGCGAAGGAGGAGGAGAAGGTCATTCTCACGATCGGCGTCCTGCAGGACGTCGACAGCCCGAACGTGACGGTCGGCTACACGGTCGCCGCCTACGAGCTCTGGAACCTCCAGTACGCGACGCTGACCGACAAGGCCGCCGCCGACTTCGCGACCGAGCCCGGTCTCGCCGAATCATGGGTGGGATCCGAGGACGGATTGACCTGGACGTACACCCTGCGCGAGGGACTCGCGTGGTCTGACGGGACGCCGTTCACCGCCGAGGATGTCGCATACACGGTGAACCGTGCCCGCGAAGAGGCCTGGTACAACCACACCGCGACGGTCGCGAACCTCACCGCCGAGGCGCTCGACGAGCGCACCGTACGGATCGTCTCGAAGGTGCCAGATCCGAAGTTGCCGACGATGGACGTCTACATCGTCCCGAAGCACATCTACTCGGAGCTCGACGCGGACGCACTCGGCAAGTACGAGGCCACCGACGGCGTCGGCACGGGCACGTACACGCTCGCGGAGCGCAAGAAGGGGCAGTTCTGGCGGATGGTCGCGAATCCGCACTACTGGCGCGGCGACCTCGCCGTGGATGAGGTGGTGTTCCGCGTCTTCCGCAACGCCGACGCGATGGTCGCTGCGCTCGAGGCGGGGGAGATCGACGCGGCGCACGACATTCCGGCCGTGGCGGTCGAGCGCCTCAGTTCGACCGAAGGGATCGTCGTCGTCCAGGGCCAGCAGGGCGGATTCTCGGAGCTCGCGCTGAACGGTGGGATGGGCGGCCAGGGCCATCCGGGCGGCGGGGCGCACCCGGCGCTCCTCGACCTGAAGTTCCGCACCGCGATTGCTCACGCGATCGACAAGCAGACGCTGCTCGAGCGCGTGTACCAGGGGATCGGTGCGGTCGGATCGACGATCAGCCCGTCCGCGAGTCCGGCTTGGATTCCGGCGCTCACGCCGGAAGAGGACTTCGCGTTCGATCTCGACCTCGCACGGTCGCTGCTCGACGAGGCGGGTTACGTGGATGCGGACGGCAACGGGATCCGCGAGCACGAGGGCAAGGACATCGTGCTCCGCTACGCGCTCCGCACCGAGTCGAGCGAGGCCAAGCCACTGCTCGAGTTCATCGGTGGTTGGCTGAAGGAGATCGGGATCGGAACGAAGATCTCGTCCTACGACGATGGCGCGCTCGGCGAGGTCGTCGGCAAGGGCGAGTACGACATCTTCGTGTGGGGCTGGACGCCGTTCGTCGACCCCGACCCGATGCTCTCGTACTTCACCTGCGCGATGCTCTCGACCGACCCCGAGGACCCGACGAACTACTACAACGACGCAAGTTGGTGCGACCCGCACTACGACGAGCTGTACAAGGAGCAGAACGCCGAGCTCGACCCGGTCCGTCGGCTTGAGATCGTGCACGAGATGCTCAAGCTGTTCTACGCGAGCGCGACGTACTTCCCGCTCGTGTACGGACCCGACCTGCAGGCGTACCGCACCGACCGGTTCGACGGCTGGGTTCGCCAGCCGGCCGACACCGGCCCGGTGTTGTTCTCGAACACGTCGCCGACCTACTGGAACCTGAAGGTCGTCGGTGGCTCCTCGGGTGGCGGCTCGTCCACGGCGATCGTGGCCGTGATCGCCGTTGTCGCTGCCGGTGTCCTTCTCGCGGCGCTCGTCGCCGTGCGGCGGCGCCGGTCTGCGGACGAACGGGAGTGAGTCGCGAGACCGAGGAACGTCTCGACACGGATGTGGTGGTGATCGGGGCCGGCATCGCCGGCCCCGTCGCCACCCGCGGGCGTCGCCGTGTGACGGGGGCGATCGCTCGACGCGTCGGAACGGTGCGGGTGGAGGCGCTGACGCTTCGCGACCGAGGGGCGGGTTCCCGCGCGGCCGATCCCTGGATTCCCGTGCGATCCGGCCAGCTCATCGCTGCGTCCTGAGCACCGCGCCCGGCCGATGACTGCACGCTGGATCCTCGGCAAGACCCTCGGTGCGGCGGCGACGCTCGTGTTCGTCATCGTCACCGACTTCTTCCTGTTCCGGGTCGTGGCCCACAACCCGGTCGCGACGCTCTACCGCGGCCGCAACCTGACGCGCGCGCAGCGGGACGAGCTCACGCACCAGTTCGGGCTCGACGGGTCGCTCTGGGACCAGTTCATCCGCTTCCTCGGTCAGACCGCGCAACTGAATCTTGGTCGGTCGTACGCGACGAACCGCCCGGTGATGGAGGAGATCCTCACAGCGGCTCCACCGACGATCGCGCTCGTCGGAGTCGCAACCTTGCTCTCGATGGGGATCGGGATCCTCTTTGGCGTGATCGCTGCGTGGCGACGGGGCACGTGGCGCGACAGCGCGCTCACCTCGGCGTCGATGACCACGTGGTCGCTGCCCGACTTCTGGCTCGGGATGATCCTGTTCGGGATGCTCGCGGCCGGACTCGGCGCATTCCCGACGGGCGGGATCACCGACGCATCCGCTCCCGACGGGCTCGCGGGGCTGCTCGACAAGGCACACCACATGGCGTTGCCGTGCGCGACGCTCGCGGTCGCGTATCTCGGTGAGTACGCGCTCGTGACGCGCTCCTCACTGCTCGACACGATGCGCGAGGACTACCTCACGCTGGCGCGGGCGAAGGGGCTGCGCGACACCGAGGTGCGCGACCGGCATGCGGTGCGCAACGCGCTCCTCCCGGTGACGACGCTCGTCGCGATCAACCTCGGGTTCGTGCTCTCGGGCGCGATCGCGGTTGAGACGGTGTTCTCCTGGCCGGGTCTCGGACTCGCAACCGCCGAGTCGATCCGAGGACCCGACCTACCGATGCTCCAGGGGCTGTTCCTCGTCTTCAGCGCCTCCGTGATCCTCTGCAACCTCGTCGCGGAGCTCCTGTATCCGCTGCTCGACCCGAGGGTCCGGCCCGCATGAGCGTGTTCTGGGCACGGTTCCGGGCGACACGGAGCGGCCCCGCGGGTCTCGTCGTGCTCGCCCTCGTCGGGGCGGCCGCTGCAATCGCCCCGGTGCTCGCGGAGCCCGCGTCGCTCAGCGCAATCCACACGGTTGCGAATCCGACGTGGGCGACGCCCGCGGAGTGGTTGCCGTTCGGCACCGACCATCTCGGGCGGCCGATCTGGGCGCAGCTGATCCACGGTGCGCGGGTCAGTCTTCTGGTCGGGGTCGCGGCGACCACGGTCGCAATCGGGATCGGGCTCGTGGTCGGACTTACGGC
>CAYXAS010000048.1:0-16560 GCA_964461665.1 uncultured Gaiellales bacterium
GCCCTCGCAGGCCTCACCCCACTACAGCGCGTCAACAACCTCCCTGGGACATACAGCTAGGTGCCGTGTGAGCCACGCCCGGGCTGCCTCAGGTCGCGGTCAGTACCAGATTGCAGCGGGCCTGCCGTTGACGAGTTCGGGTGGATCGGGCACAGGTACGGCTCTGCCGCTGGCTCGTCGATGTGCGCTCCAGGCCGCGGCTGCTGCGTCGAGCACGTCGTCGAGCGGAACCGAGCCAGCCACGCCGAGCTCGTCGAGGTGGATCGCGTTTGCGTGGAGGAGCGCGAGACGCTCGATGGCGCCCCCGGCGGCATGCTTCCGGTGGCGGAGCGGTTCCCAGCCGTTCATCGCTCGGAATGACAGCTCCGGGTGCACTTCGAACAGGCGAGGGTCCAGCGGGGCGCGCTCGGTCACATGGAGAATCCGGGGGCCGAGGGCATGCGCCTGCGCCGAGATGCCAAGGCCGGGGCCGAAGGGTGTGGTGAACCGGTCGCGGGCGGGAACGGTGAAGACGGTGCTCCCCGCGCCGCGCAGGAGGCCGCGGGTGAGCGCGTCTGCCTTGCGCGGCCCGAAGCCGATCGGGACATCGATTCCAATCGCCTCCAGCTGCCCGAGTTCGGCGAAATCCGTCGCGATCGGACGCAGGACGACTGCGCGGGCGAAGCGTCCGCCCTCAAGGATGATCGCGATCCAGCCACCGCCCGTCCCATCGACGCCCGCGACTCTCATCCCGATCACCATTGTTCATGACCCGGCCAAGATCGGCCATCGACCAGCAACAGGCAGTGGTCCCCTGATCTGATACGATCACACTCAGATTTTCGGTATGATCTGACTAAGAACCCTCGGAACGACGGCAGAGCACGTCGAGACACGGAGCGAAGGAGCAGGCATGGGACGCACGATCGGCATCGACCTCGGCACGACGAACTCGTGCATCGCCATCCTGGAAGGCGGCGAGCCCACCGTCATCCCGAACGCGGAGGGCGGTCGCACCACACCGTCCGTGGTCGCGTTCGCGAAGGACGGGCAGCGGCTCGTCGGCGCCCCAGCGCGCCGCCAGCAGGTCACGAACCCGGAGAACACGATCTTCTCGATCAAGCGGTTCATGGGTCGAAAGTGGGACGAGGTGTCCGAGGAGATGACGATCGTCCCGTACACCGTCGTCGGTGACGACAACGGCGAGGCACGCGTCGAGGCGGGCGGGCAGCAGTTCGCGCCACCCGAGATCAGCGCGATGATCCTCCAGAAGCTGAAGGCGGACGCCGAGGCGTTCCTCGGGGAACCGGTCACCGACGCGGTCGTCACCGTCCCCGCGTACTTCAACAACGCGCAGCGGGAAGCGACGAAGGATGCGGGCCGGATCGCGGGCCTCGAGGTGCTCCGGATCGTGAACGAGCCGACCGCGGCCGCGCTCGCGTACGGCCTCGACAAGGAGGGTGCCGACCAGACGATCCTCGTGTTCGATCTCGGCGGCGGGACCTTCGACGTCTCGGTGCTCGAACTTGGCGACGGTGTGTTCGAGGTGAAATCGACGAACGGCGACAACCACCTCGGCGGCGACAACTTCGACAAGGCGATCGTCGACTGGATGGTCGCCGAGTTTCGGAAGGACCAGGGGATCGATCTCGGCGCCGACAAGATGGCGCTCCAGCGGCTCTACGAGGCGGGCGAGAAGGCAAAGATCGAACTGTCGTCCACGATGACGACCCAGATCAACCTGCCGTTCATCACCGCGACCACCGAGGGTCCGAAGCACCTCGACCTCCAGCTCACTCGGGCCCGGCTGCAGGAGCTCGCCCATGGCCTGCTCGAGCGCACCGTTGGCCCGACCCGTCAGGCGATTGCGGACGCGGGTCTGAAGGCGGCCGACATCGAGCACGTCGTTCTCGTCGGGGGAATGACGCGTATGCCCGCCGTCCAGGAGAAGGTGAAAGAGCTCATCGGCAGGGAGCCGCACAAGGGTGTCAACCCGGACGAGGTCGTTGCGGTCGGCGCCGCCATCCAGGCGGGCGTCCTGAAGGGCGAGGTGAAGGACGTGCTCCTGCTCGACGTCACCCCCCTTTCGCTCGGAATCGAGACGAAGGGTGGTGTCTTCACCCGCCTCATCGAGCGCAACACGACGATCCCGACCCGGAAGGGCGAGACGTTCACGACCGCCGACGACAGCCAGTCGTCGGTCGAGATTCACGTGCTCCAGGGCGAGTCCGAGATGGCGACGTTCAACAAGACGCTCGGCAAGTTCCAGCTCGTCGGGATTCCCCCGGCGCCGCGCGGGACGCCGCAGATCGAGGTCTCGTTCGACATCGATGCGAACGGGATCATCCACGTGACCGCGAAGGAGCACGGCTCCGGTAACGAACAGCAGATCCGCATCGAGGGCGGCTCCGGCCTGTCCGAGGATGAGGTGCAGCGCATGGTGCGCGAGGCCGAGAGCCACGCCGAGGAGGCACGCGCGCTTCACGAGTTGGCGGATGCGCGGAACGCGGCCGAGACGCTTGCCTACGCGACCGAGAAGGCGCTCGGCGAGCATCGCGACAAGCTCGACCCGGCCGACGCGGGCACGCTCGAAGGGCGGATCATGGAGTTGCGCCAGGCGATCGAGGGCTCCGACCTCGCAGACATCCGCGCGAAGACGGAGGCGCTCAACAGCGCGGCCGAGCCGCTCGCGAAGGCGGTGTACGACCAGGCGCAGGCCGCGACGTCCGGAACTCCGGGCAGCGCCACGCCGCCGACCGATGACGAGGTGGTCGAGGACGCCGAGTTCGAGGTGATCGACGACGACGGGACGGCTCGGTCGTGAACGACGACGCATCGAACGACGCTGGGGCCGAACTGACCACGGCCGGCGATTCCGAGGCGGACACGGCACACGACCTGCTCGACGTGGACGCTGATCCTGTCGATCTGGCGGTGCGGGTGCTCGAGGCAGAGGCGAAGCGCGACGAACTCCTCGACGATCTGCGTCGTGTCGCTGCTGACTTCGACAACTACCGCAAGCGGGTCGTCAGGGAACAGGAGCGCGCCGCCGCGCGGGCGATCGAGCGTCTGATCGTGCGAGTGCTCCCGGTTCTCGACGACCTCGAGCGAGCACTCGACGCTGCCGAGCACCACGAGGAGGCAAAGGTGCTCGAGGGTGTCCGGATGACCCGGGCCACGCTCACGGGTGCGTTGACGGCCGAGGGGGTCGAGGAGATTCCCGCGGAGGGTGCGTTCGACCCACACGTCCACGAGGCGCTGCTCGCGACCGCCGCGGAGGGTGTCGAGTCCGGTGCGATCGTTCAGGTCGTGCAGCGCGGGTACCGCCTGGGCGATCTCGTGCTGCGCCCTGCGCGCGTCGTGGTAGCGGAGTAGGGCGACGGCAGCGATGGCAGCGAGGAGCCCGTACGAGGTGCTCGGCGTTGCGCGGACGGCGTCCGAAGACGAGATCCGCAAGGCCTACCGGGCGCTCGCGCGGAAGTGGCACCCCGATCGGAACCCGGGTGACGCGGCAGCGGAGGAGCGGTTCAAGGACATACAGACCGCCTACGACATCCTCTCGGACACCGACAAGCGCGCGGCCTACGACCGCTACGGCGATGTGCGGGGACCGGGCGCGGGCCGCTTCGAAAACGTGGATCTGGGGGATCTCTCGGATCTGCTCGGCTCGTTCGGATCGATGTTCGGGAGGGGAGCGTCCCGGGGTCGTCCCGCACCGGAGAAGGGGCGGGACGTCGAGGAGCGCGTGCAGATCTCGTTCACGGACTCGCTCCAGGGCGTGCAGGTCCGCGTCCCTGTCGACGTGGAGACGGCCTGTGGCACCTGCGCTGGGACGGGCGCCGAACCGGGAACCCGACCAGCCGCCTGTCAGCGGTGCAAGGGGACGGGCGTCATCGCAGACAGCCACGGGCTGTTCGCGCTCTCACAGCCGTGTCCTGGCTGCCGCGGCAACGGCACCGTGGTCGAGAAACCGTGTCACGGTTGCCGAGGAACGGGGCGCGAGCGGGTGACCCGCCGCTACGCGGTCACGGTGCCCGCCGGCGCGAAGGACGGAACGCGCATCCGTCTCGCTGGCAAGGGGGAAGCGGGTCGGTCGGGCGGGCCTCCGGGGGACCTGAACGTGAGAATCGAGGTGGAACCGTCGGCGCTCTTCGAGCGTCGTGGCGCCGATCTGATCCTGGAACTACCGGTGACGTTCGTGGAGGCGGCGCTCGGCGCGACGGTCGAGATCCCCACTCCCGAGGGCGCGGTGAAGCTGAAGGTTCCCGCGGGTTCAGAGGGCGGCAAGCTCCTGCGGGTCGCCGGGCACGGTGCACCGCGCCTCAAGGGTGTGGGCCGTGGTGATCTCATCGCGCGCATCCGGGTCACGGTCCCGAACGCCTTGTCCCCCGACGAGCGAGACGCGCTCGAGGCATTCGGGAAGCTGTCGGCGGAACACCCGCGCGCTCACTTCGAGGTGGCTGCACCGTGAGGGAGAGACCGCTCTACATGATCTCGGTCGCGGCAGAGCTTGCGGGCCTCCACCCTCAGACGCTCCGGATCTATGAGGCGCGCGGGCTCGTCCGGCCAGCTCGTACAGCGGGCGGCACACGCCTCTATTCGATGGCGGATGTCGAGCGGATGCGGCTCGTCCAGCAACTCACCTCCGAACTCGGGCTCAACCTCGCCGGGGTCGAGCACGTGCTCCGGCTGGAGGATGAGATCAAGCGCCTGCGCGCGAAGATGGCCGACCTCGAGCGGGAGCTCCGCGCCGAGATTTCGGCGACGCACAGGCAGTACCGGCGCGAGATCGTCCTCGTCGCGCAGCCCCAACCCCCCGCGCGGAGACCGCGCTAGACACCGGCCGGTCACAGGAAGGGACTGAACGATGGACGCGAACAGGCTGACGATCAAGAGCGGCGAGGCGGTTGCAGGCGCCGAGGCGCTCGCGCGTCGGGCGGCGAACCCGGAGATCGTCGCCGACCACCTGCTCGTCGCGCTCCTCGACCAGGATCTCCCGCGGGCGCTCGTCGAACGGTCGGGCACGACATCGGCGGTACTGCGCGCACGGGCGGAGGAGCGCCTCCGGAGGCTCCCGTCCGTGAAGGGCTCCTCGGCCGGCCCTCAACCAGGGGGCGCGTTCCGTCGTGTGCTCGACCGCGCGTTCGACGAGGCACACACGCGCGGTGATGAATTCGTCTCGGTCGAGCATCTGCTGCTCGCGCTCGAGGTGGTGCCGCGTGATGCGCTCATCGCTGCGCTTCAGCAGGTGCGAGGGAGCCGTCGCGTCACAACCCAGGATCCCGAGGGTTCGTACCAGGCCCTCGAGAAGTACGGGCGCGATCTGACCCAGCTCGCCGAGCACGGGAAGCTCGACCCCGTGATCGGCCGCGATGAGGAGATCCGCCGCACGATCCAGGTGCTCTCGCGCCGGACGAAGAACAATCCGGTGCTGATCGGCGAGCCGGGGGTCGGGAAGACTGCGATTGCCGAGGGTCTCGCGCAGCGGATCCTCGCGGGGGACGTTCCCGAGGGTCTGAAGGGGAAGCGGGTCTGGGCGCTCGATGTGGGTGCGCTGATCGCGGGCGCGAAGTACCGCGGCGAGTTCGAGGAGCGCCTGAAGGCGGTGCTCACCGAGATCACCGACAGCGACGGCCAGATCATCCTCTTCATCGACGAACTCCACACGATCGTCGGTGCTGGCGCCGCGGAGGGCGCGGTGTCCGCCGGCAACCTGTTGAAGCCGATGCTGGCGCGCGGCGAGCTGCGCGCGGTCGGCGCGACCACGCTCGACGAATACCGCAAGCACGTCGAGAAGGATGCGGCGCTCGAGCGGCGGTTCCAGCCGGTGCTCGTGGGTGAGCCGACCCCGGCCGACACGATCGCGATTCTGCGCGGGTTGAAGGAGCGCTACGAAGCGCACCACGGCGTCCGGATCCGTGATGCGGCGCTCGTCGCGGCTGCGCTGCTCTCCGCGCGGTATGTCGCCGACCGGTTCCTGCCCGACAAGGCGATCGATCTCGTGGACGAAGCCGCGTCGAGACTCCGGATGGAGATCGACTCCTCGCCGGTCGAGTTGGACGAGGCGGAACGGCGGATGCGTCAGCTCGAGATCGAGCTGGCTGCGATGGCGAAGGAGGCACCGGCGGTGCGGGAGCCGGTCGAGCGTGATCTCGCGGACGCCCGCGAGCGACGGGACGAGTTGGCGGCGCGCTGGGCGGGCGAGAAAGAGGTGCTCGACCGGGTGAAGGAGGTCACGCGTCGGATCGACGAGTTGAAGATGGAGGCGGAACGGGCGGAACGGCACGGCGACCTGCAGCGTGTCGCAGAGATTCGCTACGGCGACCTTCCCGCGCTCGAGCGCGAGCTGGCGGAGCGGGGCGAGGACGCGCGGGTCGCGGCGCCGATGGTGAAGGAGGAGGTTGACGAGGACGATGTCGCCTCGGTCGTCGCTCAGTGGACTGGGATTCCGGTCGACCGGCTGCTCGAGGGCGAGGTCGAGAAGCTCGTCCACATGGAGGATCGCCTGCACGAGCGGGTGATCGGTCAGCACGGCGCGATCGTCGCCGTCTCGAATACGCTCCGCCGGGCGCGATCCGGGCTCCAGGATCCGAACCGCCCGATCGGCTCGTTCGTCTTCCTTGGGCCTACCGGGGTGGGGAAGACCGAGCTTGCGAAGGCGCTCGCGGAGTTCATGTTTGACGACGACCGAGCGATCGTGCGGCTCGACATGACCGAATATCAGGAGAAGCACACCGTGTCGCGTCTCGTCGGCGCACCACCCGGGTACGTGGGGTTCGAGGAGGGCGGCCAGCTCACCGAAGCGGTGCGGCGGCGTCCGTACGCGGTGCTGCTCCTCGACGAGATCGAGAAGGCGCACCCCGAGGTGTTCGACGTGCTGCTCCAGTTGCTCGACGACGGGCGGTTGACCGACGGTCAGGGTCGCACGGTCGACTTCCGCAACACCGTCGTGATCATGACCTCCAACCTCCGTTCCGCAGAATCGCTGACCGAGTGGTTCCGCCCCGAATTCCTGAACCGCATCGACGAGATCCTCGTGTTCGATGCGCTGACACGCGACCAACTCGGCGAGATCGTGTCGCTCCAACTCGACCGCCTCGGCGCGCGGCTCGCCGAACGCGGGATCGCGCTTGAGCTGACGGAGGGAGCACGCGGCCTCCTTACCGAGTCCGGATGGGACCCCGCCTTTGGGGCACGTCCGTTGAAGCGGGCGATCCAGCGTCTCCTCGAGAACCCGCTCGCGCTCGCTCTGCTCGAGGGGCGTGTCGGCGAGGGTGACACCGTGCGCGCCTACCGGGCGCTCGGTGAGATCCGGTTCGGTGACGGAGCGGACCTTGACGGCGCACCGGCGTACGACGGGGAGGACGGCGAGACGGGCGCGTAGGATCGCGCCGTGGGCGGGATCCTCCTCGTCGCGGCGACCGAGCGAGAGCTGGGCGGACGGCCCGGTCTCGCGTGCGGTGTGGGGCCGGTCGAGGCGGCGGCCTCGATCGCGCGCGAGCTCGCGCTCCGTGCAGGCACGTTCGATGCGGTGCTCCACGTCGGGATCGCGGGCGCCCATGGCCTGCCTCTCCGATCGGTCGTGGTCGGGTCGGAGTCGCGGTACCTCGATCTCGCCGCCGCGATCTCGGTGGTGGACACCCTCCTGCCGTCGCACGCGCTGGTCGCAGCCGCGTGCGCGGCTCTCCCGAGCGCGGTTGTCGCGCCGATCACGACGAGCGCACGTGTCGGGTCGCTGAAGGGCGACGGTGTCGAGGCGATGGAGGGGTTCGGGGTGCTGCGCGCCGCGGCGCTGGCGGGAATCCCGGCGGTCGAGGTGCGGGTCGTCTCGAACGAGATCGGGGAGCCGGATCGCTCCAGGTGGGACTTCGTGGGCGCGCTCGGGGTGCTCGACGAAGCGATCGACACGCTTCTCGCCGCTCTCGCGGGCTGACGCGGACCGGTCGCCCGGCGCGCGCGGCGGTTCGGCGCCGCGCGACACGCGGCCAAGACCGCGCTTCCGCCGTCACCCTTCCGCCGTCACCCCTCCGTCGTCCGTTGATTGTCCCGTCAACGTCTCGGCCGTCCGTCGTTCTCCGGCGGCCGTCCCACCCTCGGCACGAAGTCGGTGCACAGCCGACACTCCTGCGTCACGAGATCCATGCAACGCTTGAAGAGGGGCCTGACCCGCCCCCCTGGGGGACGTTGGGCCGGCGGTGAGGCGGCGCCGATACGCTCCCGCCGTGGCGCGCCCCTCCTATCCGAAGAGTTCTGGCCCGCTGCCGCCGCCGCTTCCGCCGGTCTCGCGGACCGTCGGCCAACTCGTCGCCGAAACGATCGCCGCCTACCGGCGGGCGCCGTGGCTTGCGCTGCGGGTGGGAGCGGTCGCTGCGGTCGCCAACCTCGCCACCGCCGAGCTCGACGACCGGATCGGACCCGTCGCAGCGGCCGCAATCAGCGCACTCATGCTCTCGGTCGCGTTCGCGCTGGCGTCTGCCCTCATCCACGACAGAGCCGTTGACCGGAGCCTGCTGGTGCCGGTCGCAGCTGGGGTCGTTGTCTTTCTCCCTGTTCTGGTGCTCGCGAAGTACTTCTTGCTCCCCGGCCTCGCCTGGTTCGCGCTCTTGGGTCTCGCCGTCCCCGCGGCGCTCGTGGAACGGCTCGGGATCCGCGCCGCGCTCGTGCGTGGGTTCGCTCTCGCTCGCGCGGACTACATCCACGTGCTCGGCGGGATCGCAACGCTTGTCCTCCTCGTGCTGCTCACACAGGGGGTCGCGTTCTTCCTGCTGCGCGAGGTCGCGGAGAACACGCTCCGGGTCGCAGGCTTCCTCGCGAGCCTCGTGGTCGCGCCACTCCTTTTTCTCGGCACGGCGCTTCTCTACGACGACCAGGCGGCGCGCGTCGGTCTCACCCGCGACGAGCGCCGGGCGGCTCGTCGCAGTCGGGCCGCCGAGCCCACCCGCTAGGCCCACCCAGCGCTAGAGCAGCGCGTGCGCAACGGCGATCTCCGCCGCCAGCCCCGCATTCGCGACGATCAGGTCGCGGTTGACCCGCCGCGTCTCGCCGCCCGTCCGTTCGTGGAGCCGGGCGAGGACGAACGGCGTGACCTGCTGTCCCGCGACGCCTGCGGTCCGTGCCTCTGCGACAATCTCCTCGATCAGGGCGGCGACATCGAGGCTCTCGTCAGGTGGCCGTCCCACGAGGAGTGCTGCTCCGCCGAGCCGCCAGTGTGCATCCGCGATCGCTGCGACCTCCGCCGCCTCTTCGACCCGCGTCCCGACATGCGGGCCCCCGTCGGCCGAGTAGAAGAGAGGGAGGGTGTCCGCCTTCCACCCGAGTACTGGAATCCCGAGCGTTTCGAGGAGTTCCATCGTCGCGGGGACGTCGAGCAGTGACTTCACCCCGGACGAGACGACGACTGCGGGAACGCGCGCGCACGCCGTGAGATCGGCGGACACGTCCGGCGGGTGCGGGAAACCGCGGTGAACGCCCCCGAGGCCGCCCGTCCCCACGAACCGGATCCCAACCGCCGCTGCGGCGACGAGCGTGCCGCCGACGGTCGTCGCGCCGACAGCACCCTGAACGGCGCAAGTTGCGAGATCGCGCGGCCCGAGCTTCCGCGCATCGGCAGTGAATCGTTCGAGCCGGTCTGGCGGGAGCCCTATCTCGATCCGTCCGTCGAGCACGCCGACTGTTGCGGGCACCGCGCCCGCCCGACGGACAGCAGCCTCGCTGGCGCGGCCAACCTCGATCCCGTCCGGGGCCGGGAACCCGTGGGCGACGAGCGTTGTCTCGAGCGCGACAACCGCGCGGCCCTCGACGAGCGCCGCCTCCACCTCTTCGGAGACCGTGATCAGATGCTCCATCGAGCGGAGGGTAGACGCGCAGACCGATGCCTACGGCATCGAGCCGACCCTGCCGACACACCGCGCTGCGGCCTCGAGCGCGAGTGAAGGCCCACCGACGAGCCAGCCGGCGGCGAGCGCGTCCCCCGCGCCCGTCGTATCCACAACCTCCGTCACGGGGAGCGCAGCGTGCTCTTCGTCGCCGAACCGACAGCCCGCAGCGCCCTTCTTCAAGATCCAGAGAGGTCCATCAAACGGCCCGCCGATGACACGGTCCTCCGCCTCGTTCGCGAACACCACATCCGGCGCGAGTCCTTCGAGCAGGCTGCGGAACCGGTCGGCGCCCGCATCCTCGACCGCGCTCCACGACGACAGATCGACGCTGATCTGCGCTCCCTGGCTGCGCGCGACCCCGATCGCAGCGATCGCCGCGTCACGCACCGGTGGTTCGAGGAGCGCGTACCCCGAGACGTGCAGCCAGTCGCCGGCGAGCCACTCCGGGCGGATCTCCTCCGGTCGCAGATCGCCCCCGACACCTCGATCCGGACACATCGACCGCTCCCCGTCCGGTGCCACGAGCGAGACGACGACGCCGCTCCCGGACGGCTCGACCGGCCCGGCGAGCTCCACCCCGAGCGCTTCGAGCGATCCTGCGGCGAGCCGACCGGCGCCGTCGTCACCCCGTTTCCCGACCCACCGCGAGTGGCCACCGAGTGCGGCGACCCAGGCAGCGACGTTCGCCGCCTGACCGCCTGCGGTCACGGTGATTGTGGACGCGGCGTCGCCACCCAGCGCGAGTGGTCGCCGGAGGCGCACCACCACGTCGAGTGCGAGGTCTCCGAGGCACACGACGCGAATCGCCATCTCTAGGATTGTCGCATGACCACCTGCGGGACACGCGGATGACGTTGCCGGAGCAGGCGGGGCGCCGGGTGCGCCTGCGTTCCTTCGTGCTCGGAGGGATCCTGGGGGCCTCTGCGGTCGTTGCGGGGGTCCGCCGCGCCCGTCGCCGTCGCGCTGCGCGTGAGCCATCCGGGCTCGCGGCGTTCGAGGACGCGCCGTGTTTCCGGGAGGTCGCCGGAAACGACCGGGGCGACGATGCCTGACCGGGCTACAGCCCGTCTCCGGGCACGCGAGTCGGCCGCTCGCCCGGATTGTCACAGGTAGATTCAGGCGTCGTGCCGTTCTACGAGTACCGGTGCCCGGATGGGCACACGTTCGAGTTGTTCCAGAAGATGTCGGATCCTCCGGCCGATCGGTGTGCGACGTGTGGCGCCTCGCCGGTCGAGAAGGTGCTGTTCCCCGTCGCGGTGCACTTCAAGGGCTCGGGGTTCTACTCGACCGACTACGGGCGCGGTGCGCGTAAGGGGGGGAAGGACGGCGAGAAGGGCGACGCCCCGACCGCCACCTCAGGGTCGGGCGAGGCGAACGGGGCGAAGACGGACACACCGAGCACCTCGTCGGACACGTCGGCTCCCGCGTCATCCGCCTGACCGTCCCGGGTCTCGTCGGCTACCGCGTCCCGCGCCTGCAGCCCGGCGCATATGGCAGCCCCTTCGGCGGCGCCAGCGGCGCCGCCTGACCGAGGAACATCGCGATCACCGAGGCGTTGTCCTCGGATGGGACGATCACGGATGCGCCCCCGTACCGCTGCGCATCGCCACCAAGGCGACAGTGGAGGGCCTTCGCACTGTCCGCCCGGACGTAGACCCAGCCGAGCTGGAGAATGTCCCACGCTCCGAGATCGGTGGCGAGCGGGCTGACGAGCGCGCCACCGGCGGACGGCAGCCTTGACGCCATACCGATGCTGGTCGCCGCGTCGAGGGTCGCCTGCACCACCTGCTGCTGCCGCTGCGCCCGTGCGAAGTCGGTCTCCGACCAGTCGAGCTCGTTTGTCCGGATGCGCGAATAGACGAGAGCGCGCCGCCCATCCATCCGCTGTGGGCCGCGCTCGAACCGCCAGCCCTCCCAGTCCCAGCAGGCTTCGGTGGTTTTCAGCGGGCAGTCGAACTTCGAGGAGAGGATCGGCTTCTGGACGTGCACCACGACGCCGCCGAGCGCGTCGATCACCTCCGGGAAGCGGGCGAAGTCGACGATCACGACGTGGTGGATGCGCAATCCCGTGAGCTGCGCGACGGTGCGCACCGCGAGCGCCGGACCGCCCCACTGCGAGGCCGAGTTGACCTTCGCGACGCCATGCTCGGGGATCTCGACCTGGAGGTCGCGCGGGATCGAAAGGAACGCGATGCGGTGACGGGTCGGGTCCGTGCGGATCAGCATCATCGAGTCGGAGCGGTTGTCCGACTCGCGACCTGGCACACCTCCATCGGTGCCAAGGACGAGAATCGTCGCCGGGGCGTCCAGGAGTGATCCCTTGGTGGGCGACAGCTCCTCCCGAACATCGCGCTCGATCCGCGCGCCCGCTTTCTCGACGCCGCTCGAGAGTGCGCGATATGAAAGAGCTCCCCAGACGGCGCCCGCCGCGATCACGATGGCGACGATCACGAGCACCGCGATGCCCCGCCGCCGACGCCCGTGGCCGCTGCGACCCGGCTCGGGGGGGACGTTGCGTTCGATCGCCCGCTTCCCCCTGAGGCGCCCCGACTGGTAGACGCGGTAGGGCTTCCCATCCGCCGTCATGAGCCGGGGTATCGTAGCCGCGCGTGGGCGCGGGCACGGTTGTCGCAGTTGATCTCGGCGGGACGAAGCTCCGCGCGGGGGTTGTCGCGCGCGACGGCACGGTGGGGAAGACACTCGAGACGCCGACACCGACGAACGGCGCGGAGTCGATCCTCGCGGCGATCGACCTGCTCGTGGCGGGGCTGCTTGACAGCGGGGCCGGCGCGATCGGACTCGGTGTCCCGATGAACCTCGACCCCTCGACGGGGATCGCGCACCGCGCAACCAATCTGCCGTTCGAACGGGTGGATCTCGCGGGTCGTGTCCGCGACCGGTTCGGAGTCCCCGTGGGGATCGAGAACGACGGCAACGCGGCGGCATTGTGCGAGTGGAAGCTGGGGGCCGGTAGGGACGCGCGGACGCTCGTCGTCTTCGCGCTTGGCACGGGCGTTGGCGGCGGGATCGTGTTGGATGGACGGCTGTATCGCGGCTGGGCCGAGCTCGGGCATCTCGTGGTCGACGCTGATGGGCCACCCTGCCAGGGCTCGTGCCACGGGCGCGGGCACCTCGAATCAGTCGCATCGGGGCTTGCTGCCGACCGCGCGGCGCGCGAGTTGTTCGGGCCCGATGCGGACGCGCGGACGCTCGTCGAACGCGCGCACGACGGTCACGAGGCGGCGGTGCTCGCGATCCGCCGGATCGGGCACTTCCTCGGGATCGCGATCGGGTCGCTCGCGAACGTTCTCGACCCGGACGTCTTCATCGTAGGGGGCGGTTTCGGCTCGGCGGCGGGCGAGATCCTTCTCGACGCCGCGCGCGAGACGGGGCGCCGCGAGGCGATCCAGCCAGCGGACGGGCGCCTGCGCGTCGTGGCTGCGGAGCACGGCGACAGCGCGGGTCTCGTCGGGGCGGCGCTCGTCGGCTTCGAGGCGCTCGACGGGGAGCGCTGAGCCGGTGCCGCTCAGCGTCTGCGCGACGCCGATCGGCAACCTCGAGGATGTGACTCTGCGCGTGCTGCGCGAGCTGCGCGAGGCAGACGTGGTGCTCTGCGAGGACACGCGCCACACACGTGTGCTTCTCGACCGGCACGGGATCCGTGCGCGGCAACTCGTCTCCCTGCACCGGCACAACGAGGCGGCGAGGGTTGAAGAGTTGCTGCCACGACTGCTCGCAGGCGACCGAGCGGCGCTCGTGTCGGACGCGGGGCTGCCCGGGCTGAACGATCCGGGTGGACGGCTCGTCGCGGCCGCGATCGCGGCCGGGGTGGAGGTAACGGTGCTTCCGGGCGCTTCGGCGCTCGCAACCGCGCTGGTCGCGAGCGGCCTCGTCGGCGAACAGCACCGCTTCGTGGGCTGGCTGCCGCGACGCGATTCGGAACGGCGTGCGCTGTGGCTCGACCTCGACAGCTGGCCCCATCCGGTCATCGCGTACGAATCGCTGCGCCGACTCCCGGCGTCGCTGGCGTCGCTCGCGGTGCACGACCCGGAACGTCGTGTTGCCATCTGCCGCGAGCTAACGAAGTTGTTCGAAGAGATCGCTCGCGGAACGGCATCCGAGCTTGCGGCTCGATTCGTGGAGCCCCCGCGTGGCGAGATCACCGTGGTGATCGGCCCCGCGGCGGGTGAGCGTCGGTCGGGTGTCGCGCCGAGCGACGCCGTCGAAGCCGTCCGCGCGCTTGTGGGGGCTGGCGCGGCTCGACGGGCAGCGGTGGACGTGGTCGCCGCGCTGACCGGGGCCGCTCGGCGCGATCTCTACGACGCCTCGCTCGACCGTGACGGCTGAGGCACGCCCTCAGCGTCGACGGTGTTGTCGTAGTTGACGACAGCCGATCGGCCCGCTAGCATCCCGATACCCGCGTTGCCCGCGCTGAGAACGAAAGGGGTGGCCCTTGCGCCGCTTCGTCGTAATCGCCGCGGCCGCGCTTGCAGTCGCGCTCATCACCCCGGGTGGGGTCGGCGCTTGGTCGTGGCCCGCGGGAGGGGTGACGCTCCGACCCTATTCGCTCGGTACGAACGCGTATGCGGGCGGACAGCATCGCGGGATCGACATCGCGGGGAGCCCTGGGTCGCCGGTGCTCGCCCCCGCTGCGGGGACGGTCACCTTCGCTGGCACGGTCCCGACACACGGTCGGATCGTCTCGATCCTGACCGTTGACGGCTACTCCGTCACGCTCTCGCACCTCGGTGAGGTGGGCGTGGCGAAGGGCGCGACGGTCGAGGAGGGTGCGCCCGTAGGAACCGTCGGCCCGAGCGGTACGCCCGAGCACGACACGGGGTACGTCCATCTCGGAGTGCGGATCGCCTTGGAGGCAGAGGGATATGTCGACCCCGAGCGGTTGCTCCCGGTGCGCCCGTCCGTCGCCGCGGAACCGACACCGGCTCCATCGGCGGCACCCGTCGCTCCGGCGCCCATGCCGACCGCTGACTCCGGGTTATCGGGGGCGGGAGCCTCGGCTACGCAGCCGGTGCAAGGGTCGGACCCAACGGGGGTCGGGGTCACCGCGGCCGCGAGTGGCGCAGGTGCGTCGGGAGCATCGGTGCCGGTGAGCGGTGGCGGCGCGGCCCCGTTCGTCGCGTCGCCCGCGCCCGCGCCCGCGGCGAGCGCGGCACCACCTGCGGCGCTGGAGACCACCGCCCAGCTCCCGGGCGGAGCGACAGCCGCGACCCCGCAACCTGGCGCAGCACCGATGTCGCCGGACGGCCCCGCGCTGTCACCTCCACCCAGCGCGGCCGCGTCGCCGCAGCCGACTCCTGCGGCGGCGGCGGGGTCGCCTCCGGCCGCGCCCTCGCCAGCGATGAGTTCGGCGCCGGAGCCCGCTCGCGCCGCGCCTCTCCCGTTACCCGGGCCGGTGCAGGGGATGGGCAGCGCCGCGGCGGTGGCGGGCGGTGACGACGCGTCGCGTCCTGTCACGCAGGCGGGCGCGAGCATTGGCACGGGCGCACCGCTCGCTGGCCCGCTCACCGCGGCTGCCACCCGACCGTCACCCGCTTCTGCTGGGGCGGCCTCGCGGGCGGTAACCGAACGTGACCGCGGCCCGCGCATCCGCGTTGGTCGGTCGCGCTTTCCGATCGCGATCGCGACGCACACTGCGGCACCCGCCTGGGGCCCGTGGGGCGGAGCCTCTATCGGGGTGGCGCTCGCAGCGACAGCCGAGCCGACCGCGCACGCGTCGGCGCCAGACACGACGTACATGGCCGCTCCGTCGGGAGGCGCGTCACCGCCCGAGGACGCCGCGCGAGTCCGGGGCAACGTCGCCGAGGGGCCGCGCGTAGCTGAACACCGCGTCCGCGTTGGTGCGGAAGAACCGCCGCTCGCTGCCTCGGAGGGGTCTGTGACGGTGCCTGCAGTTCCGGTCTCGCACGCGACGTTCGGCTTGCCGCCGACCCGCCTGCTCGCCGCGCTGATCGCGGTGGTGCTCGCGGGAGCCGTGGCCGCCAGAGCCGTCCCTAGAATCGATGGCCGTGGAGCCCTTCTACATCACGACCCCGATCTACTACGTGAACTCGACGCCCCACATCGGGCACGCGTACACGACGATCGCCGCGGACATCCTGGCGAGACACATGCGGCAGCGCGGCCGCGACGTGTTCTTCCTCACCGGGGTGGACGAGCACGCGTCCAAGGTCGCCCGAGTCGCGGCAGAACAGGGGCTCGAGCCGCAGGAGTACGCGGATCGGATCGTGGAATCGTGGCGTGCGCTGCCAGTCCGGCTCGGCGCATCGAACGACTTCTTCATCCGGACGAGCGATCCGGGCCACAAGACCTTCGTCCAGGACTTTCTGACGCGGATGCGCGACAACGGGCGCGACGACATCTATCAGGACGTCTACGCGGGGCTGTACTGCGTCGGCTGCGAGGCGTTCAAGACCGAGGCAGAGCTCGTCGGTGGACTCTGCCCGGACCACGACCGAGCGCCCGAGTGGATCGAGGAGCGGAACTGGTTCTTCAGGCTCTCCGCCTACCAGGAGCGTTTGCTCGCGCTCTACGACGAGCGCTCCGACTTCGTGCTCCCGGCCAACCGTGCGAACGAGGCCCGGAGTTTCATCGCGGGCGGGCTCCAGGACTTCTCGATCTCGCGCGCCGGCCAGCCGTGGGGGATCCCGATCCCGTGGGATCCAGACCAGGTCGCGTACGTCTG
>CAYXAS010000049.1:0-15192 GCA_964461665.1 uncultured Gaiellales bacterium
ATCGTGGTCGACCCTCCCCCGTCGAGCGCCATCCCGGTGACCGC
Organism: uncultured Gaiellales bacterium; assembly: GCA_964461665.1. Classification (GTDB taxonomy): domain Bacteria; phylum Actinomycetota; class Thermoleophilia; order Gaiellales; family Gaiellaceae; genus Gaiella. The sequence goes on from CAYXAS010000049.1 coordinate 45, forward strand.
ACCCACGGCGCCGGTGGTTACGCCTGCCTCCTACCGGATCGACCCTGCGGAAGGGCTTCTTGCGGTCGCGGTGACCGACCTGTCCGGCCCTGCGCCACCGGCGGCCGAGCCAGGCCCCGCACCGGGAACATGGACGCTCGAGGTGACCGCGACCGACGACCTCGGTCGGGTCACGGCGATGCGCCGCGTCTTCACCGTCGATGACACGCTCGGATTCGTGAACGTTCCACCGCGTGCGGATATCGGGCCGCACGGTGGGGCGCTTCCCGTGGCCTGGAAACTATTCCGCGAGGCGCGGGTGACCGTCACCGTGCTCGATCCGAAGGGGCGCTACGTGACGACGCTGGCGAAGGGCGTGCTCGGCCCCGGCGAATACCGGGCGACCTGGAAGGGACTCCGGCGCGGCAAGCCGGTAGCGGCGGGCCGCTGGACGATCAGGATCGCGGCGCACGGACCGCTCGGCCGAATCGAGTCCCTGTCGACCGTGATCATCCGTCGCACGGCAGCCTGACTACGCTCCCGTGATGCCGGTCGCCGGGATACTCCACGATCTCACGGAGACCCTCACGGGGTTGATCGGCGACCACGGACTCTATGCCGTGTTCACGCTCATGCTCGTGGATGCAGTGCTCCCAGCTGCAAGCGAGGTCGTCATGGTGTACGCGGGCGCCGTCGCGGCGGGTGCGTTCGCGGGTCAGAGCGTGTCGCTCTTCGGGACGGTGTTCGACAAGGGCTTGCCTGCATACATCGCGATGGCTCTCACGGGCACGGTCGGCTATCTCGCAGGAGCGGTGATCGGGTGGGGGATCGGTGTCATCGGCGGACGCCCGCTCCTCGAGCGGCACGGACGCTGGCTCCATCTCGACGCCGAGAAGCTCGACCGCGCCGAACAGTGGTTCGACCGGTTTGGTGACACCGCCGTGTTCGTCGGACGGGTCACGCCCGTGGTGCGGTCGTTCATCTCCGTTCCAGCCGGAGTGTTCCGCGCGCCGCTCGCCCGATACACCGTGCTCACCGCGCTCGGTTCGGCGCTCTGGTGTTTCGCATTCGCAGGCGCGGGATGGGCGGCGGGCGCGAGCTGGGAGGCGTTCCACGACGCGTTTCGGTACGTCGACTACCTCGTCGCGGCACTCGCCGTCGGAGCCGGAGTTTGGCTCCTGAGGCGGCTGTTGCGCCACCGCTGAGCCGTTGCGCAGGAGGGGAGCGGGGAGGGCCGCCGGTAGACTCGCAGTTCGTGGCGATCCCGCTGATCGACGTGAAGGCGCAGTACGCCGCTCTCGTCCCGCAGATCAAGGAGCGGCTCGGCGCGGTCGTCGACTCGGGCCGGTTCATCTTCGGGCCGGAGGTGGAAGGGTTCGAGGCTGAGGCCCGGTCGTATCTCGGCGTCCCCCACGCGATCGGGGTCGCGAATGGCACGGACGCACTGGTCCTGTCGCTCGAGGCGATGGGGATCGGGCGCGGCGACGAGGTGATCTGCCCAGCATTCACGTTCTATGCCACCGCGGAGGCGATCGCCCGCGTCGGGGCCACTCCGGTGTTCGCCGACATCGATTCCGCGTCGATGAATCTCGACCCCGAGGACGTCGCGAACCGCATCGGTGAACGGACGAAGGCGATCGTGCCGGTGCATCTGTTCGGCCGCCCGGCTCCGCTCGAGCAACTGGCGGCGTTCGGTCTCCCGCTGCTGGAGGACGCGGCGCAGGCGTTCGGCGCCTCCCCGGTCGCGACGCACGGGGTGTGTTCCACCTTCAGCTTCTTCCCGACAAAGAACCTCTTCGCGCTTGGTGATGGCGGGCTCGTCGCGTGTCGGGACGACGAGGTCGCCGACCGCGTGCGACTCCTCCGCTTCCACGGCTCCCGTTCGAAGACCACATTCGAGCTCGTCGGGACGAACTCGCGGCTCGACGCGATCCAGGCCGCTGTGCTCCGGCTCTTCCTGCCCGAGCTCGACGGCTGGAACGCCTCCCGGCGGATCGCGGCAGCCCGGTACGCAGAGCTCGGGCTCGGGGAGGCGGTGACGATTCCGCTCGACGAGCCGGGTCACGTCTACCACCTCTACGTCACGCGGATCGCCGACCGGCAGCGGGTCGCGGATGCACTTGCCACCGAAGGGATCGCGAGCGCCGCCTACTACGGACTGCCGCTCCATCTCCAGCCCGCGCTCGCGTATCTCGGCTGGCGCCCCGGCTCGCTCCCAGTGACCGAACGTGCCGCGGCAGAAAACCTCGCACTGCCGATGTGGGCGGGGATCCCTGCCGAAGCGCAGGAACGCGTCGTCGAGGCGGTGCGGGCCGCGGTCGGCGTTCCCGCCTGACACGACCGTCGTGCGCGTCCCCCTCACACGGCACCGTCTGATCGAGGTCGGCGCGGACGCTGTCCTCGTCGCCGTCGCGTGGGTGCTCGCCTGGTACCTGCGCTTCGATGGTTCGTGGCCGCGCTACTACGACCGGTACATCACCTGGGATCTGATCGCACTCGCGGTTGCGGTGAAGGTGCCCGTCTTTGTGTTCTCCGGGTACTACGAGCGGTGGTGGCGGTACGTCTCGACCCGCGACATGTGGAACGTGATGCGCGGCGCGGTGTTTGCAACCGTCGCGACGTTCCTCGTGTTCACGCTGTTCGAGCCGCACAGCGTCCGCGTCCCGAGCGGCGTGTGGTTCATCGACCTGCTGCTCGCGCTCGCCCTGCTCGCAGGCGCCCGTCTCGCCGCCAGGACACTGATTGAGCGCCCTCGCGCTGGTCACGTCGTGGCCCGGGGGAAGGAGGTGGTGATCATCGGGGCTGGTGACGCCGCGCAGCTCGTGGTGCTGCAGATCCAGCGGAACCCTGCGCTGGGGATGACCGCGATCGGACTGCTCGACGACGATCCACGGAAGCGCTCGATCCGCGTCCACGGCGTCAAGGTCCTTGGGACGGTCGCGGACCTCCCCGCGGTTCTCGCGGAGCACCATCCAGACGAAGTGCTGATCGCCGTCCCTTCAGCACCGGGCTCGATGCGGGCACGAGTGGTGGAGGAGTGCCGCGCCCGCAGTGTTCCGGTGAAGACGCTGCCGAGCCTTGCCGAGCTGGTCACGGGTAACACCGGTCTCGCGGGGCGCGCGCGACCCGTCGAGGTCGAGGACGTGCTCGGCCGCGCACCGGTCGAGGTCGATCTCGGCGCGATTGCCGACTATCTGGAGGGTGAGTCGGTGCTCGTGACCGGGGCTGGAGGTTCGATCGGGTCGGAACTGTGCCGTCAGGTCGCACGACTCGGGCCGTCACGGCTCGTGCTCCTCGACAACGCGGAGCCTGCGCTGTTCGAGATCGAACGCGAACTGGTGCGCGACCGCGGCCATACGAACATCTCCGCGGTCGTCGCCGATGTGAAGGACGAGGTGCTCGTCCGTCGGGTGCTGGAGACGCACCGCCCCGGGGTGGTGTTCCACGCGGCTGCGTACAAACACGTCGCGATGATGGAGGCGAACCCTATCGAGGCAGTGCGGAACAACACGCTCGCGACTCGTTCTCTCGCCAGGCTCGCGAGCGAATTGGGGGTCCGCAGGTTCGTGCTCGTCTCGACCGACAAGGCTGCGAACCCGCAGACGGTGATGGGGCTGTCAAAGTCGCTCTGCGAGTGGATCGTCGAGACACACGGGCATCGCCCCGAGGTCGAGACGCGGTTTGTCGCGGTGCGATTCGGGAACGTTCTCGGCTCCTCGGGCTCGGTGATCCCGATTTTTCGCCGCCAGATCGCGAACGGCGGCCCGGTCACGGTGACGCACCCGGAGATGACCCGGTTCTTCATGACGATCCCCGAGGCGGTGCAGTTGATCGTGCAGGCCGGCGCGATGGGCGAGCGCGGCCAGGTGTACGTCCTGGACATGGGTGAGCCGGTGCGGGTGCTCGACCTCGCGGAGAAGATGATCCGGCTCTCCGGTCGGGAGCCGGGGGCAGAGATCGCGATCGAGATCATCGGGCCCGCCCCGGGCGAGAAGCTCCACGAGGAGTTGATCGGCGAGGGCGAGGTCGCATCACCCTCCACCCACGAGGCGATCATGCGGCTGACGCGCGAGCCGATCGATCCTGTCTGGCTCGACGCCGAACTCGAGACGCTGGAGCGCCTTGTCGGGGAGGGTGACCCGGCGCGGATCGTCGAAGAGCTGCGTCGCGCCGTCTCCGCGCCGCACCGCGCCGTCGGCCGCTAGAGCGCCGCGCCCAACATCAGACCGAGGAGCACGGCCGGGTCTCTCGTCGGCGGCGGCGTGTCCCGTTGACGGCGTTCGAGCAGGAGCGCGGACGGATCGTCGAGAATCCGCAGCCGACCATCGGCGACGAGGCCCTCGTCGACTGATCCCATCCGACCTGCAAACGTCGTCCACACCGGGACGCCGAGCGCCACCGCCTCACGGTTCATCGTCCCTCCTCCCGAGACCACGAGATCGGCGAGCGCGACGAGCGAGCGGGCGTCCACCGCGCGGGCGGGGACGACGAGCGAGGGGAGCGCGAGTGCCTCGACCGCCGCCCGCTGCTCGGGCGTCCGCGCCAGCACGACTGCCTGAACGGCTGGATCGGAGCCGAGCCGCTTCAGCAGCGCAACGTGGAGCGGATTGCCGTGCCGGTGGTAGAGAGAGACCTCGGGCGGGGTGCGCACGACGACCTGGATGCGTCCCGGGTCGAGACCGAGCGACGCGGGCACGCCCCGGTCGGCGACGAAGTCGTGGAGTGTGTACTCCTCCTTGAGGCCCGGGAAGCGCACGGTCTTGCGTGCGCGAGCCCCCAGCGGGTCGAGCCGCTTCTGTGGGATGGCCTCCGGGACGACGATGCGGGATGCGGCCCGACATCCGAGGCCGTGCTGGACGCGCGCATACTCGTAGTCGAATGCATAGGTGGAGGGCACTCCGAGCGATCGGGCGACGATCGGGAGCTCGTGCGAGGCGTGCGAGAGGGCGAGGTCGAATCGCCGTCCGCGCGCGAACGAGCGGAGCGCCGCAAGACGTCCCGCCATCGCCTGCGCCTTCCCCGCCACGCTCGCCCCACCGTGCGGAGGGCCGATCACCTCGTGCGCGAGCCCCGCATCCTCGAGAAGTTCGAGCGTCTGTGCGAACGTGCGCGCGGTGATCGTGACCTCGTGCCCGCGTGCCGCGAGCAGGGCGACGAGCGGTCGGAAGAACACGACGTGCGGGGAGTTCGTGACGTCGATCCAGACATGCATCGGCGGCGCCAGTATTCCAGAGGACGCGAACGTCACCGTCTCCGGATAACGTTCTCTTATGGACACACGTCAGCTCGCCGCGTTCTGCGAGGTTGTCGAACGGCGCTCGTTCTCCCAGGCCGCCGAGCGGCTTGGGGTCACCCAGCCCGCGGTCTCGCTCCAGATCCGCGCACTCGAGCGGCGTGTCGGGACACAGCTCCTCGACCGCTCCGGGCGCCGCGTCGAGCCGACGGAGGCGGGCTGGCGGCTCTTCCACGGCGCTCAGCGGATGCTGCAGCTCGAAACACAACTCCTCGACGAGGTGTCTGCCGGTGATGGAGAGATCGGAGGCACCCTGGTGCTCGGCGCCTCGACGGGGCCGGCTGCGGTGATGGTGCCCCAGCTCGTGTGCGAGTTCCAGACCCGCCACCCCGCGGTACGCGTGTCGCTCTCCGTCCACGACACACAGACGGTGGTCGACCGAGTCGCAGCGCGCGATCTCGAGCTCGGGATTGTCGGCGCCGCGCGTCGGCAGCGGGCGGTGCGGTTCGAGCCGCTCGCGAGCGACGAGGTGATCCTCGTCTGCGCACCCGGTCATCCGCTCGCGGGGCGTGCTGTCGAGGCATCGAGCCTCCGTGGCGAGCGGCTGATCCTGATGCAGGAGGGTGCCGGTGTGCGTCAGGTGGTCGAGGACGAACTCCGTCGCCTCGGTGTCCGTCTCCGCGATCTCGACGTGCGGCTCGAACTCGGGCTCCAGGAGTCGGTGAGGAGCGCGGTGCTCGCCGGGTACGGCCTGACGTTCATCTCGCGCGCGGCGGTCGAGACCGAGCTCGCCTCGGGAGCACTTCGGCAGGCGTTCATCGAGGGGATGGACGCGCGTCGGGTGATCTCGGTCGTGCGGGGGGCCGGCCGGGCGCCGACCCGGGCGGGAGACGCCTTCGTGCTCTTCGCGCGCGACCATCTCTCATAACGGAATCTGATGCGAGGAATAAGGTCAGCGCTGCTAACGTTCGCATTGTGAGCGAGGATCCCCGCATTGACGTGCTCGTCGTCGGGTCGGGCGCCGCCGGTCTCGCTGCCGCGCTCGGCGCGGAGCGTGCCGGTGCGCGCGTCGCACTCGCGACGAAGACGACGCTGCAGGCATGCAACTCCGCGAAGGCGCAGGGTGGAATCCAGGCGTCCGTCTCCGCCGACGACGACGAGGAGACCCACTTCGCTGACGTGATGCGCTCGTCCCATGACACGGCCGACCCGGCTCTCGTGACCGCGCTCGTTGGCGACGCCCGATCTGCGATCGCGTGGCTTGAGGAGCTCGGCTGCGCCTTCAATCGCGAGGATGGCGGATATCGCGTCGCACGCTGTGGCGGTGCAACCCGCAAGCGGCTGCTCCAGGTTGGCGACCGGACGGGTAACGCAATCGTGCGGGCGCTACGCGATGGTCTCGACGCGGGCGCCACGGTGGCGCTCGAGCACCACGCGCTCGTCGGGCTGGAACCGACCTCGTCGGGTTGGGCGGCGACCTTCGCTCTACCGGATGGCACGACCGCGACCGTCGATGCGCCCGCGGTCGTACTCGCAGCTGGCGGGCGCTGTTTTGCCGAGGCCGCGACGCGCGGCGAGGCATCGACGAACCACCCGAACGCGACGGGCGAGGTGACGAGGGTCGCCGTCGAGGCGGGCGCCGAGACGCGCGATCTCGACGCGCTCCAGTACCACCCGAACGGGGGCGCCTGGCCGACGACGATGCAGGGGTACGCGATCCCCGAGACAACGCGCGCCTACGGGGCGGTTCTGCTCAACGCCGATCGCGAGGAGTTCACCGACTCACTCGGGCCTCGCGACCAGGTCTCGCAGGCGATCGTCGATGAGATCGCCCGGGGCAAGGGTGTCGAGGCCCCCGACGGGAGCCGCGCGGTCTACCTCGACACGACGCGCATCGCGCCCGCCGATGCGGAGATCTCGCTCCCGTACATGTTGCGGCGCTATCGCGGGGTCGGAATCGACCCGCTTGCGGAGCCGCTCCTCACCCGGCCAGTGCTCCACTACCAGAACGGTGGGCTCACGATCGGCGTGGACGGCGAGACGACGCTCACTGGGGTGTTTGCCGCTGGCGAGATCGCGGGCGGCACCCACGGTCGCAACCGCATGATGGGTAATTCCCTGCTGGAATGTGTCGTGTTCGGCCGTCGCGCGGGCCGAGCTGCGGCCGATCTCGCGCGAGGCTGACGGACAGACGATGACCACAACGACCATCACCTCACTCGAACGCACCGTCGCGGACGCTGCTGCGCACCTCTATGTCTGGGCGCTGAAGGACATCCCGCAGGACCTGCGCGACGCCCTTGCGGCCGCGCGCGACCGCGAGACGTCGGTCACCGGGAGGCGCGTGCTCGAGACGATCCACCGGAACGTCGAGATCGCCGACGAGCAGAAGAACCTCGTGTGTCAGGACACCGGGATTGCGGTCTACTACTGCCGTGTCGGCGAAGGGTTCCCCCTCCATCCCGCGCGGATCTACGCGGCGCTCAAGGAGGGCACGGAGCGCGCGACCGTCGAGCACCCGCTCCGTTCGAACACGGTGCACACGCTGACGCGCGAGAACACCGGGCCGAACGTCGGCTACCGCGTCCCGATCGTCCACTGGGACTTCATCCCAAACTGGGACGGGCTCGACGTCAAGTGCGTCCCGAAGGGCTCCGGCTCAGAGAACATGACGTTCCTCAAGATGCTCTTCCCCGCCGACGGGGTGAAGGGGATCAAGAAGTTCGTGCTCGAGGCGATCGTCGGTGCGGGTGGGAAGCCGTGCCCACCGGGGATCGTCGGAATCGGGCTCGGCGGCTCCGCCGACTACGCGATGCACCTTGCGAAGGAGGCGATCGCTCGCCCGATCGGCTCGCGGAACTCGGACCCGCTCGTCGCGCAACTCGAAGACGAGCTCTATGACCTCCTCAACCAGACCGGGATCGGCCCCATGGGGCTCGGCGGCGACGTGACGGTGCTCCAGTGCCACATCGAGCATGCGGACACGCACATGACGCTCAACCCGGTCGCGGTGAACTACCAGTGCTGGGCGGCGCGCCGCGCTTCGGCGCATATCGGCGCCGACGGCACGACCGATTTCGACAGGGAGTTCTAGGGCGATGGCAACGCACGAGGTGACGTTCCCGGTGACCGATCCGGCCGAGATCCTGAAGTTGCGCGCGGGCGATGAGGTGATCGTCCAGGGCCACATCATCGGAATCCGCGACCGCACGCAGATCCGGATCTTCGACCAGGGGCAGGAGCCCCCGATGGATCTCTCGGGCGCGTTCCTCCTCCACACGGCGCCGAACGTGCGGAAGATCGGCCCTGGTCGCTACGAGAAGATCTGTATCGGCACGACGACGAGCGCGCGGATGGTGCGGTTCACGGAGGGGCTCGGCGAGCAGTACGGCGTGCGGGCGATCTGCGGCAAGGGCGGGTTCCCAGACGAGGCGATCGAGCCGATGCAACGGCTCGGGATGGTGTACTTCGCGATCGTCGGCGGTGCCGCCGCGCTCGAGACGACCCAGATCGAGGAGATCGAAGAGGTCGCCTGGGAGGAACTGATGCCCGAATGTCTCTGGAAGTTCCGGGTCAAGGACTTCGGACCACTTATCGTCGGAATCGATGCGCATGGCGGCTCGCTGTACCGCGAGGTACAGGCGCGCGCTGCGGAGCGGCTCGAGGGGATCTTTGCCTCCCTCTGAGGGCGGATTCCTCGATCTCCCCGCTCGGCCCGGGAAGCCGCGCGAGCGGGGACTCACGCATGTGATGGACAAGGGACTCAGCCTCGGGGAGATCGAGGGGATGTTCGACACCGCGGGCGAATTCGTGGACATCGTCAAGTTCGGCTGGGGCACGAGCTATGTCACGAACAACCTCGACAAGAAGATCGCGCTGTACCGCTCGTTCGACACCCCGGTCGTCTGCGGCGGGACGCTGTTCGAGGCGGTCTACGGTCGGGGCAAGATTGATGCGTTCAAGTCGTGGCTGACCGAAAACCGGTTCTCGCACGTCGAGATCTCCGACGGGACGCTCGAGATCCCGCGGGAGCGCAAGCTCGAGCTGATCACCGACTTCGCCCGCGACTTCACCGTTCTCTCCGAGGTCGGCTCGAAGGATTCCGACGTGGTGTACGCGCCGTACCAGTGGGTCGAGTGGATCAAGGAGGAGCTCGCGGCCGGCGCTTGGAAGGTGATCACCGAGGGACGTGAGGGTGGCACAGCGGGGATCTTCCGTAAGGACGGCGACATGCGCACCGGTCTGATCGACGAGATCGCGCACGAGATTGCGGTCGATGACCTCCTGTTCGAGGCGCCGACGAAGTCGTCGCAGGCCTGGTTCGTCAAGCACTTCGGGCCGAACGTGAATCTCGGAAACATCCCGCCGGATGAGGTCATCCCGCTCGAGACGCTCCGCCTCGGGCTCCGAGGGGACACGCTCCGCGAGATCCTGCTCGCCGACTAGCCCCCGCGGGGCCGGTCTTTCACCTGTCGTCGCCTGGGCTGACGGACCTCGCTCCGAGCGACGCGGGTCATCGCTCACACCGGATCCCCCGCGCACAGGAAACGGCGATCACGGCAGGTCCGGGCGGAGGAATAGTGACCGTGACGCGGGACTACCCGACGACGGAGCGTCGTAGGCGCCCCGTAGACTTGCGCCCGATGGAGGCTAGGAGCACTCGCGGGCAGGGCGACGCCCGACGTAGCGTCGTCACGGGGGGCGCGGGATTCATCGGCAGCCACCTCGTCGAGAGACTCCTCGGTGAGGGGTTCGATGTCGTGGTGATCGACGATCTCTCCACGGGGAGGCTCGAGAACCTCGCGTCGGTCGCGGACGACCCGCGGTTGCAGGTGCACATCGCCGATGTCTCGGTCAGCGGTGCTCTCGCCGACGTGATCCGTCCGAGCGACACGGTGTTCCACCTCGCGGCGCTCGCCGACATTGTCCCCTCGATCGAGCGGCCGCTCGACTACCTGCGCGCGAACGTCGAAGGCACCGTGGCCGTGGCCGAGGCCGCTCGCGTGGCGGGGGTTCGCCGCTTCGTCTACGCCGCGTCGTCATCGTGCTACGGGATCCCGGACGAGTATCCGACGCCCGAGTCCGCGCCCGCGAGGCCGCAGTACCCGTATGCGTTGAGCAAGTGGCTTGGCGAGCAGGTCGTCCTCCACTGGGCTCAGGTCTACCGGCTGCCTGCGATCTCGCTCAGGCTCTTCAACGTCTACGGCCCCCGGGCGCGAACCTCGGGGTCATACGGCGCGGTGTTCGGCGTCTTCCTGGCCCAGAAGCTGGCGGGGAAGCCGCTGACGGTCGTCGGCGACGGGTCTCAGACCCGAGACTTCACGTACGTCACCGACGTCGTGGATGCGTTCGTCCGCGCCGGCGCGGGATCGGCGACCGGCGTCATGAACATCGGCACCGGGGTGGCGGAGAGCGTTCAGCGGATCGTCGAACTGCTCGAGCCTGCCACGGGTGTCGTCCATGTCCCGAAGCGTCCGGGTGAGCCGGACTGCACGCTTGCCGACAACGCGCTCGCTCGGGAGTGGCTCGGCTGGGCGCCCCGCACGTCGCTCGCGGAGGGCGTCGCGCGGCTCCTCCTCCACATCGAGGACTGGCGGGAGGCGCCGGTGTGGGATGAGGCATCGGTCGCCGAGGCAACTCGAGCATGGTTCGAGTGCATCAGATGAGCCCGCTCTCGAAAAAGGGTGGACAGGCGGAGGACATCGGACGAGCGGGCAGGAGCACACCCCTGTCGGCAGTCGCTCGCTACGGGGCCGAGCTCGGTCAGCGGTACTGCTTGGGTGATGTCCAGCGGTTGCTTGACGGAGCCGCCAGGCTGCGCGTCCTCGTCGTCGGCGAGGCGATCATCGACCAGTACGTGACCTGCGAGACGCTGGGGAAGGCGGGGAAGGAGCCGATCCTCGCCGCCCGGTATCTCCGGGAGGAGAGCTTCGTTGGTGGGAGCCTCGCGATCGCGAACCACGTCGCAGCAGCGGGCAGCCAGGTCGCGGTCAACACGGTGCTCGGCGCCGAGGAGTCGCATGAGAGCTTCATCCGGGAGCACATGAACCCGGCGATCGAGTTGAAGTTCCACTTCATGCCGGATGCGCCGACGATAACGAAGCGCCGGTTCGTCGAGGAGTATCCGAGCCAGAAACTGTTCGAACTCTATGTCGCTCGCCACCCGGAGGCGGAGTCGCAGACGGTGGATGCGTTTCGGGAGGCGCTCGCGGCGGCGCTACCGGCGTTCGACGTGGTCATCGTCGCCGACTATGGTCATGGGCTGATCGACGACGCGAGCGCAGCGCTGATCTGCGAGCGGGCACCCTTCCTGGCCGTGAACGTGCAGATGAACGCTGAGAACCGTGGTTTCAGTACCGTCTCGAAGTATTCGAGAGCCGACTTCGTTTCGGCTTCGGAGACCGAGGTCAGGCTGGAAGCGCGGGATCGAAGGACCCCGCTCAACGACATCGTGGCGAGCCTAGCCGACCGACTCTCGTGCCAGCGTGTGCTCGTGACACGCGGGGGAGAGGGGTGTCTCGTGCTCGACCCCGAGGAGGGATTCTCCAATGTGCCAGCGTTGACGACGAACGTCGTCGACCGTATCGGGGCGGGTGACGCGGTGCTTGCGGTCTCCGCCCTCGTCGCGGCACAGGCCGCTCCCGGGTCACTGATGGGCGCGGTTGCGGCGGCCGTCGGCGCGCAGGCCGTGCGGGTGGTCGGCAACCGTTCGAGTTTCGATCCGGATGAGATGCTCGCGGATCTCGCGGCGATCCTCACATAGCGGCGGGACTGCCGGATGCGCGACGGGACAGCAATGGGGACCACACGTTGAGCGATCAGATCGAGAGTCCCCTCGATTGGTACGAGCAACAGTCGTTTCTGCCGACCTTCGGCGGGTTCGAAACCGACGATGATCTCGCAGCGCACGAACGGTATCGCCGCCGCTTGTTCACCGAAAAACTGCTCCTGCCCCCGCGGCTGTTCGCAGGGTCACGCCTTCTCGAGTTCGGGCCGGATGCAGGCGAGAACGCTCTCGCCTTCGCGCGCTGGGGTGCGACCTGCACGCTGGCCGAGCCACACCGGCGTGCGCACCCGGTCATCGTGGAGTACTTCGATCGGTTCGGTCTGACCCCACGGCTCGACCTTCTGACGGCGGACGACGTCGATTCGTTCCCGGTGCCGCCGCCGGACGGGCGTTTCGACTTCGTCGATGCCGAGGGATTCCTGAACATGGTGCAACCGATCTCCGGCTGGATCGAGAAGCTCGCGGCGGTCGCGGCACCCGGCGGGTTCGTGATCCTGTTCGAGGTGACGCGACCGGGGTGCGCCCTCGAGTTGCTGTGGAAGGTCGTCCACCACCGGTTCCGCTCATTGACAGGAGCTAGCCCCCTTGAAGCCGCCGACAGCCTGTTCACGGCGAAGTGGGCCTCTATTCCTCACAAGCGCAGCATGTCGGCTTGGGTGATGGATGTGCTCGAGAATCCGTTCGTGAGGCTCCCTTACTGTCTTGACCCCGCGGCGCTGTGCGCGGCGATGGTCGACGCGGGGTTCAGGCTGTACTCGTCCTGGCCGCGCTACGACAGTGGGCTCGACGTGCACTGGTTCAAGACGGAGGAGAGCGTCGCCGCCCAACTCGAGCGACAGACGGCGTTTCTCGCTCAGAGTCGGCTGACGCACCTCTTCAGCCGTCGGCTGTTCCTGACACATCCGTCGGCCGAGGTCGAGTCCCTCGTCGAGTCGCTCGTCAGTGATCTCGACCACCTGATCGACGGCTTCCCGCCCGACCGGGTAGAAGAGCTTCTCGCGACCCTGTCCAGGATCGGGGAGGTTGTTGGGGGGGCCGGTATCGTCGCCACCCCCGAGGATCGCAGGGCTACGCAGGAGACGATCGGGATGATCCGGAGCCTTCTCGATGTGCTTGGCTCGGAGGAGCCGGAGGCGATCGCGGCATTCTGCGCCAACGATTCGCGCTTCATCCGAACGTGGGGGAACGCGACCCACTTCCTTGTCTTCGAGCGACGCGCAGCGGACTGAAGGGGCCCGCTGAGGGGCCAGACGCAGCTGCGCTCAACTGCGACCTCGCGACCTCCGGTACCACCTCGTAGCCTTGGCCCTGAGGCGCCTGGCGAGCCGACGGAGCGCGCGACGCATCGACCGGAACGCGCGCATGCGGTGCCGCGATCGGCGGCCTCTGCCGAACCACCTCGTAGCCTTGGCCCTGAGGCGCCTGGCGAGCCGACGGAGCGCGCGACGCATCGACCGGAACGCGCGCATGCGGTGCCGCGATCGGCGGCCTCTGCCGATGATCGAGGTTCGCGCGCGCTCGCGCAGGACGATCACGCCAACCCAGAGGAAGACGATCAGCCGTATGAGCTGGTGGGTGAGCGTGCGCTCCTTCTGGGGCTTCGGTGTCGTCACGCGCGCCCGTGCCGCGACGCCGGCGAGCGGGTGGAGGAGCCGCCCGAGGACTCGGCTGGCGCGGCTCCGTCCCCTGCGGGGCACCACCAGCGACGCCGTCGCTTCGATCGCATCGGCGAGGATCGCCGCGGCGGGGCGATCGATGCCGCATGGCCGGACGAAGGTCTCCACGAACGCGCGCTGTCGCGCGTCGGCGGTACCGCCCGATGACAGGGCCAGGGCGAGATGCGTGACGTGTTCGTCGAAGGTCTCGGCAACCACGAGTACCCCGGTCGTCTCGTCGAGAAGGTGTGCGTGGTGCAGCGTCCCCTTGTACGAGTTCGCGAATTCGGGCGCCCTCAACGTCAGCAGCGGTCGTCCGACGACCGCGGCGTCGATGATGCCGCTGGTATTCGCCCCGACGACTGCCACGCAGTGATGGAGGCTCTCGAACAGCGTCTGCTGTCCATCCGTGGTGAACGTCTCGTGTGGTCCGTGCGTGACACCGGGGGGCCAGATGCAGGCGTTCCTGATCTGTGACAGATCCATCGCCAGGTAGTTGATGGCGCGGGTGGGGTGTGGCCGGAGGAGGATCCCGAGGGATGAGATCCGGGGATCGGACGACCCGCGTACCGCCCGCATCCACTGTTCGACGAAGTGCTGCTCGTTCGGCGAAATCCACCGTGTTGATCCCAGGAAGACCACGAACGGGTGCGCCGCGTCGAGTCCTGCAAGGTCGCAGAACTCCGCGCGACTGAGGCGAGGCCGTCGCTCGAACATGTGATCGAAGGTGGCAGCGCCCGTCACCACCACCGACGTCCGCGGTACCGCATGGAGCTCGGTTGCCTCGCGGCCGAGCGCCTCGTTCCAGACGAACACCCGATCGGGGACGACGCGCATGTGGCCCTTGCAGGTGAGGTTGTCCCAGCTCGCCACACAGGAGCCGACAGGGATGCCGAGTGCCTGAGCGGAGCGCACGTAGTCGACGAGGGGGGACGCGAAGTCAACGAGTGGCGAGACGACCACCACGTCCGGCTGCAACTCCTCAAGGTGGCGTGTCACGCTCTCACTGAGTGGGATCGCGTCCTCGACACGTCGCAGGATCCGGAGCGCCACGTGCACGCCCCAATCGCCGCCGAGGTGGAGTGGAGCAAGGGCACGGGACCACCATGCCGGAACCCACTTGCCCTCCATCCTCCGTCTGAGCACCTTCGCACGCGCGAAGCGGCTGTCGAAGTACCGGACATAGTCGAAGAGGAGTCGCGTTGTCTCCGCGATGTCTCGCCACGGCCCCGGCTCGCGGTGGGGAGCCACGGCGAGCGCCTGGTCCGGCGCATCCGGTGACGCTGGCGCGTCGGTCGGTCGACCGGCGTCGTAGTGCCGGGTGAGCGAGGCGACGATTACCTCATGGCCTCGGGCGCGAGCCTCGGTCAGTGCAGAGGAGAAGTACCGCACGACCCCGGGCTGCCGTACGACCACCACGATGCGCAGCCTCGCGCCGCTACCGGATCCCCCGGTCGTGCTCGCTGCGGAGGTGTCGCTGGTCAGGGCGACGCG
>CAYXAS010000050.1:0-14105 GCA_964461665.1 uncultured Gaiellales bacterium
CCACCACCCCCACCCGACCCGCCGCACTACGGCGCAACGGTCAGGAGACGCGCGCGGCTACCCGCGCGACACGGCAGCCGGGCGACGCGCCCAGACACGGGCGAGTTCGACCGCAACCGCAGCGGCGGCGGCCATGTCCTGTACCGAGGCCCACTCGCGCAGCGAGTGGTAGTCCTGCCCGCCCGTGAAGATGTTCGGGGTCGGGAGGCCGCGCTCCGAGAGGCGGGAGCCGTCGGTGCCGCCGCGGATGATCGTGTGAACAGGCTCGAGCCCCGTCCGCCGGTACGCCTCCTCGGCCGCCGCGACCACGTCGGGGTGGCGCTCGAGCACCGCACGCATGTTGCGGTACTGCTCGCGCACCTCGAGCGTGAACGTAGCGCGTGGCTCCGCGCCGACGATCCGCTGCGCGAGCGCGCGGACGAAGGAGACATGTTCGTCGAGGAGCGCGTCCGAGTGGTCGCGTACGATCCACCAGAGCGTCGCCTCGCTCGCCGAGCCTGCGATCCGGCTCGGGTGGACGTAGCCCTCACGATCCTCGGTCGTCTCCGGCGACAGTCCGTCGCGCGGGAGCGCCGAGACCACGTCGGCGACGAGCTTCAGCGCGTTCACGAGCTTGCCCTTCGCCGAGCCCGGGTGGACGGCGACCCCGGTCACCGTCAGGACGAGCTCGACCGCCGAGAACGTCTCCAGCTCGAGCTCGCCGAGCCCCGAACCGTCAAACGTGTATGCCGCCTCGGCGCCGATCCGGTCGAGTGAGAGATGGTCGGTGCCGTGCCCGACCTCCTCGTCCACCGTGAACACCGCCCGCACCGTCGCGCGCGGCGTGTCGTCGGTCGCGAGCAACGCAAGCGCGGCCATGATCTCCGCCACCCCGGCCTTGTCGTCCGCGCCGAGCAGCGTCGTCCCATCCGACGTGACGATGTCGTGGCCGATGCGTGCCGCGAGCGCGGGTGTGTCCGCCGGGTCGATCACCTGCGCTGGATCGCCCGCGAGCACGATGCGCTCGCCCGCCCAGCCGCGATGGACGGTGGCGCGGACAGGACCGCCCGGTGCCTCGGTGCTCGTGTCGACGTGTGCGACGAGAGCGACCACGGGGGCGTCCGGGGCGGTGCCCGGGAGCGTCGCGAGGACGTAGCCGTGCTCGGTCAGCTCGACGTCAGCCAGGCCGATCGCGCGCAGCTCCTCGACGAGCAGCCACGAGAGGTCGAGTTGCTTCGCGGTCGAGGGGTACGTGGTGGACTCGAGGGACGACTGCGTGTCGATCGCGACGTAGCGGAGAAACCGCGCAAGCACGTCCCCGGAGAGCCGCTCCGCGAGCGCGCAGGTGTAGCGCGGGTCAGGCAAGCGAGCCTAGGCGGCGCAACGTCTCGACCGTCGCGCGCAATCCGTCGTCGAGCGCCGCCGCGGGGATGTTCTCGTCGGGGGAGTGCATCCGCGCCGACGGGCGGGTGAAACCGGAGACGACGACCGGGATCCCCTTCGCGCAGAGCGCAGCCACCACCGGGATCGCGCCGCCCGTGCGCGCGAGCACCGGCTCGACGCCGAGCGCGTCCGCGAACGCCTCCCGTGTGAGCCGGATCGCGGGCGCGGCCGGATCGACCCAGCCCGGCTCGCTCGACGCCCAGCGCTCGAGCTCCAGTTCCGCGCCCGGCGGGCACGCCTCGCGCAGCAGCCGCTCCACCACCGGCCCGATCACGTGCGGGCGCTGGCCGGGGGCGAGCCGCACCGAGAGGTTCGCGATCGCCTCGACCGGGAGCACCGTCTTCTGGAGACGCGGCGAGCCACCCTCGATCCCGTGTACCTCGACCGTCGGCTCGCTCGTGGTGCGGAGCCAGAAGTCGCGCTCGGCCGTCGCGTCCATCGGTCGCGCGCCAGCCACGCGGAGTTCCTCCGCCCCCGAACGGAGCGCCGACCAGCCCGCGAGCTCCGCGTCGGTCGGGGGGACGATCCCCTCGCGGAGCGGCTCGGGGACACGACCGTCCGGCCCGGCGAGCACGGAGTGGACGATCTGGACGAGCGCGTGGAGTGCGTTCAACGCGGCGCCACCGAACATCCCCGAGTGCAGGTCGCGCTCCCCCGTCCGCACCTTCAGGTGGAAGTAACAGAGTCCGCGCAGCGCGGTGCAGAACGACGGCAGATCCTCGGTCACGTAGCCGCCATCCCAGACGAGCGCGACATCGGCGCCGCGCGGGTCCTCCTCGACCCACTCGACGACCGAGTGGCCGCCCACCTCCTCCTCCGCATCGAACGCGAAGCGGACGTGGACCGGCAGTTCCCCTGCCGCGGCGAGCGTTGCCGCCGCCTTGACGAGCAGGAACGCGTGTGCCTTGTCGTCCGCGACCCCGCGCGCGACGAGCAGCCCGTCGCGCGCCGTGAGCGTCCACGGGTCGCTCGTCCAGAGATCAAGCGGATCGGGCGGCTGCACGTCGAGATGCGCGTAGCCGATCACGGTCGGCGCATCGGGGCGATCCGACGCGCGGATCTCTCCCGTCAGGAACGGGCGGTCGTGCCGCGTCTCGATCGTCGCCTCGCCGCCCGCGGCGCGGATCCTGGCCGCCATCCAGTCGGCGGCACGTACGAGATCTGGCCCGTGCGCCGGATCGGCGCTCACCGACGGGATCGCGATCAGCTCCGCAAGTTCGCGGACGAGTTCGTCGTGCGGGGGGAGGGCGGGCACGGGCGGACTCTAGACGGGCGGCGCAGCGGGGCCGTGCGCTACACCCCGGCCTCGTCGAGCGAGTCGAGGAAGCGGCGCGCCTCGGCCGCGAGCGTTGAACCCGGTTCGACCTCGATCGCGCGCTCCAGCTGTTTTCTCGCCTCCGTCACCTCCCCCGACCAGAGCAGCAGGAGACCGAGGTGGAAGCGCACCGTCGCGCGGGCAGGGAAGCGGTTCGTGAGCGGCCCGAGCCGCGAGAACGCCTCGGCCGGGTGCTCCTTGTCGAACAGCCCGACCGCTGCGGCGACCTGTGCCTCCGGGTCGTCCGGAGCCTTGCGCGCCGCCTCCGCGAACACGCGGGCGGCGGAGCGGGGCCGTCCAAGCCGCTGGAGCGCCGCGCCGTAGTGGAGCTTCCCCACGACGCTCTCCCGCGCGAGCGAACGCAGCATCGCGAGCCCGCGGGCAGGCGCGAGACCCGTGACCGCCGCAGGCGGCGCAGACGACGGGATGAACACCGGGCGCCCGGGAGCGAAGCGCGGGTGGAGAAGGTCATCGGCGGTGACCGCGTAGACGCTGTCCGGGTCGGCGGCGACGGTCGCCTCGAGCGCCACGCGCTCACCGGGGAGGTCGGCCCAGAGGCGGGCGAGCGCGAGGTGGAGCTGCGCGACCCCGCTGCGGGGGTAGAGCCCCGCGAGCCGTGTCAGGCGGTCGAGCGACCCGTCGGGCCAGCCCGCGAGCGCCAGCCCGACCCGCGCCTCGACCGACGGCTGGGCCGTGAAGATCGCTGCTGCGCCCGTGAAGTTGCCCCCCGCGTAGAGCCGCGCGCCCTCGCGGAGCCTGCGCGCCTCCGCGTCGGTGCGCACACCGAGATCGAGGATCAGCGGGGGACGCCCGGCCCGCGGCTCAGGGACGCTCGTCGCGGTCGCAGGGGGCCGCGGCGTCTCCCCCTGGAGAAGCCCGATTGCGACCGAGCCCGCAGCCACGAGCGCCGCTGCGACCACGGTGATCGCGATCACACGGGCCCGCGCGCTCACCTGCGCCACGGTAGCGGCGTGCCGGTTGCGCGTTCGCGATGACCCGCTATATTCATTGAAGTAATGACGACGTACAGGGAACTCCTCGCGCAGGTCAAGGCCGAGATCGCAGAGATCTCGACCACCGAGCTGCGCGACCGGATCGGCCCGGACGGGCCGCTGGTCGTGGACGTCCGCGAGGCCGAGGAGTGGCTCGAGGGCCACGTCCCGGGCGCCGTCCACGTCCCCCGCGGGTCGCTCGAGTCCCGGATCGAGACGCTCGTCGCCGACCATGCGCGACCGCTCGCGGTGATGTGCGCCGGTGGCGCGCGCTCCGCGTTCGCGGCACGGACGCTCTCCGAACTCGGCTACGAGGACGTCGTGAGCGTCGCGGGCGGCTTCAGCGACTGGAAACGCAACGGTTTCGACTTCGCTACCCCGCGCGCGCTCACCGCCGCGCAGCGGTCGCGGTACGCGCGCCACCTCCTGATCCCCGAGGTCGGCGAGGAGGGCCAGCAGCGGCTGCTCGACGCCCGCGTGCTCCTGATTGGCGCAGGCGGACTCGGCTCACCCGCGTCGCTCTACCTCGCGGCGGCCGGAATCGGGACGCTCGGAATCGTGGACGGCGACGTGGTGGACGACTCGAACCTGCAGCGCCAGATCGTCCATTCGACCGAGCGACTCGGCGAACCGAAGGTCGCCTCGGCGACGCGGACGCTGAAGGCGCTCAACCCCGACGTGAACGTCGTCGGGTTCGAGGAGCGGCTCGACTCGACGAACGTCGAGCGGATCCTCGCCCACGGCTGGGACGTGATCGTGGACGGCACCGACAACTTCCCGACGCGCTATCTCGTCAACGACGCATCCGTCTGGCACGGGCTCCCCGTCGTACACGGCTCGATCTACCGCTTCGAGGGACAGGTGACGGTGTTCCACCCGGGGAACGGCCCGTGCTACCGGTGCCTCTACCCCGCGCCGCCGCCGCCCGAGCTCGCACCGAGCTGCGCGGAAGGCGGAGTGCTCGGCGTCCTCCCGGGGATCGTCGGGTCGCTCCAGGCGAGCGAGGCGCTGAAGCTCGTGCTCGGGGCGGGCGACACGCTCGCGGGTCGGCTGCTCCTGTTCGACGCGCTCCACACCACCTTCGACGAGGTCGCGATCCGGCGCAACCCGGACTGCCCCGTCTGCGGCGAGCATCCGACGATCACCACATACGTGGACTACATCCAGTTCTGCTCCGCACCGGCGGTGCGCGCATGAGCGTCACCGTGCGGATCCCGCCAACGCTCCGCGCCGAAGCCGGTGGCAACCGCCAGGTGGAGGCGGCTGGCTCGACAGTGCGCGAGGTGCTCGACGAGCTCGTCGGCCGCTATCCCGCGCTCGGTGCGCAGATCCTCGCGGGCGGCGAGATCGCCCCGTTCGTCAACGTGTACGTCGGCGGCGAGGACGTGCGGACGCTCGACGGGCTCGACACCGCCGTCCCCGTGGGCGGTCAGGTAATCCTCCTCCCGGCGATGGCAGGCGGCTCGCCCACACGCCCCGCGCTGCGAGTCGGCGCGAACATCCTCGAACTGATCGGCTCCACCCCGCTCGTCGAGCTCCAGCGGCTCAGCCCGAAGCCCGAGGTGCGGATCTTCGCGAAGCTCGAGGGCGAGAACCCCTCCGGCTCGATCAAGGACCGTGTCGCGAAGTCGATGATCGAGCAGGCGGAGGCCGATGGCGAGCTCCAGCCCGGCCGGGCGCTGCTCGAGCCGACCTCGGGGAACACCGGGATCTCGCTCGCGATGATCGGGGCGGTCAGGGGCTATCCGGTCACGTGCGTCATGCCCGCGAACGCGACCGAGGAGCGCAAGCGACTGCTGCGGCTCTACGGCGCTGAGGTCATCTTCTCCCCGGCGGAGGAGGGCTCGAACGGCGCGGTGCGCCTCGCGCTCGAGCTGGCGGAGTCCGACCCGAGCTGGTTCATGCCGTTCCAGTACGCGAACCCCGCCAACCCACGCGCCCACTACGAGGGAACGGGCGCGGAGATCGCCGAGGCGCTCGACCGGGTTGACATCCTCGTCGCGGGACTCGGGACAGGCGGGACGCTGATGGGGACAGGCGAGCGGCTGCGCGAGAGCTTCCCCGACCTCATCGTCGCCGCGGCCGAGCCGATGCCCGGTGACCCCGTGATGGGGCTCCGGTCGCTGGAAGACGGCTACGTCCCCCCGATCCTCGACGTATCGAAACTCGACCGGAAGATCCTCGTCTCGAACGCCGAGGCCGTCCGCGCGGTGCGCGAGCTGCTGCGGCGCGAAGGGATCTTCGCGGGCGTCTCGTGCGGCGCCGCACTGCATGTCGCGCGCAAGCTCGCGGGAGAACTCGAGGAGGGGACGATCGTCGTCGTCCTCGCCGACGGGGGCTGGAAGTACATCTCCGCCGACTTCTGGGACGCCCGCGAGCCGGACGTCGAGGAGTCGATGGAGCACACCCTCTGGTGGTGATCCCGCCCGCGGTGCGCGAGGCAATCGCCACGCACGCACGCGAGGCGCTTCCCGACGAGTCGTGCGGGCTCGTGCTGTTCGAGGGCGATGTGGCAGTCGAGTACGTCCCCGGTGTGAACGCCTCACCGTCCCCCACCTACTTCGAGCTTCGGATCGACCCGGTCGTGTGGGCGGACGCAAACGACCGCGACCTCGGTCAGGCGGTGGTGCACTCGCACATCTCGGCCGAACCGCGGCCGTCGCGCACCGATGTCGAGCGGATCGGGCTCTGGAAGGGTCTGCCGTACCTGATCCACTGCGTCCGTACCGGTGAGCTCGCGTGCTGGCGGATCACCGACGAGGGGATCCAGCCGGTCCCGCTCCGGTAGAGGAGCCGCACGACGCGCGGCGAACCTCCGCGCGTGCACGTCTGTACCGTCTCCGAGCTCGTCCGCTCACTCGTCGAACGACGAGGGCTGTCGGAACGCGATGCGACCGAGTTGATCGCATCGGTGCTGCACGAGGATCCTGCGACGCTGCCCGTGCGGAGCCGGCTCTCGAACGAGACCCGGCTCCGCATCGACCGGCTCGCGGGCGCACCCGCGGCCGCCTGAGCTCGAGCTCCTAGAGCGCGACCGCCGTCCCGCTCGCCGCCGCGCGGTAGAGCGCGTCGATCGCGCGTGCCTGCCCGAGCGCGTCGGCGCGCCCAATCCGACCGGGCCGCCCCTCGGCAACCGCCGCCGCCAACTCGTCGAGCTGGCAGTGGTAGGCGTCCGCGCGTTCGACAGCGATCTGCTCGACCGTCCCGTCCCTCCGTGCGAGCGTGACTCCCTCGCCGAGGTCGGGGCGCCACGGAGCCTCGACCACCAGCGTCGCCTCGCTCCCGATCACCTCGAGCCGCTGTCGCTCCTGGACGAGGAACGACGCCTCGAACTGCGAGACGACGTCGTCGGCGTGGCGCATCGTCCCGAAGAACGCCATGTCGACCCCGGTGGTGCCCACCACCTGCTCCGCGCTCACCTGGAGGGGCTCACCGGCGAGCAGGCGGGCGCCACTCACGCAGTAGCAGCCGATATCCATCAGGGCGCCGCCGTCCAGCCCCGACTGCGCGCGGACGTTGCCGAGGTCCGTGAGCGTGAACGAGAACAGCGCGCGGATCGCGAGCAGACGGCCGACGAGGCCCTCCTCGACAAGACCGGCGACATGGAGCGTCTGCGGATGGTGGCGGTACATGAACGCCTCCATCAGCACGAGACCCGCCGCGTCGGCAGCATCGAACGCCTCATCCACGTCGTCGGGCCTACGCGTGTACGGCTTCTCGCAGAGCACGTGCTTTCCGGCCGCGAGCGCCCGCATCGTCCAGGCGTGGTGCAGCCCGTTCGGCAGTGAGATGTAGACCGCGTCCACGTCCGGGTCGGCGAGCAGCGCCTCGTAGGAGCCGTGCACACCTGCGATCCCGTGCTCCGCCGCGTAGGCGGACGCCTTCTGGGAATCGCGGCTCGCTACCGCGACCACGTCAACGTGTTCGCTTAGCGCGGCTCCGCCGAGGATCGCGCGATTGATCCGCGCGGTCGAGACGAGCCCGAGCCGGAGCGTGCGGCTCATCCCCACGACCCTTCGGTGACCGGGCGCAACGCGACCTCGAGGATCCGGTGGTTGCGCGGGCGGCTCAGCACGAACAGCACCGTCTCCGCGACATCGTCCGCGCTCATCATCCCGGCAAGTTCGGGCATCTCGGGGGTGCGCCCGCGGCCGTCGTCGAGCGCAAAGTCGGTCGCGACTCCGCCCGGGCAGACGTTGGTGCAGCGGATCCCGTGCGGGCGCAACTCGTGCTCGAGGGCCCGCGTGAACCCGACCTGCGCGAACTTCGAGGCGCAGTACACGGCCTCGTTCGGCAGTCCGCGCCGCCCGGCTTCGGAGGCGACCGAGACGAAGTCACCGCCACCGCGTGCGATCAGGTGCGGAACCGCGGCGGCCGCGACGTAGAGGACGCCCTTGACGTTCGTGTCGATCATCTCGTCCAGATGGTCGGCTCGCAGATCGACGAGCGGCCCGTAGGCGCCGACGCCCGCGTTCGCGATCACGATGTCGATCCCCCCGAACCGCTCCGCTGTCGCATCGACCAGCGCCTGCACCTGCGCCCGGTCGCGCACGTCGGTCGGGAGCGCGACCGCGTCGCCGATCCCGAGGTTGTCGCCCGAACGCGAGGCGAGACCGAGCTTCGCCCCGCTCGCATGCAGGCTCAGGGCGACCGCAGCGCCGATTCCACGGCTTGCGCCGGTGACAACCGCGACTTTTCCTTCAAACGATGTCATCGATGGTTCTCCTTCAGCTGTGAGAGGGATGGATAGAGAGTGCGGTAGCGCGCATATGTCTCGTCGTAGACGGCCGTCCACGCAGGGTCGGGCTCGACCGTCTCGACCGGGTGGACCCGCGCGCGTACGGCCGAGGGGACATCGGGCTCGAGTCCGCCCGCGACCGCGCCGAGCAGCGCGGCGCCGAAGGCCGAGCCCTCCTCCACCGCCGTCCGTTCGAGCGGAAGACCGAGCACGGAGGCGAGGATCCGGAGCCAGAGACCGCCGCGAGCGCCTCCCCCCGAGACGCGCGCGACCCCTGCCTCGACCCCGAGCTCGCGCAGGAGGGCGAGCGAGTCGCGGAGCCCGAACGACACCCCTTCGAGCACGGCGCGGACGAGCGCGCCACGGTCGTGGCGGAGTTCGAGCCCGGTGAACGCGCCGCGGGCGTCCGGATCCGGGTACGGGGTGCGCTCACCCGCGAGATACGGCGCGAACAGGAGGCCGTCCACACCTGGCCCCCACGGTTCCGCTTCGGCGACGAGCATCTCAAACGGTGTCTCGGGCGCAAGCCGATCGTGGAACCACTGCAACGAGCCAGCGGCGGAGAGCATCACACCCATCGCGTGCCAGGTGCCCGGAACCGCATGGCAGAAGGAGTGGACGCGCGCCTGCGAGTCGGCAGCGAACCCGGGGAGCGCGGCGAACACGACCCCAGACGTGCCGAGCACAACCGACAGCGCCCCAGGCCGATCCACGCCGACGCCCAGCGCGGCGGCGGCGCAGTCGCCTGCGCCTGCGGCGACCGGAACGCTGCGGCCGGCGAGCGTCGTCTCGCCGCTCACGGCTGGGGACTCGCGAACGGTCGGGAGCCAGTCGGCGGGGAACTCGAGTGCGTCCAGCACCTCGGCCGACCAGCGCCGAGCCGGGACATCGAGCAGCAGCGTCCCGGAAGCGTCACTCACATCGGTCGCGCGCTCCCCTGTGAGCCGGTAGCGGATGTAGTCCTTCGGGAGGAGCACGCTCGCGATCCGTCCGTACGCCTCGGGCTCGTGCGTGCGCAGCCACAGGAGTTTCGGCGCCGTGAACCCCGGAAGCGCGCGGTTGCCGGTGAGGTCGATGAGGTGCTCGAGCCCGAGTCGCCGCTCGATCTCCGCGCATTCGGCACCGGTGCGCTGATCGTTCCAGAGGATCGCTGGACGGATTGGCCGTCCACCCGCTTCGAGGCAGACGAGGCCATGCATCTGACCGGAGAGGCCGATCCCCGCGACCTCACGGCCCGCCGAAACCTCGTCGAGCGCCCACTCGGCGGCGACCCACCAGTCCTCCGGATCCTGCTCCGACCAGCCAGCGCGCGGAGTCGAGAGCGGGTAGCCGCGCTCGGCGCGCGCGACCACCTCCCCGTCAGGCCCGACCGCGAGCGCCTTCACCCCCGTCGTGCCGATGTCGAGTCCGACTGTGACGGTCATCGACAGAACGAGCGCGCGACCGCGAGATAGACGTCGTGGCAGTGTCGGAGCGAGGCGAGATCGACCCACTCGTCCTCGGCGTGGAGTGCGCCGACCCGCGGACCGAAGAGCACGGTCGGGATCCCGGCGGCTGCGATCAGCGCCGAGTCAGCCCAGAACGGAACCCCGCCGAGCGGTGCGCCCGACGCCTCGAGCACGGCCCGCGCGATCGGCTGCGAGGCGTCGGTCTCGAACGGCTCGCGCGAGGCGGGGATCGTGACGCTCGCCCCGGCGGGGGCGGCGAGCGCCTCCAGTTCGGTGCGGACAGCTGCGACCGTCTCGCCGGGCAGCGTGCGCCGCTCCCCCTGCAGGCGGCAGCGGGCCGGGTAGGTGGAGTACTCCTGGCCGCCCTCGATCACCGACGCGTGGATCGACCCCGTCCCGAGCACCGGGTGCGGCGGGCTCGCGCGAAGCTCGCCGTCGAGCACCGTGATCCCGGTCAGAACCGGCCCCATCGCCGCGATTGCGTCGATCCCGAGATCCGCGCGCGACCCGTGGGCGGCGCGGCCGACCGTCTCGATGTCAAACGCCACGAACCCGCGGTGGGCGACCGCGACGACCTCCTCGGTCGGCTCCACCACGATCGCACCGTCCGCGGTCACCTCGCGGAGGACGTCCTCGGTCCCGATGCTCGTGAACTCCTCGTCGGCGACGGCGGTCACGATCACGTCGCCTCGGAGCCGCTCACGGGCGACCGTCGCAGCGACGAGCATGATCGCGGCAAGCGACCCCTTCATGTCGCCCGCGCCGCGCCCGTAGAGACGCCCGTCGCGCTCCGCGAGCGCAAACGGCGACTCCATCCCGTCCACCCCGACCGTGTCCGTGTGGGCGTTCAGGAGGAGCGACCGGCCGCCACCCGTGCCACGCGCGATCCCGATCACGCTCGGGCGCCCGGCGACGCTCTCCACCACCCGCGTCTCGAGGCCTGCGTCGCGCAGCCAGTCCGCGACAAACGCCGTGATCGCAGCCTCCCCGCTTCCGGTCGCGCCGAGACCCGGGTTGATCGACTCGATCGCGACGAGCCGGCCCGTCAGCCCGACGAGGTCGGCGGTGGGGCTAGGTGGCACCGAGGGCGGTGTACACGAGCTCGTACGCGCGCACCGCGTCCTTGCGCGACTGCGCCTCGCGCAGCGCCACGTCGTCGATCCGTCCCGACACGTCCCAGATGAACCGCCACTGCTTCACGCTCCGCTCGACCGCGGCGACCGCGTCCTCGGTGTACGGGTACAGGTCGAACCCGAGCCGCTCGCCACCCGCGCCGTAGTTCGCGCGGCGCAGCTCCACCGCCAGCTCGAGCGTCTCCATGAACGCGGTCGCGCCGACCATGTTGTCGTCGTCGAACGTCCCCCAGCCCGAGTTCGCGTGCTGGTGGCCGAGGAGTCCCTCCGCCGCGAGCATCGCCGCGTACTCGCCGAGCGACTCGCCGTTCATGATCAGGTGCTGCCAGTCCATGTTGACCTTCACGTTCGTGATCCCCTGCGCGCGGAGCGTGTGGATCACGTGGAGCGTCATCCCGATGTTGCGCATCAGGATCTTCATCGCGGGCTCCGAGTTCTTGTGCTCTAGGAACAGCGTGCGCCCGTGCTTCGCGCACGTCTCGGCCGCCTGTCCGATCCCGTCGAGAAACCACTTCCACGAGTCCGCGTACGGAGTCTGGAACGGGTAGTTGTAGCCCTCGATCCCGGGCCAGCAGACCATGTGCGCACCGGTCGCGCCCGCGAACTCGGCGGTCTCCAGCGTCATCCGAAGCGCCTCGGCACGGGTGGCCGGGTCGGGCGAGACGAGCCCGCCTCGGCCGAACCGATGGTCGAGATGGAGCCCGGTGCAGATCGTGTAGATCCCGTGGCCGTCGAGCGCCTCGGTCACCTCGTCGAGGTTGTCGGGGTTCAACTCGCCCGGGTAGTGAAACTCGTAGTCGTCGATCAATCCCTCGAGCCCCTCGACCGCGCGACGGACGCGCTGGGCGGTCGTCTCGTCGCGGTACTGCGGCTGGTAGCCGCGCGGGACGAACCGCGTGACCATCGAGCCGAGGGCCCAGATGCCAAGACTCGTCCGCATCGGGTCTAGCGCCCCGCGCTCTTCTGGCGCCGCCGGAGAACCGTGTCGAGCGTGATCGCGAGCAGCAGGATCCCGCCGGTCGTGATGTAGATCACGCCCTGTGTGAGGTTCAGCGTGTTCAGGCCGTTCGCGATCGTCGCGATCACGAGCGCGCCGAACATCGCGTCGCGCACCTCGCCACGGCCGCCGAACAGACTGACGCCACCGATCACGGCGGCCGAGATCGCGTCGATCAGCAGCGTCCCACCACCCGCGTTCAGATCGACGCTGTTCAGTCGAGCTGCCAGCACCACACCGCCGAGACCGCTCATCGCGCCCGAGATCGCGAACACGACGATCCGCACCCGCGCCACGTTGATGCCCGCGCGCCGCGCCGCCTCCGCGTTGCCGCCCACCGCGTACACGTGGCGGCCGAAGGTGGTGCGCCTCGCGACGTACGTGAGGATCAGCAGGGACGCGACCATCAGCAGCAGCACGAACGGGAGACCCCTGTCCTTGTTGCAGACCCAGACCACGATGACCGGAAGCAGCGCGACCGCCACCGTCCGAACCGCGAGGAGTACCGGGTCGCTGATCGTGATCCCGTGGCGACGGCGCGCGATCACGCTGCCGACAACCGAGAGGAGATAGATCCCGCCGAACCCGAGCGCGATGATCCACCCCGTCCGGTCCACAAGGAACCGGTTCGCGACGTCGTTGACCAGGTCGTCCTGGATCACGATGACGCCCTTGCCCTCGATCGACTTCTGGATCACGCCCTGCCAGATCTCGTAGCCCGCAAGGGTGACGACGAACGCGGGCACGCCTATCAGCGCGACAAACGACCCCTGGAACGCCCCGATCGCGGCGCAGGCGACGACCGCGAGCGCGATCGCGATCAGTCCGTGCACCTGGTAGCTCGTCTCGGGAATCGTCAACTGCCCGACCACGACCCCGGCGATCCCGCTGATGTAGCTGATCGAGAGGTCGATCTCACCGAGCAGCAGCACCCAGACGACCCCGTACGCGAGCATCGTCATCCCGGCCATCTGCGTGATCACGTTCGTGAAGTTGGCCGCCGTCCAGAAGTTGTCTGCCTTCCACGAGAAGAACGCGACGATCAGGATCAGACCGATGATCACGGGCCAGTTGCCGAGCCGACCCGCCCGCACGTTGTTGCGGATCCGCTCGAGCGGGCCCTCGCGCACAGCGTCAGCGACGGTGGCGCTCATGCGTGCACCGGCTCCGCCGTCGCGATCCCCGAGACACGGGTAGGCACCCCGGCTGTGATCGCCTCGACGAGCTCCTGCTGGGTAGTCGTGGCGCGGTCGAAGATCCCGACGTCGCGACCGAGCCGGAGCACGGTGATCCGGTCGGCCACCGCGAACACGTCGTGGAGGTTGTGCGAGATCAGCACGACCGCGAGACCCTGCTGCGCGAGCCGCTTCACCAACTCGAGCACCTGCGCCGTCTGCGCCACGCCGAGCGCGGCGGTCGGCTCGTCGAGGATCACGAGCTTCGAATTCCACATCACCGCGCGCGCGACCGCGACCGACTGGCGCTGACCGCCCGACAGCGTCGAGACCTGCTGGCGGATCGAGCGCACCGTCGTGACCGCGAGGCTCGCGAGCGTCTCGGCAGTCTTCCGCTCCATCACAGGCTCGCGTAGACGCTGGAACCTGTCGTGCTCCTCGCGGCCGAGATACATGTTCTGAACGACATCGAGGTTGTCGCAGAGGGAGAGATCCTGGTACACGACCTCGATCCCGAGCCGCGCCGCATCCTTCGGGCTGTGGATCGAGACCCGCTGTCCGTCAAAGACTGTCTCACCTGAGTCAGGCGGGTGGATCCCGGCAACGCACTTGATCAGCGTCGACTTCCCGGCGCCGTTGTCTCCAACCAGCGCCATCACCTCGCCGGCGCGCACCTCGAACTCGACGTCCACGAGCGCGTGGACGGAGCCGAAGCTCTTCGAGATTCCGTGGAGCGCGAGCAGGGGCGCGGTGGGAGTTGATTCGGTCATGAGTGTGGGAGACGTGCGTGGGGGCCGGCCCGGAGGCCGACCCCCACACTCACGCGTGGTTCTAGCTGGACTAACCACACACCTTCGAGACGCCTGATCGCGTCCGAGCCTCCCG
>CAYXAS010000051.1:0-4666 GCA_964461665.1 uncultured Gaiellales bacterium
AGCCCGACCACCCATCAGCCGCGTCTCACACGTCTGTGGTCAGTACAGCTAGAGCCAGCGCCGCTGCGAGGAGCGTGTGGACTGCAAGTCCGCGTAGCATCGGAGCCTCCTTCGTCTCTCGGACGCCCCTCGCACTCAATGATTACCGAACCAGACACCTACCGCAACCGTCCTCCGGTGTACAGACCGTGAGCCGCTCGGCATGAGGATTCTGCTCTGGCACGGGTACCTGCTCGGCGGGACGGGTTCGAACGTCTACACGCGCCAACTCGCGCGGGAATGGTCGCGCGCGGGACACGACGTGACGGTGCTCAGCCAGGACCCCGATCCGTCCCGTCACGACCTCGGGGGTGCGCATGCCGTGCGTCCCGACGCGGGCCGACTACTCCCCGTATTCGTGCTCGACCGGTACGAGGGTCACGACGTGCGTCTCCTCCCAGACTGCGCCCGCCCCGAGCTCGACCGCTGGGTCGAGGCGAACGCTGCGTCGATCCGCGATCAGGGGCCGGCCGATCTCGTATTCGCGAACCACGTCCTGCTCGGCGGGCCGGTGGGTGCGGCGAGCGGCAGTCGCTATGCAGTCAAGGCGCACGGGTCGGAGCTCGAATACGCGATGCGCGGGCGGCCGGACCTCGGTGCGTGGGGGAGAGAGACGCTCGCAGGCGCGGCCGCGACGTTCGTCGGCTCCGCGCATATCCGGGCGGTGCTCGGAGAGGTCTGCGGGCATGTCGATCGCGTTCACGAGGTTCCGCCGGGAGTGGACCTCGACCTCTGGGCGCCGACCCCACGCGGCGAGGCGCTCGCAGGGCTACTCGAGGAGGCTGGGCGCGACGAGCCGAATCCGGGAAACGCCGACGAGCGACGCCCCGACGACGGAAACGCCACCCGCCTCGGAGCCTTCCTCGCCGATGGGCGGCTGACCGTCGTGTACTTCGGCAAGCTCATCCCGCAGAAGGGTGTCGACGTGCTCCTGCGGGCGCTCGCGGGGCTCGACGCCCGGGCGGTGATCGTCGGGTTCGGCCCTGAGCGCAGCGCGCTCGAGACGCTCGCGCGCGACCTCGGGGTCGAGGCGCTGTTCACAGGCCCGCTCGACCACCGCCATCTCCGTCATCTCCTCGCGCTCGCGGATGCGTGCGTCGTGCCGAGCGTGTTTCCGGAGGCGTTCGGGATGGTCGCTGCAGAGGCGGCCGCCGTCGGGTGCCCCCCGATCGTCGCACGGCACTCGGGGCTCGCGGAGATCGCCGAGGTCCTCGAATCGGCCCTCCCACCGACACTCGCACGGCTCGTCTCGACACCGACGGGGGATGTCGCGGCGCTCCACGAACGGCTCGACACGCTTCTCGCACTGCCCGCCGCGGACAGGGCGGCGCTGCGGGTCGCGGTCCGCGCGGTGGTCGAGACCCGCTGGGGCTGGGCGGGTGTCGCGCGGCGCCTGCTCGAGCATGCGTTCTGAGCCTGCAACGAGCCGCTATCCGTAATGAAGTATCGGGTAGCCTGCGCCGCGATGGGCGATTCGCAGACCGTCCCGTACGACGAGTTGATCCGCGCCGCGCGCGACCGCTTTGACGCGGGCACGGATCTGACCGTGTCGGTCGAAGAGGAGTTCGCGCTGCTCGATCCCGAGACGCTCGATCTCGTCAACCGGTTCGAGGAGGTCCAGGCCGCTGCCGCGGGCACCGACCTCGGCGCGAACATGGCGGGCGAGCTGATCGCTTCGGAGGTCGAGATCAAGACGGGCCGCCAGCCGTCCGCCATCGAGGCGCTCGCGGTGCTCCCGGAGCGTCGTGCCGAGCTGGTCGCGCTCGTCGAGCCGATGGGGCTCGCGCTTGGGTCGACCGGCGCGCACCCGTGGGCGTCGTGGAAGGACCAGCGCATCATCGACACCCCGCACTACCGGCGGAACGTCGAGATCCTCCGCTGGGTCGTCCGCAAGAACAACACGTTTGGCCTTCATGTCCATGTGGGCGTCCGGGGCGCAGATCGCGCGATCGCCGCCACGAACGCGATGAGAAACTGGCTCCCCGAGCTGCTCGCGCTGTCCGCGAGCTCGCCCTTCGCGGAGGGCGTTGACACCGGGCTCGCGAGCGCGCGGACGCAGATCTTCACGCGGTTCTTCCCCCGCTGCGGCGTGCCCGACACGTTCCCCGACTGGGCGGGATACGAGTCGTACATCCGCTTTCTCTACGAGACGGAATCGATCGACGAGCACACGCAGCTGTGGTGGAGCATCCGACCGCACCTCGCATTCCCGACCGTCGAAATCCGCATCTGCGACGCGCAGCCCGACCCCGCCGAGGCGCAGTCGCTCGTCGCGCTGGTCGTCTCGCTTGTCGGGCGGGTGCTGCGGGCACACGACGAGGGCGAGCCGATCGTGCATCAGCCGCACCGGCTCCTCGAGGAGAACCTCTGGCGCGCGATCCGCCGCGGCCTCGACGGCGGCCTGATCGACCTCGAGCGCGGCGACGTGCTTCCTGCGCGGGAGCGCATCGAGCGGCTCGTCGACTGGGTGCGGCCAGTTGCGGAGGAGATCGGCGTGGCCGATGCGATCCGGATTCCCGAGTGCGGGTCAGCCGATCGTCAGCGTGCACGACTCCGCGAGGGTGCGAGCCTGTCCGAGATCTACGGCGAACTCGTCGTCGGAGCGGCCCAGGGAGCGACCCGCTAACACGCTTCCCGGGCGGCTCCGGCCACCCGCTGTGGTATCAATCAGGCGTTCCGATGCGCCCTTGGGCGCATCTTTCTGTGTGCCCATGGCCGTACGCCTTTCACCGGAGGATTGATGGATTTCTTCGTAGACCATGCCGTGCTCGCAGCGCTGATCGGCGCAGGAATTGCGATCGCCTACGGCCTGTACCTCACCTGGTGGCTGCTCAAGCAGCCCGCCGGCAACGAGCGGATGCAGCAGATCTCGCGCTTCGTCCAGGAGGGCGCCGCCGCGTACCTCAAGAAGCAGTACACGACGATCGCGATCGTCGCGGTTGTCCCGTTCCTTGCCCTCGGCTTTTACAGCGAGCTCGGCTGGGGGACAGCGATCGGCTTCCTCGTTGGTGCCGTGCTGTCGGCGGCGGCTGGCTTCATCGGGATGAACGTTGCGGTTCGCTCAAACTCCCGCACCGCGGAGGCGGCGCGGCAGGGGCTTGCGCCCGCGTTCCGTGTCGCGTTCCGCGCGGGCTCGGTCACGGGTCTGCTCGTCGTCGGCCTCGGGCTGCTCGGCGTCTCCGGCTATTACCTGATCCTCACCGAACTGTTCGGCAACTCCGCTGATTCCGCGGTCGACGACCTGATCGGGCTCGCGTTCGGCGGTTCGCTGATCTCCGTCTTCGCGCGGCTCGGCGGCGGCATCTACACGAAGGCAGCAGATGTCGGGGCCGACCTGGTCGGCAAGATTGAGGCTGGGATCCCCGAGGACGATCCGCGCAACCCGGCCGTGATCGCCGACAACGTCGGCGACAACGTGGGTGACTGCGCCGGGATGGCCGCTGACCTGTTCGAGACCTATGCGGTCACGGCGGTCGCGGTGATGCTGCTCGGCACGGCGTTCGACTCGACGAGCCTCTGGCTCTTCCCGCTCTCGCTCGGTGCGATCTCGGCCGTGTCGTCAGTGATCGGCACGTTCTTCGCCCGGATCGGCAAGGGGGACAACGCGATCATCAACGCGCTCTACAAGAGCGTGATCGTCGCGACCATCCTCTCCGCAGTCGGGTTCATCCCCGTCACGCTCGCGTTCGACGGCGGCGAGTTCGGGTTCTGGCAGCTCTACGGGCCGGCACTCGTCGGTCTCGCCGTCACCTTCCTGCTCGTCGCGATCACCGAGTACTACACCGGCTCGCGCTGGCACCCGGTGAAGAAGATCGCAGAGGCGTCACAGACCGGGCACGCGACAAACATCATCGCGGGGCTCGCGTACGGGATGCAGGCGACCGCCGCCCCGGTGCTCGTGATCGCGGCCGGGATCGTCGGTTCGTACTGCGCGGCAGGTGGCGACATCTACGGGATCGGCGTTGCGGTGATGGCGCAGCTCTCGATGACGGGCCTGATCGTCGCGCTCGATGCCTACGGCCCGGTGACGGACAACGCGGGCGGGATCGCCGAGATGGCGGACATGCCCGAGTCGGTGCGCAAGGTCACCGACCCGCTCGATGCGGTCGGCAACACCACGAAGGCTGTCACGAAGGGGTACGCGATCGGATCAGCCGGTCTCGCCGCCCTCATCCTGTTCGATGAGTACGGGCGTGGCCTCGCGGAGGCAGGAGTCGAGGTCTCGTTCGGGCTCGAGGATCCGTGGGTCATCGCTGGTCTGTTCATCGGTGGGCTGATGCCGTTCCTGTTCGCCTCACAGGCGATGAACGCGGTCGGTCGGGTTGCCGCCCAGGTGGTCGAGGAGGTGCGCCGCCAGTTCCGCGAGAACCCGGGGATCATGGAGGGCACCGCGCAGCCGGACTACGCGACCTCGATCTCGATCGTCACCGGCTCGGCGATCCGGAGCATGATGGCGCCTGCGCTCGTTCCGATCGTGATCCCGGTTGCTGTCGGGCTCGCGAAGCCGGAGGCGCTCGGTGGCCTCCTGATCGGGACGATCGTGACGGGCCTGTTCCTTGCGATCTCGATGACCTCGGGCGGCGCACCTCCTCGACCACCTGGGCGGCAACCCGACCGACCGCGTTCA
>CAYXAS010000051.1:4676-13940 GCA_964461665.1 uncultured Gaiellales bacterium
CGCGAAGAAGCTGATCGAGGACGGCGCGTTCGGTGGTAAGGGCTCCGAGGCACACGCGGCGGGTATCACGGGTGACACCGTCGGTGATCCCTACAAGGACACCGCGGGCCCCGCGATCAACCCGATGATCAAGATCGCGAATATCGTCGCGATTCTGATCATCCCGATCATCGCCTCGATCCACGGCTAGACCGCACCTCTTCCGGTGAATGACGGGGGCGGCCGAAGGGCCGCTCCCGCCGTTCCGGGGATCGCCCTCGGTCCGCCACCTCTGCGTCGGCCCTCAGTGGGGGGAGGGTGACCGCAGGGGATGGGATGATTGAGCCGTGGACGAGACCGATGTAATCCTCATACTCGCCGCGATGCTCGGCGCAGGTCTCGTTGCGCGCCTCGTCTCGGACCTCGCGCGCGTCCCGGAGATGCTCCTCCTGATCGGCGCTGGGGTCGTCGTCGGTCCAGAGGTGCTCGGCTGGGTCGATGTGCCGCTCGACTCGCGCGCGGCGCAGGTGCTGCTGACGCTCGGCGTCTCGTTCATCCTGTTCCACGGTGGGCTCGGACTCTCCGCGCGAGTCTTGCGCGGGACGGCCGTCGGGCTCGTCGCGCTCGCCATCCCCGGAGTCGTAGTGACCGCTGCCGTGGCCGGCGGGGCAGCAGCATGGCTGTTCGGCGTCGATCCGCTCGTCGGGCTGCTGATCGGCGCGGTGCTCGCGCCGACCGACCCCGCGATCCTCATCCCGATCTTCGATCGGCTCCGGATGCGGCCGAAGGTGGCGCAGACCGCGGTGGCGGAGTCCGCGCTCAACGACCCGACCGGTGCGGTGCTCGCGCTCGCGCTCGCCGCTGCGGTCGTGGATGGCGGTGGCTCGATCGGCTCGGTCGCGTGGGAGTTCGTCCTCGAGATCGCGATCTCGGTCGTCCTCGGTGGCGCGCTCGGGTTCGCGCTGGTGCTGGTCGTCTCAGCGCGCAGGAGCGGGATCTGGCGCGAGTCGCCAGCGCTCGCGGTCGTCGCTGTCCTTGCGCTCGGGTGCGTCGCGATCGACCACGCGGGTGGCTCTTGCTACCTCGGCGCGTTCCTTGCGGGCCTGATCGTGGGGAACATGGACGAGCTCCGTCACCGGATGGAGCCACCGCATGAGCACGCACTCGAGACAACGATCGCGACGCTCTCCGATGTCGCGACGATCCTGGTGTTTGTGCTGCTCGGCAGCCAACTTCCCTGGGGAGCGCTTGCCGACGAGTGGCTCGCCGCCCTCGGGGTGGTCGCTGTCCTCCTGCTCGTCGCGCGCCCGCTCGCGATCGCCGTCTGCCTCCTGCCCGACCGCAGGTCGCGGTGGACGCGGCAGGAGATCACGTTTCTCGCGTGGACGCGCGAGACCGGGGTCGTGCCGACTGCGCTTGCAGGGATCCTGATCGCGGACGGAGTCGAGGGCGCAGAACTCGCCGCTGTGTGTGTGGCGCTCGCGCTCGTCGTCACCGTCGGCCTTCAGTCAACGACGAAGCCGTGGCTCGCGAGGCGCCTTGGGCTGCTCGACGGTTGAGGAACCGCTACGTGCGCCAGTAGTTGCGCGTGAAGAGCACGAGGATCGGGATCAGCTCGAGCCGTCCGAGCCACATCAGCCCGATGAAGACGAGGGTCGAGATGTCCGAGAACCCCTCGAACGTTCCCATCGGACCCTGAGCGCCGAGCCCGGGGCCGACGTTCCCGATCGTCGTCGCGGTCGCCGCGATCGCTTCGAACGCGCTGAGGCTCGGACCCTGGATCGCGGAGTCGATCACGATGATCGCCGTCCCGAGCGCCCAGCAGCCGATGTAGAGGAACGTGAACGCGATCACCGCGCGGAGGGTGCGCTCGTCCACGGGGCGACCGTTCAGTCGGATCGGATCGACGAGCTCCGGATGGAGCGTCTGGCGGAGCTCGCGCCGGAGGATCCTCGCGACGAGCAGATGGCGGACGACCTTGATTGCGCCCCCGGTCGAGCCCGCCGAGCCGCCGATGAACATGAGAAACACGAGCACCAGAACCGCGAGCGTGGGCCACAGCGCGAAGTCGACGCTCGCGAAGCCCGTCGTCGTCATGATCGACGCGACCTGGAAGAACGCATGCCGGATCGCCGCTTCGCCCTCCTCGAAGCCAGCAGCCCAGAGCTCCACCGCGACGACCGCGGTCGCGACCGCGATGAACGCGAGGTAGAGCCGCAACTCCTCGTCCTTGAACGCCTCCCGCGGCTTGCGGCGGACCAGCGCGAGGTAGCCGAGCGCGAAGTTCGCGCCGCCGATCACCATGAACAGCCCGACCACCCAGTGAGACGCTCCTGCGAACTCCTCGAGCGAGCGTCCGTCGGTGAAGAACCCCCCGGTCGGGAGCGTCGCCAGCGCGGCGGCGGTCGCCTCGAACAGGCCCATCCGCCGGTCGATCCCGACGACACCGAAGAGAGTGAGGATCGCAATCATCGCCGCGGTTAGCGCGACGTAGAGGAGCCAGAGGCGCCGCGCGGTGGAACGGATGTGCTCGGCGAAGTCCGCCGATTCCGGTCCCGGCGCCTCGCTCTCCAGCAGTTGGCGTCCGCCCACGCGGAGCTTCGGGAGCACCGCGAGCGCCAGCACGACGATTCCCATCCCGCCGAGCCACTGGATGAACTGCCTCCAGAACAGCAGCGAGTGATTGACGGCCTCGATGTCGGTGAGGATCGAGGCGCCGGTGGTCGTGAACCCCGACATCGTCTCGAAGATCGCGTCAACCGGACGGTCGAGCTGGGGGTCGCCCGAGAGGAGAAACGGGAGCGCGCCAAAGACCGAGGCGAGCGCCCACGTCAGCGCGACGACGAGGAAGCCCTCGCGGAAGCCGACGCGCGCGTCGGTGGGCGACAGCCGTTCGAGCAGGATGCCGACCACGGCGCCGATGGCTCCTGCGGCGAGGAACGGCCAGACCGGGTCGCCGTACCAGAGCGCGACGAGCACGGGGACGAGCACCGCGCAACTCAGGTACTTGAGGAGCGTCCCGCAGAGCCCGAGCGCGGGGCGGAGGTCGACCGCGCCGCGCTGGGCGCGGAGCCGCGCGACCCCGACGGTCACAGCACTTTCTCGACGGCGGCGGCCCTCGACGTCTCGGTGAAGACGATCACCCGGTCGCCCGCCCGCAGGACGTCGTCGCTTCGTGGGAACACCGCCTTCCCGTCGCGGACGATTGCTCCGATGAGGGCGCCGCGGATCGGCATGTCGCGGAAACGGAGCCCGACGTACTCGCTCGACTCGTTGGTCGTGATGTCCAGCACTTCGAACCTGTCGCCCTCGAGCATCGCGATCTGCTTCGTGCGTGGGTCGTGCGCGAAGCGGACGATCTCCTGCGCCGTCACCTGGCGCGGATTGATCGACGTGATCCCCGCGCGTTCGTAGACCTCGACAGCGATCAGTTCGTGGACGATCGCGATCGCGAACTGGAGCCCGTGCGCCTGGAGGAGCGATGCGGCGAACAGGTTGCGCGCGTCCTCGCGCATCGCGAACACTGCGGCTCTCGCGTCTGCGATCCGCTCGCGCTCGATGAACTCGGGATCGATCCCGCCCACGTTGAAGACACGGCAGTTGGGGAGTTCCTCGGCGATCGCTCTGGCCCGTTCGGGCTGCGGCTCGATCAGCCGAACGCCGATCCCCTCCGCAAGAAGCGTCTTCGCGATCGCGGTGCCGACCTGGCCGCCACCCC
Source organism: uncultured Gaiellales bacterium (assembly GCA_964461665.1). GTDB lineage: Bacteria > Actinomycetota > Thermoleophilia > Gaiellales > Gaiellaceae > Gaiella. Next base: position 8,374 of record CAYXAS010000051.1, read on the forward strand.
AGATGACGACATCGTCGATCGCGCCCCCACCCGGGTGCAGCAGCGTGCTCCACGCACGCGCTGCCGCGGGCGAGCCGATCACGACGATCCGGTCGCCAGGCTGGATCACGTCGTCCCCTCGGGGAAGTACGACCCCGTCAAGGTGCAGGATCGCGGCGATGCGGGAGTCAGCAGGGATGGTCGCCTGGCGGAGGGGGAGGCCGACGAGGCTTCGACTCGCGACGTCGGTGATGTCGAATTCGACGATCTGCACCTGCCCGTCGGCGAACGCGTCGGTCTGCCGTGCCGCTGGCAGCCCGACCGCGCGGAGCACGGCGAGTGCCGTCTCCCGCTCGGAGGACACCGCGTGGTCGACGTCGAGTTTGCCCTCGCGCTGCAGGTCCACGTACTCGACGTTCGTGGTGCGGAGCACAACAGTGGCACGAGGGTTCTCGAGCCGGGAGAACGTGCAGGCGACGAGGTTCACCTCGTCGCGCGAGGTGCACGCGACGATGAGATCCGCATCGTGGGCCCCCGCCGCATGCAGCCCCTCGCGGCTCGCACCGTTCGCGATGTGCGTGCGGACATCGAGGCGGTACGCGAGCGCACGGAGCCGCTCCGCGTCCGTGTCGATCACCGTCACGGAGTGGTCGTTGTGCAGCGCCTCGGCGATCGTCGAGCCGACCTGACCTGCTCCGACAACGAGAACGCGCATCGGCGCAGACTACCGCGGGCGCTGTACGGTGCCCGCGTGCGGGGATGTGTCGTTGCGGGGGTCGCCGCCGGGCTCGCGCTTGCCGTGACAACTGCCGCAGGCGCGGGCGGAGGACTACACCTCGCACCAGTCGTGAAGGGGCTCGAGGCGCCTGTCGCGGCCGCATTCGCGCCTGGCGAGCCGGGGCGGCTCTACGTCGCGCAGCAGGACGGCCTGATCCGCGTTGTCGAGAACGGTCGGTTGCGCGCCGCGTCGTTCGCCGACCTCCGAGCGCTGACCCGCGCTCGGGGTGAGCAGGGGCTGCTCGGGCTCGCGTTCGACCCGCGCTACCGCTCTACCCGGGCGCTGTACGTCAACTACATCGACCGCTCCGGCGCGACGGTGATCGCCCGCCTCCGCGAGGTCCGCGGGCGAGCGCGGCTCGGCACGCTCACGATCCTGCTGCGCGTCCCGCAGCCGTACGGGAACCACAACGGGGGGCATCTCGCATTCGGCCCGGACGGTCGTCTGTGGGTCGGGCTGGGCGACGGTGGCGGCGCAGGCGATCCCGAGGATCGTGGGCAGGCGCGCGGGACGCTGCTCGGCAAGCTGTTCACGCTCGATGTTCGCGTGCGGAAGCCGCGCCCGCGCATCGTCGCGTACGGGCTGCGGAACCCATGGCGCTATTCGTTCGATCGTGCGACGGGTGACCTGTGGATCGGGGACGTGGGCCAGAACGCCGTCGAGGAGGTGAGTGTCCTCCGCGCAGGCTCGCGCCTGCCCGTCAACTTCGGCTGGGACAGGTTCGAAGGCTCGCGGCGCCACGAGGACACGCCGCTCGGCCCGGGGAGGCTCGTGGGGCCGATCGCGACGTACGGCCGCGATCGTGGCTGTTCGGTCACTGGCGGCGTGGTCTACCGCGGCACGAGGCTCCCGGCGCTCCGTGGCCGCTACGTCTTCGGCGACTACTGCTCCGGGCGCGTCTGGTCGATCCCTGCGAGGGGCGGATCAATGCGCCGCGAGCCGTTCACTCTCCCAGGACTCGTTGCGTTCGCGGAGCAGCCGTCGGGCGAGGTCCTGCTCGTCTCGCACGCGGGCACGATCCACCGCCTCGTCGCGGGGTAGCGCCCGCGGTCAGAGGGCGAGCAGGGCGGACCGTGTCGCGACGGTGAGAGCACCGTCCCCGAGCAGCGCCAGCGCGCGCTCGTGCGCGTCAGCGCCGCATTCCAGCCCCGCGACCCGTCGGGTGGCGCCGAGATGGGCGAGTGCAAGCTCGGCGAGCTCGACGGGCGCGTCGGTGAAGACGACGATCCGCGTCCCGGCGGCTGAGAGTCGCCGGAGAGCCGCGCTCGCGTCGGCAGCGGGCCGGAGGTGGACGGGTGCCCGGTCGGCGGCGAACCGCGCGAGCAGCACTCTCCAGTTTCCCGCGCCAGCAGCGTCGAGCGCCGCGGCCGCGTCCGCCCGGTCCGTCGGCAGCGCGCCCGGCTCCAGTCCGAGAACTCCGGCCGCCTGATCGACCCACGCATCCCAGAGGCCGCGCGTGTCACCGAGCGCGTCGAGCGAGAGCGCGATCCCGGTCATCGGGTCCTCCGGCGACGACGCACGTTCCATGCCGTGATCCCGGTTCCGACCCCGATCGCGTCGATCGCGACATCGAGCGGGGCGCCGCAGCGGCCGTCAACGAACGTCTGGTGGAGCTCGTCACTCACCGCGTACAGCGTCCCGAGGACGAAGGCGAGTGGCGCTCGCGCGCACGCGCGGAGCAGTAGCGCGCCGAGGATTGCGAACTCCGCCACGTGCGCGGTCTTCCGCAGGACGACGTCCCAGACACCGAGATCGGTCGCGAGCGACGGGATCGACGAGATCGCGAAGATCACCGCGCACCAGGCGATTACCGGAGCCCAGGAGCGCGCGAGGAGCGGCATCGGGGCATGGTAGGCTCGCGCGACACATACGGAGAGCGGTGAGGGAATCCGGTGCAAGTCCGGGACGGTCCCGCCGCTGTAAGGGGTGATGCTTCCCCGCCACGACGCCACTGGCCCCTGGGCCGGGAAGGCGGTGGGGGAGGGAACCCCGAGTCAGAAGACCTGTCGCTCTCCGACATACCCCACCCCTCGCGGAAGGGAGAACGGAGATGACAAGGTGTTCAACCGGCTAGTTGTCGTTACGGCGGCAGCGCTCATTGGGCTCGTCGGCGTGGGAGGCGCGCTCGCAAGTGGGAGCGCCGATGTGTTTCCCGCCACGGTCACCGCCAAGAACGGGAAGGTGACGGTCTCGAAGGTGCCGCAGCGGATCGTCTCGCTGTCGGGAACCGCGACCGAGACGCTCTTCGCGATCGGCGCGGGCAAGCAGGTCATTGCGGTCGACGACATGTCCGACTTCCCGAAGACGGCGCCCCGGACATCGCTCTCGGGCTACACCCCCAACGTCGAGGCGATCGCCTCGTACCGGCCCGACCTCGTCGTCGTCTCGTACGACCCGAAGGGCCTCGTGGAGGCGCTTGGCAAGCTCGGAATCCCGGTTGTCCACCACGACGCCGCCTCGACGCTCCCGGGCGCCTACCAGCAGATGCGCCAGCTCGGCGCGCTCACGGGGCATCGCTCGGAGGCGGACGCGCTGGTCGCGGGGATGAAGAAGCAGATCGCGGCGATCGTCGCCCGCTCGAAGGCGCGTGCGGCGACGGCGTCCGTCTACCACGAGCTCGATCCGACGTTCTACTCGGTCACCTCGAACACGTTCGTCGGGCGAATCTACGCGCTGTTCGGGCTCCGGAACATCGCCGACAAGGCGGCCGGGGCCGGCTCGGACTACCCGCAGCTCTCGCAGGAGCTGATCGTCAGCGAGAGCCCTGACGTGATCGTGCTGGCTGACTCCGTGTGTTGCGGACAGACACCGGACACGGTCGCGGCGCGGCCGGGGTGGGGCACGATCAAGGCCGTGAAGACCCGCGCGATCGTTCGGATCGACGACTCGGTTGCGTCGCGCTGGGGGCCACGCCTCGTCGATCTCGTCCGCGCGGTCGCCGCGGGACTCGCGCGCGTCGGCGTCTAGGGCACTGATGGAGCCCGCCGCCGCGCCCGTCCCGGCCGTTCGCCCCCGCGGGGTGAGCATCGGCTGGGCGTGCGCGGCGGCGGGATTCGTGCTCGTCGCGCTCGCGGTCGGCGTCATCTCCGGCCCGGTCGACGTCGGCGTGGCGGACGCCGTCCGCTCCGCCCTGGCTCGGCTCGGACTTCCGGTCGCGAGCCCGCTCGACGCGGCGACCGAGTCGATCCTCTGGGACATCCGGATCCCACGGGTTGTGCTCGGGCTGCTTGTCGGCGGAATGCTTTCGCTCGCAGGTGCCACCTACCAGGGCGCGTTCCGCAACCCCCTCGCCGACCCGTATCTGCTCGGGGTCGCGGCGGGCGCGGGTCTCGGTGCGACGCTTGCGATCGCCTATCTCCCCCGGATGTTCGGCGGGCAGCAGACGCTCCCGATCGCGGCTTTCATCGGCGGTGCGGCTGCGGTGGTGCTCGCCTACGGCGTCGGTCGCGCCACGGGGCGCGAGCGGGACTCGGCGACGCTCGTGCTCGCAGGGGTCACTGTCGCGAGCTTCTTCACCGCGCTTCAGACGTTCGTCCAGCAGCGGAACTCGGACACGTTGCAGGAGGTGTTCTCGTGGATCCTCGGTTCACTCCCGAGCTCCGGTTGGCGGGATGTGGTGACGCTCGCGCCGTACGTGCTGGTGGCCGCGGTCGTGATCCTGCTCCAGCGGCGGGTGCTCGATCTCCTCGCGCTCGGCGACCGTGAGGCGGCGAGCCTCGGCGTGGACGTGCGCCGCACGCGTCTACTGCTCGTTGTCGCGGCGACGATCGGGACAGCCGCTGCGGTTGCGGTGAGTGGCCTGATCGGGTTCGTCGGGATCATCGTCCCGCACGCGATCCGGCTGCTCAGCCCGACCTCGTATCGCGGCCTCCTGCCGCTTTCCTTCGCGTTCGGAGCGGGGTTCCTCGTGCTCGCGGATGTCGCGGCGCGGAGTGTGCTCGCCCCGGCCGAGATTCCGATCGGTGTCGTCACCGCGCTCGTCGGGGCGCCGTTCTTCGCGCTCGTCCTCCGCTCCCGCGGTGCGCGGGCGTGACCGCGCTGTCGCTCGAGCGCGTCTCGGTCTCGCTCGGCGGGCAGCCGGTGCTGCACGACGTGAGCGTGGAGGTGGAGCGCGGCTCGTGGGTCGCGCTCGTGGGGCCGAACGGGGCCGGGAAGACAACGCTCCTCAACGCGGTCGTCGGGTCGGTCACGGTCGAAGGCACGATCCGGCTTGAGGGGGAATCGACGACGACTCTCTCGCGTCGTGAGCGCGCGCGGCGCGTCGCGCTCGTCCCACAGGAGCCGGTGACACCCGAGTGGCTGACGGTCGCGGAATACGTGCTGCTCGGACGTGCGCCGCACCTCGGTGCGCTGGCGCGCGAAGGGGCCGCGGATCACGTCGCGGTCGGACGGGTCCTGGAGCGTCTCGACCTGCTCCCGCTCGCCGAGCGGCCGCTCGGGACGCTGAGCGGTGGCGAGAAGCAACGGGCGGTCGTTGCGCGAGCGCTCGCGCAGGAGGCGCGGATTGTCCTGCTCGACGAGCCGACGGCCGCGCTCGACATCGGCCACCAGCAGCAGGCACTCGAGTTGCTCGACGCGCTCCGCGCCGAGGCGGGTCTCACGCTCATCTCCGCGATGCACGATCTGACGCTCGCATCGCTCTACGCCGACCGCGTGCTGGTTCTCGACGGTGGTCGGATCGTCGCAGATGGGCCGCCGCTCGCGGTGCTCACCGAGGAGACGCTGGCCTCGCGCTTCGGGGCCAGGGTTCGCGTTCTGACGGTAGATGGGGCGGTCGCGATCATCCCCGACCGGCCCTCCCGTGGCTAGT
>CAYXAS010000052.1:0-13753 GCA_964461665.1 uncultured Gaiellales bacterium
GCCGCCGGGGAGATCCGCGGGGCGCAGGCACGGGTGCTCGACTACGACAACCCGGCGGCCAACGACTGGCTCGCGGTCAGTCAGCTCACGGTCGTCGAGAACAAACGCAACCGTCGGCCCGACATCGTGCTGTTCGTCAACGGGCTGCCGCTCGCAGTGCTCGAGCTCAAGAACGCAGCAGACGAGGGGGCGACCGTCTGGAGCGCGTACAGCCAACTCCAGACCTACCAGGCAGAGATCCCGTCGCTCTTCACCTCGAACGCGGTGCTCGTCATCTCCGACGGGATCGACGCGCGCGTCGGCACGCTCACCGCCGGACGCGAGTGGTTCAAACGGTGGCGCGCCCCAGACTACACCGGTCTTGCCGGCACTCACGCCGTCGCGCTCCAGGTCGTGATCGAAGGGCTGTTCGAGCGGCGGCGGCTGCTCGACCTCGTCCGCGACTTCCTCGTGTTCGAGGACGACAACGTCCGGATCGCGAAAAAGATGGCGGGCTACCACCAGTTCCACGCGGTCCAGGTGGCGGTGGAAGAGACGCTGCGCGCGGCGGACGTCGCCCGGGCCGCTCCCGGGGACGGTGGCGAGACGGTGCCCGTCCACGGCGGCGAGTCCGGAGACCGCCGCATCGGGGTCGTCTGGCACACGCAAGGCTCGGGCAAGAGCCTGACAATGGCGTTCTACACCGGCCGGATCATCCGCGAGTCGGCGATGGCGAACCCGACCGTCGTCGTGCTCACCGACCGCAACGACCTCGACGACCAGCTGTTCGGCACCTTCTCACGCTGCTCGCAACTGCTGCGCCAGCCGCCAGCGCAGGCTGCGGACCGGAGAGATCTCCGTGCGCTCCTCTCGGTCGCCTCGGGCGGAGTCGTGTTCACGACGATCCAGAAGTTCTTCCCGGAGGAGAAAGGCGACCGCCACCCGACGCTCTCCGAACGGCGCAACATCGTCGTGATCGCCGACGAGGCGCACCGCAGCCAGTACGACTTCGTGGACGGGTTCGCAAGCCACATGCGCGACGCCCTCCCGAACGCCTCGTTCATCGGCTTCACCGGCACACCGATCGAGCTTGCGGACGCGAACACACGCGCGGTGTTCGGCGACTACATCAGCGTCTACGACATCCAGCGCGCGGTCGAAGACGGGGCGACAGTCCCCATCTACTACGAGAGCCGCCTCGCCAGGCTCGAACTCGACGAGACAGAGCGGCCCACGATCGACCCGGACTTCGAGGAGGCGACCGAGGGTGAGGAGGTCGAGCGCCGAGAGAAGCTCAAGACACGGTGGGCGCAGCTCGAGGCGATCGTCGGTGCCGAAAAGCGCCTTGCACTCGTCGCGGCCGACATCGTCGAGCACCTCGAGAACCGCCTCGAAGTGATGGAGGGGAAGGCGATGATCGTCTGCATGAGCCGCCGCATCTGCGTCGAGCTCTCCACGGAACTCGTGCGACTCCGGCCGACGTGGGCCGATGACGATGACAGCAAGGGCACGATCAAGGTGGTGATGACCGGCTCCGCCACCGACCCGACCGGCTGGCAGCCACACATCCGCAACAAGCAGCGGCGTGAAGCGCTCGCCGACCGGTTCCGTGACCCCGACGACCCGCTGCGGGTCGTACTCGTGCGCGACATGTGGCTGACAGGGTTCGATGCGCCGAGCCTGCACACGATGTACGTCGACAAGCCGATGCGCGGACACGGACTGATGCAGGCGATCGCGCGGGTGAACCGCGTGTTCCGCGACAAGCCCGGTGGGCTGGTCGTGGACTACCTCGGGCTCGCACACGACCTGAAGGCGGCGCTCGCGACCTACACGGAGAGCGGGGGCACCGGGCGCACCGCGCTCGACCAGGACGACGCGGTCGCGGTGATGCTTGAGAAACACGAGGTTTGCTGTGCCCTCTTCCACGGCTTCGACCGCACCCGCTGGACAACCGGGACCCCCGCGGAGCGGCTCGGGCTCCTCCCCCCCGCGCAGGAGCACATCCTCGCGCAGAGGGACGGGAAGGATCACTTCCTCGTCGTCGTGCGCGAACTCACACGCGCGTTCACGCTCGCGGTACCTCACGAGGAGGCCCTGCGGATCCGCGACGACCTCTCCTTCTTCCAGGCGGTGCAGGCCGCGCTCGCCAAGCGCGCCGTCGCGGAGGCGCGCCCGGAGGAGGAACTCGAGCACGCGATCCGCCAGATCATCTCGCGCGCGGTCGCTCCCGAAGGCGTGCTCGACATCTTCGCTGCGGCAGGACTCGCGAAACCCGATCTCTCGATCCTCTCCGACGAGTTCCTCGACGAGGTGCGCGGGATGCCCCAGAAGAACCTCGCGGTAGAGGTACTTGAGAAGCTCCTGCGCGGCGAGCTCACCGTCCGCCGCCGGAAGAACGTCGTCCAGTCGCGGTCGTTCGCCGAGCTGCTCGAACGGGCGATCCGCGGCTATCAGAACCGGGCGATCGAGGCGGCGCAGGTGATCGAGGAGCTGATCGCGCTCGCACGGACGATGCGCGAGGCAGACGCACGGGGCGAGGCGCTCGGCCTCACCGAGGACGAGATCGCCTTCTACGACGCACTCGAGACGAACGACAGCGCGGTGCAACTCCTCGGCGACGACACCCTCCGCGCGATCGCGCGCGAGCTCGTCGCGTCGGTACGCGCCAACGTGACGATCGACTGGACGGTCCGCGAGGACGTCCGGGCGCGTCTGCGCGTCCTCGTCAAGCGGCTGCTCCGCAAACACGGCTACCCGCCGGACAAGCAGGAGCAGGCGACCCAAACGGTGCTCGAGCAGGCAGAGCTGCTCTCGGCGGACTGGGCGGTGGCGTAGCGCGACGGGTCGATGCCCGCGACGACCTCTACGTCATCGGCACCTGACGGAGGACCTTCGACTCGATGCGGTCGAGGATCTCTGTCAGGGTGTCACCGGTCGCGGTGATCCCGTGGTTCCGCAGCCCGATCACCGCATGGGCGGGGTCGGGTTCGCGGTCGATCAGCGCGGCGACCGACTCGGCGAGCTCCTGCGTTCCGCACGGGTAGTTCACGTCCGTCGCGGCGCAGCCAGCGATCCAGGCGTGGACATGCAGGATCGCGCCCACGTCGGGGTGCCGCTGGTAGATCATCCAGTGCTCGATCGCATCGACCGAGACACGGCGTGGCTCGATCCCGGGCGGGACGCTCAGTCGCATGCGCGCGTTCGGCTCGTCGTAGTCCGTGACCATCAGGATGTCGCGGCCGGGAGTCTCCAGCTTCGACTTGTCCACCCCGCTCGCACTCATCCAGAACCGATCGGCGTCCTTCCTGGCGGAGAGATTGCCGTACGAGAGCCCACCCACCTGGTAGAGGCGCATCACGTGGCGGAGGTCGCGCTCGTCGAGAAACTCGTGCACGGGGAACGGTGCGGGGAGAAGGTCGAGGGCCTGCATGCGCGTGCCCGCAGCCGCGATGTCGGCGGTCACCTCGTCGCCGTCCCAGAGTTCCGGCTCGAGATCCGCGACGAACTCGTTGTCGATCACCAGCTTCGACCCCGCGAGCGGACCGAGCCGCTCCAGTGCCTCCGCCGGATCCTCGGAGATGCGGTAGGTGCCGCGCTCCATCGTCGTGAACCAGACGCCCTCCCCTGGGATCCGCAGCACAACGACGTTCGCGAGCGTGCGGACAAGGTTCGGATAGCTCGTCCGGAGAACGTCGTCGGGCACCTCCGTCAACTCGTAGAACGAGGCCGAATAGGTGCCGCGCGCCTGCCGTCGAAACGCCTTCGGGGCCTCCGCGTCGAACATGTTCAGGACAAAGTCCGCCTCGAGTACATCGTCGACGCGTTCCCACCCGTCGCGCTCAAACGCGACACCGACCGACTCGACCCACGTGCGGTGGGTGTCCGACGTCGCTGTTCCCCAGATCGCGTAGCGCGGCATGGGCGGAGCGTAGTCGAACGGTTCCCGGGGAACAGCGGCGACGCGCGCCGCAACCGGGTCAGCCGGTCTGGAGGAACGCGACGAGATCGTCGAGCTGCTTCGTCGACAACTTGCTGTACATCGGCATCAGCCCGCTCTTGTACCCCTTCGCAACGAACTTCGTCGGCGTCGTGACGGAGGTGCGGATGAACGTCGCAAGCGGCTGCTTCGCCGCCTTCGCATCGGCCGTGAGCCGCGCCTTCGTCAACGAGGGGCCGATCGTCCCCTTCGAGCCTGCGGGGCCGAACACGTGGCAGGCGCCACACCCGTTCGTCGTGTACACGTCCTTCCCGGCTTTCGGGTTGCCCGCGGCAAGCGCTGCCCCGGCCAGCGATGCGGCGATGAGGCCTGCGGTGAGCACGATGGCGACGCGACGCACCCTCTGACCATATCGCGCCGCTCGGCGGGAAGCGGTCGGCGTCGGACGCGACTACCGGAAGAGGTCGCGCTCGCGTGGCATCACGAGCTCGGCGGCCGAGCCGCCGCCGCGGACATCGACCCCGCGCACGACCGCCGCCGGCATACCCCGGGCCTTCCCCATGACGAGCTCGGCCGCGCCCGCGATCTCGTCCGCGACCGCGATCAGGGTCGCCTGGAGAAGGTGGCCACGGGTGTCCGGTGTCCCGCGCAGGTCGAGGATCGGTGTGATCCCCGCGACCCCGAGTGCGACATCGGTCGTCCCCTGACGCCACGCGCGCCCGAACGAGTCGCTCACCACCACTCCGAGATCGACCCCTGTGAGCTCGCAGAGCCGGTCACGCAGCCGGGCCGCCGACGCGTCCGGGTCGAGCGGGAGCAGCACCACCGAGTCGTCATCGGGCGCATTCGAGGCATCGACCCCGGCCGACGCGCACACGAAGCCGTGCCGCGTCTCGGCGATCACGAGCGGTGGACGCGATCGCACCACCTCCTGCGCCTCGCGAAGGATCCATTCGACCTGGCGGGGGTCACCCTCGTCACCCGCTAGCTCGATCGCGCGTGCGGACGGCTCGACCGCCGTGAGAGAGACGACCCGCCCCTCGCTCTTCGAGACCGCCTTCTGGGCGACCACCACGACGTCCGCGTCCCGCAAACCGCCGATCGCGGCGGCTGCGTTCGAGAGGAGCGCTGCGAGATCGTCGCCCTCGCGCACCTCCGGGATCCCGCGGAGCGGGATCACCCGCACCTCGCCCGGCTCCGAGGGAGGCGCGGCGGTCACCTACCCGAGCCCGGAAACGCGGATCCCCGCGTGGGCGCGGTAGCGCTTGTTGATGTTCACGATCACCGCGGTGAGCCCTTCGAGCGCGCGGGCGGAAGCGAGCGGGCCGCAGTCGATCGCGCGACCCGCGGTGATCCGCTCCGCGAGCTCGAGCACGAGCGCCTTGGCATCCGGATCGTCACCGCAGATCAGCGCGTCCTCGTCCGGAGCCTCGTCACCTGCGAGGTTCGAGGCAGCGAGTGAATGGAGCCCGGCGATCACCGGGCCTGCCAGGATCTCCTGGAGCCGATGCGCGATCGATGTCGCCTCGGCGGTCGGGAAGACCCCCGACTTCGAGAACGACAGCTCCGCCGCGACCGAGAGCACCGGTGTCTCACCGATCGCGTCGCGGAGTTCGCGCGCGGTCTCGAGCGTCGCGTTCGCCTTCGTCGCGAGCACGACGAGATCGGCCGCCCGCGCCGCATCCGCGTTCGTCGCCCCCGTCACCCCGAGCGTTGCCGCCGCCTCCGCGGCGCGCTCTGCGTCGCGCGAGCCGATCACAACCTCGTAACCCGCCGCAGCGAGACGCTGTGCGAGCGCCATCCCGAAGCTGCCTGTCCCGCCGATCACCCCGATCTTCACGTCACAGCCTCCAGCACGGTCTCGGCGAGGCGCCGCGCTGCCTCACGGTCGGTCATCAGGGTGCCCGCCACGACGAGTGGTACGGGTGCATCCGCGGGTGCGTCGGCCGGGTCGATCACGAGCGCGTCGATCAGGCCCTCGTAGCAGCCGGCGACGTGACTCGGTCCTGCACCGCCCGCCATCCGCAGCAGCATACGGTCGGCCGGCCCCTTGACCGCGCGGCCACCGATCAGGGGACTGACAGCGACACGCGGGCCGCTCCGCGCAGCGAGCGCAGCCCGGATCGGCGCAACCGCGAGGATCGGCCCGATCGAGACGAACGGGTTGCTCGGGGTGAGCACCACCAGATCTGCCGTCTCGATCGCCTCGACTACTCCCGGCGCAGGCGTCGCGCTCGCGGCCCCGACCACCTCGACCGCGTCCACCTCGTCGCGGTGGCCGCGACCCACGAACCACTCCTGAAACGCGAACGTCCCGGCCGGAGTCACGACCCGTGTGCGGAGAACGTCATCGGTCGCTGGGAGGAGCGTCGCGCGAGTGTCCGCGGCCTCGCACAGCCGACGGGTCACCTCCGAGAGCCGTTCACCTGCGCGGAGCGCCTGTGTGCGGACCAGGTGGAGTCCGAGATCGAGATCGCCGAGCGAGAACCAGCTCTCCCCTCCCCATGACCGAACGGACTCGAGCACGCGCCACGTCTCGTCGGCGCGACCCCAGCCGCGGCCCGTGTCGTTCAGGCCCGCCAGCGCGTAGAGGATCGAGTCGAGATCGGGTGAGACCTGGAGACCGAGAACGTCGAGGTCGTCGCCGACGTTCCCGATCACGGTCAGCTCTCCGTCTCCAAGCGCATCCCGGAGTCCCGTCGCGAGCTTTGCGCCCCCGACGCCCCCGCTGAGACAGGTGACCCTCACGGTGCGACACCGACGAGCAGCGCGCGCGTCGCCGGTCCCGCGCGCTCGGCGATCCGTTCGAGGTCGTCGAGCGAATCGACATCGGAGATGAGCCCTGGGAGCATGAGGTCGGCCACACGGAGACCGAGCGAGACCGCGTGCGCCCGAAATCGAGCCGCGCTCCCTGCCCCGTAGAGCGCGGCGAAGGCCGCTGCGGTGGGAAGCGCGAGCGCGTTCGTCGTCCCATCGTCGGCCTCGACGAGCCCAAACCCGCCACTTCGCGCCACCGCGAGAAGCGTCTCGAGCTCGGCGGCGGTGACACACGGGAGATCCGCATTCACGACAGCGCACGGGCCATCCAGAGCTGCGAGCGCGGCCACGACCGCAGCCCCCTGTCCGGCGTCGGGATCGGCGACCACAACCGCACCCGCCTCGCAGGCGAGCTGCGTCGCATCGGGATCGTCGGTCACGACGAGCACCTGCCCGAGACCGCAGGCAGCGCCGAGCACGTCCGCAAGCATCGCGAGCGCCGCCTCACGGCGCACCGTTGGAGGCAGGCGGCTCTTCCCGCCCTCCCGAAAGGGGACGACGAACGTCACGCGTCGGCGCGCTGCGACGCCACCCATGCGCGCAGCTCGGACCAGCTTGAGCCCTCGAGTGCCGCGACGACCGCCGGGTGGGTGTGCTCACCGTTCACGACGCGGTTCTCGAGGTCGCAGCAGATCTCCGTCGTATCGAGCGGCACCTCGGGTGGGACGCTGCCGATCACCTCAAACGGCAGCTGGGCCTCACGCAGGGTCATGTGTTTGCACTGCAACTCGGGCGCGATCTCCATCAGCGCGGGCCAGTCGGGGCACGTCCTGTAGCTCATCGGGCGCCTCCATTCGGCGACGGGCGCCATGTGCCACCGAGCCGGACGAGGCCGCGACCCTCGCCGTCGGGGTAGACGAGGAATGACAGCCCGTCGCTGCGCCGGTGCAGCAGCGCGCCGTCGGCTGCGACGAGCGAGGCGACCGTCTGCAGCCGCCCGAACGAGAGCGGAGGCTCGTCGATCTCGAGCCGGACGGCAAGCCGCTGTGGTGCGCCTGTCCAGCCGAGCTCGCCGAGTCGCGCGCGCTCGTCGGCGACCAGCATTCCCGACGCGTCCCGCAGCTCCAGTCGCAGCATCGGCGGCTCGAGTGCCGTGTACGCAGCGAGCTCCACCTCGAACGCGAATGGCTCACCCCCGCCCACCTGGTCACGCGGTGCGCCGTTGGCGTCGAGCACCCTCACCGCGAGCACCTCCGCCTCCGGACCGCCCATGGTTCCGCCTCCGTCCAGCAGGTGCTCGTCCTCGACGATCACCCGTCGGTAACGGGCGAGCGCATCGTGCACCTGTCCGTCGAACTCCTTCGCGCCCGACCGCAGGAGGATCGCGCGGTCGCAGAGCCGCTCGACGGCGACCGCATCATGCGAGACGAAGAGGATCGTGCCCCCACGCGCCTTGAACTGCGAGATCACCCCGAAGCACTTCCGCTGGAAACCCTCGTCCCCGACCGCAAACACCTCGTCGAGCAGCAGCGTGTCGGCCTCCATGAACGCGACGATCGCGAACCCGAGCCGGACGACCATCCCGGACGAGTAGGTCCGCACCGGCCGGTCGATCGCGTCGCCGATCTCGGAGAACGCGACGATCTCGTCGAACCGCTCCCGGATCCGAGCACGGGAAAGCCCCTGGAGCGCGCCGTTCAACTCGACGTTCTCGCGCCCCGTGAAGTCCGGGTGGAACCCGGCGCCGAGCTCCAGCAGCGACCCGATGCGACCCCCCGCGGCGACACTCCCTGTGGTCGGCCGGATAATCCCCGCGATCAGCCGAAGCAGCGTCGACTTCCCCGACCCGTTTCGCCCGATCAGTCCCACCGCCTCCCCGGGCGCGATCTCGGCGCTGACGTCGCGAAGCGCTGCCACGTGGTGCGCCCCCGTCTTGCCGCGCGCCACAAGGAGCTCCTTCAGCGTCGCGGTCTCGCGTGCCCGGACGATGAAGTCGCGCGACAGGTGCTCGAGCGAGATGCCGCCGGCGATCACGTGGTCGCTCCGTGCACGAGGGCGACGAGACGGGTGAGGGTGTCCGGGTCGGTCTCGGGGAGGACACCGTGCCCGAGATTGAAGATGTGGCCGGGTCGCCCATCCGCGCGCCGCAGGACATCGAGCGCCTCGCGCTCGACCACCTCCCAGGGTGCGAGCAGCGATGACGGGTCGAGGTTCCCCTGTACAGCGCGGCCGGAAACCCGCTCCCAGCCTTCGTCGAGCGGGAGTCGCCAGTCGAGCCCGACAACATCCCCGCCCGCCTCCGCGAGCGCCTCGAGCAGGTGCGGGGCGCCGGTGCCGAAATGGATGGTGGTCGAATCCACCGCAGCAAGGATCTTCGCGCTCCACGGAGCGACGTGCGTGCGGTACTGCGGTTCCGAGAGCGCGCCGACCCACGAGTCGAACAGCTGAATCGCATCGGCGCCGGCCCGTGTCTTGGCGACCACATAGGCGGCGAAGGTGGCAGAGAGCTTGTCCATCAACAGCCCCCACGTCTCGGGGTCGGCGAGCATCAGCGCCTTTGTCCGTGAGAGCTCCCGGTTCGGGCGCCCCTCGACGAGGTACCCCGCGACCGTGAACGGGCCCCCGCAGAAACCAACAACCGCCTTCTCGGGCGCGAGTTCGGCCCGCACGAGCCGCACCGCCTCGAGCACCGACTCGAATGCGTCCGGGGAGGGGATGCGAAGCGCCTCGACATCGGCGCGCGTCCTGAGGGGGTTGTCGACGACAGGGCCGACACCCTCGACGAGCCGGACATCGAGCCCCATCCCGAGCACCGGTGTGACGATGTCGGCGAACAGCACGGCCGCGTCGACGTCATGTCTGCGCACCGGCTGGAGCGTCACCTCGGCGGCGAGCTCCGGGGTGGATGCGAGATCGAAGAACGAATGGCGCTCGCGCAGGGCCCGGTACTCCGGGAGCGAGCGGCCCGCCTGTCGCATGAACCAGACGGGTGTCCGCTCGACCGCTTCGCGACGCGCGGCACGGACGAGGAGCGGCACGGTCACGGCAGGAGGGTAGCCGCGTGCGCGCGTAGCATCGGCTCGGATGGACGCCTTACGCCCCGCATCGCGGAGCGCGCCGCCGCTCGTGGTGCGCTGGGCGCTCGTCTCGCTCGGCATCGCGCGGGCGGGCGCGCAGGTCGCGGTACGGATGTCCGTCACGAACGAGGGGGCGGCGACGTGGCGATGGAAGGAGCCCGAGGGGATGCGCGTCGCCTATCACTGGCTCGACCTCCGGGACAACCCGATCGTGTGGGATGGGATCCGGACCGCGTTCCCCGACCCGGTCGAGCAAGGGGACACCGTCGAGGTGGATGTGGAGGTCATCGCCCCGCGCCCACCCGGCCGCTACATACTCCGCTTCGACCTGCTGGAGGAGCACTGTTTCTGGGTCTCGGAGGTCGGGGGCGCCACCTTCGACATCGAGGTCGATGTGCTGCCACGGATCGAGCGACGGCGCCTCGCGGTGGTCGTCCACGGCGGCCCTGACGCGCGGACAACTGCCGCGCTCGAGGCGCAGGACGAGCCGATCGTGGCTGGTGATGCGGAGGCCGTCGCGCATCTCGTCGCCGGGTGCGAGCCCGCGTCCGACTGGTCGCGCCGGATCCTCGACGCGCACGCAGACGGGTGGGCGGCGGTCGGCCCCGCGCTCGTCCCGTCCGGACCGCTGTTCGCGCGGCACCGCGCCGCCCGCCGACTCCGCGACTGGGCTCCGGCCGGACGGAACCGCCACTTCGAGCCACCGCTCCTGCTGCCCTCGCTGCTCGCCGGGCTGGAGCCGGAGACGGTCGATGGTCTCCCCGCGTGGACGGGTGGCGACCGCCTGTTCGAGGGCGCTGCGGTGGTGCGACTCGGGGGCCGCTAGGCCTCGGAGGCGATCCGGTCGTCCACCGCCCTGAACACGGTGGCACCCAGAGCGAGTGCGACGACCGTCGCGACCACGAGATATCCAAGATCCGCCGCCGGGGGCGGCTCACCCGCAAAGAGCGGCGCCCTGAACGCCTCGATCGCGGGGGTCATCGGGTTCGCCCAGTGGAGCAGAGCTTCGAGCCACGGCCGCTCCGCCGCCCCGGGAGCATCCTCGAGTCGATAGAGGATGGGGGTGAGGAAGAACCAGGGGAGCAGGGCTGCGGTGACGAGGAACTCGACATCGCGGAAGATCGCGTTCAGCGACGCCACCGTGAGCGCGAGCCCGGCGACGAACAGCACGATCAGCACGGCCACGGGGATCGCGAGCACCACCGTGGCGCGGCTCGCCGCCCGGAAGACGAGTGCGAGAACGATCACGACGGTGGTCATCGCGGCGAGGGAGACCACCTGGGTTGCGACCGCCGCACAGGGGACGAGTTGTCGCGGGAACCGCACCTTCCGGATCAGACCAGCGTTGTCGAGCAGGCTGCGGGCCGAGTGCTGGAGCGACGCGGCGAGAAACGACCATGGCGGCAGGCCGCAGAGAAGAAACAGCCAGTAGTCCTCCCCCGTCGCGGGACTTGCCCGCCACATCACCGAGAAGACCATCAGGTAGACGAGCATCAGCGCGGCCGGGAGCGCGAGCGACCAGGCAAGCCCAAGTACCGAGCCCTTGTACTTCGCGCGAAGGTCGCGGCGGACGAGGCTCGTATACAGCTCGCGGTAGCGGAACAGATCGCGGTACACGCCCATCGAGGCTGAGTGTAGGAGCCGAACCAGAGGGAGCGCTCCAGGCGGCCGAGTACGCTTCCTCTCCGTGAGCGCAGGCGTTGCCGTGGTCGCGTTCCCCGTCGCCTCGGTCGTGCTGTGGGCGCTGCTCCGCGTGCCGGTGCTCGGGGATCGCCTGGTCGCGCACCCTTCGGGCGAGCGCTGGCACGACCGTCCCACGCCGACGTTCGGCGGGGTCGGGATCGCCGCGGGGCTCGTCACGGGCGTCGGGGTGGCGCTCGCAGTCGGGGCGATCGAGCCGTCGTGGCGACTCGCCGGGGTGGGCGCGGGCTGCGTGATCGTGTTCATCGCCGGGCTGATCGACGACGCGCGGAGCCTCTCGCCCCGTATCAAGCTCGCTGCACAGGTCGCCGCGGCGGCGCTCGCGATCGGAGGCGGTCTCCGGGTCGACCTGATCGGGAGCGAGGTAGTCGGTGCCGCGATCGCGCTCATCTGGCTCGTCGGAATCACGAACGCCTTCAACCTCCTCGACAACATGGACGGGCTCGCAGCGTCGCTCGCGACCGTCGCGGCCGCGTACTTCGCGATCGACGCGGTCACCGAGCACCCGAACGACCTCGTGCTGGTGCTCGCGCTCGCGCTCGGTGCCGCCTGCCTCGGCTTTCTCCCCCTCAACCTCCGGCCGGGACGGCCAGCGAGCGTCTTCATGGGCGACGCGGGCAGCCAGCTGCTCGGGTTCCTGCTCGCGGTGCTCGGTCTCGCCGCGAGTTGGACGACTGCGGGGACGACCGTTGCGACCACGCTCCTGCCGCTTCTCGTGCTGGCCGTCCCGATTCTCGATACGACGCTCGTCACCGTGCGCCGTCTCGCCGAGCGGCGGCCGGTCAGCCAGGGCGGCAAGGATCACTCGTCGCACCGGCTCGTGTACTACGGCCTCTCCGAGAGCCGCGCCGTGCTGCTGCTGTCGCTGATCGCCGTCGTGCTCGGGGCTACTGCGGTCGCGTACAACGTGCTCGGGCGGCCGCAGGTGACCGCGATCGGCGTGCTCGCCACCTTCGTCCTGCTCGTGCAGTTCGGGCAGTTCCTCTCCGAGCTCGACGACGACCGCCGAGCCGGCCGACCCGGCGACACGTCGCTGCGGCGCGCATTCGCGATCGATCCGCGGCGCGCCGTCGAGGTCGTGCTCGACGGGCTCGCCACCGGCGGGGTGCTCCTTGCGGCCTACGTGCTCGCGGTCGGAGGTCACGGCGGTGTTGCCGAGCGTGGGGCGTTTCTCGGCGTGCTCCCTGTGCTCCTCGGCTCGCGCTACGTCGGGTTGGTGGCGTTCCGCGTCTATCGCCGTGCGTGGCGATACGCCAACACGCGCGATGTGGCGGTACTCCTCGTTGCGCTCGTCGTCGCCGAAGCGGCGACCGTTGGGATCGTCGTCGCGACGCTCGACCTCGGCGACCTCCCGCTCTGGGTGTTCGCGCTCGACCTCGCTCTCGTTGCGCCATGTCTCGTCGTGCTGAGGCTCGCGCAACGGCTCGCACCGAATCGGGCCACGGGGAGGCGGCGGGTGCTCGTCGCCGGGGCCGGCCCCGAGGGGCGTGTCGCCGCGCGCGATCTGCGGAACGCGGGGGTGACCGTGATCGGGTTCCTCGACGAGGACCCGCGCCTCCAGCGGAGGCGTGTCGCAGGGATCCCGGTCGTGGGCACGCTCGCCGAGACCGAAGCCATCGCGACAGCGCTCGGTGCAGACGACGTGGTGCGCCCGAGGGTCGAGACCCGATCGGCAGGCATCGAATGATCGCGCGCGTCAGGCGGACATTCGCGGGGGCGGGTCTGCCGCTCGGTGGTGCGTTCCTCCTTCTCTTCACGCTCTACGCCTGGCAGGCGTGGAATCGGGCGACACCGACGATCTTCACCGACGAACTCGAGCTCACGCAGATCTCCCGCGCGATCGCGGAGACAGGCCTCCCGGGGAGACGCGGTGCCCCGTACGGGCTCTCGACCCTCGTCCCGTGGTTCACCGCCCCGTTCTGGTGGATCAGCGACGTCGGGATCGCCTACGGGGCGATCAAGTACTTCCAGACGTTCGCGATGACGCTGGCGCTCTTCCCCGCCTACGCGCTCGCACGGATGGTCGTCTCGCGACCGTGGGCGCTGTTCGCAGGGATCGCGACGGTCGCGGCGCCCGCGATGTCCTACGCGCCGATGCTCACCGAGGAGGCGTTCGCCTATCCGATCGCGACCACAGCGCTCTGGCTCGCCGTCCGCGCGGTCGCGTACCCGACCCGGCGATCCATGGGTCTCGCGGCAGGAGCCGCAGCCGTCGCTGCGGCGACGCGCTCGCAACTCGTCGTCGTGCTCGCAGCACTCGTGATCGCGCTCCTCGCCCGGGCGTGGGGCTCTCCCCGGA
>CAYXAS010000053.1:0-13579 GCA_964461665.1 uncultured Gaiellales bacterium
GCTAGCCGTCCCCCGCACCGCGCCGTCGTTCTGGCGGCGTCAGTCGCCGAGCAGCAACTCCAGGTAGCCGACCGCGATCGGTGGCCGCCGGTCGAGATCGAGCGCTCGCATCACGTGCACGAGCGTCGGATCCTCGTCGGGAACGACAGCCCCCTCGGGCAGTACTGCCTCCAGTTCGACGAACGTCCCGAGCCCGCGCACATCGTCGAGGTGGATCCGCACGTGCTCGAAGAGATAGAGCCGGCGCGTCTTCTCGACCACTCCGACCACCTCGGCGGGCTCCCCGACCTCGGCGGCCAGCGCCTCCGGCCCGTCGATCGAGACCCGCTCGTAGACGCTCGCGCGCACACCCTGGATCGCGGGCCGGGAGTAGCGGATCAGCTCGGCCGTCCCCGCGTCGAGATCCTCACGGAGCTTCAGGCGACCCGTTGCGACCCGGAAGTACGTGTCGCGCTGGCGCAGCACACCGCAGTCGAGAGCGCCGAGTCGCTCACATGCGGCAACGGTCGATGTCGGCTCGGGGTCGCGCACCTTGAGCTCGAGGTTGATCATGGCCGCGCGCCACCCGCCCGTACGACGAGCGGACATGCTGTCGTCGATCGTTCGGTCAGATGCCGATCTGGTCGTCGCATATTCGGGACAGAACCTCGCGCTCTCACCTGTTCGAATCTCCTGCGGAACCATTGTGAGTTGGCCGAAAAAGTGCTTAGAGTGCGCCCGCACTGTCACCGTACCGGGAGCGAATGCCGTGTCTTCACCAGACCTTTCCAGATCAGGCGAGTTCCACTTCACCTCCGAGTCGGTCACCGAGGGCCACCCGGACAAGATGGCCGACCAGGTGTCCGACGCCATCCTCGACGCGATCATCGCGCAGGATCCGACCGCACGCGTCGCGTGCGAGACGTTCCTCACCACTGGCCTCGCACTCGTCGGTGGCGAGATCACGACCTCGGCCTCGGTGGACTTCCAGCGCGTCGTGCGCGACACGATCGCCCGGATCGGCTACACCCACTCGGAATACGGATTCGACGCCGCCACGTGCAGCGTCATCGTCACGCTCGACAAGCAGTCGGGCGATATCGCGCAGGGCGTGGACTCGTCGTACGAATCCGACAGCGACGCGGCGCAGGGCGACCCGCTCGAGAAGCTCGGTGCCGGCGACCAGGGGATGATGTTCGGGTACGCCTGCCAGGAGACCGAGGAGCTCATGCCCCTCCCGATCGTCCTCGCGCACAAGCTCTGCAAGCAGCTGTCGGAGGTCAGGAAGTCGGGCCAGCTCGACTATCTGCGGCCCGACGGCAAATCACAGGTGACCGTCCGGTACGAGGTTGACGAGCGCGGACGACAGACACCGGTCGAGATCGAGCGGGTGCTCATCTCGACCCAGCACGCCGATGGCGTCGATGCGGCAACCCGGATCAAGCCCGACCTGATCGAGCACGTGCTGCGACCGATTCTTCCCGGCCACCTCTACGACGAGGCGCGGTTCGCCGACAACGACTTCGTGTACGTCAACCCGACCGGACGGTTCGTGGTCGGTGGGCCGATGGGCGATACCGGTCTCACCGGACGCAAGATCATCGTCGACACGTACGGCGGCGCTGCGCGCCACGGCGGTGGCGCCTTCTCCGGGAAGGATCCGACGAAGGTCGACCGCTCGGCCGCCTACGCGGCTCGCTACGTCGCCAAGAACGTCGTCGCGGCCGGTCTCGCCGACCGCTGCGAGCTCCAGATCGCGTACGCGATCGGGATCGCCCGCCCGTTCTCGATCCAGGTCGAGTGCTTCGGGACGCAGGTGATCCCCGTCGCGCGCATCCGCGAGCTCATCGTCGAGCACTTCGACCTGCGACCCGCCGCGATCCTCCGCGATCTCGACCTGCGACGCCCGATCTACGCGAAGACCGCCGCATACGGCCACTTCGGCCGCGACGACGCGGACTTCACGTGGGAGCGTGTCGATCGGGCACCGGCGCTCGCGGCGGCGGCTGGCCTGCCCGTGCCGGGGACTCGATGAGCCTCACCGTCGTCGGCTCGCTCGCGTTCGACGCGCTCGAGACGCCGCACGGGAAGCGCGATCGGATCCTCGGTGGAGCCGCGACCCACTTCTCGCTCGCGGCGCGCTTCTTCACCGACGTCCGAGTCGTCGGCGTCGTCGGCGACGACTTCGGCCCCGCCGAGTTCGATGTCTTCCACTCCCGCGGGATCAACATGGACGACGTCGAGCAGGTCCAGGGGCAGAAGTCGTTCTTCTGGGCAGGGCGCTACGACGACGACATGGAATCCGCACAGACGCTCGACACGCAGCTGAACGTGTTCGCCGACTTCGACCCGACCCTGTCGGAGGGCGCACGCGCAGCCGACGTCGTCTTCCTCGCGAACATCCTTCCCGACCTGCAACGCCGTGTCCGCGACCAGTGCGTGGGCGCCGCGATCGCGGGACTCGACTCGATGAACTACTGGATCGCATCGGCGCGCGATGCGCTGATCGAGGCGATCAGAGCGGTCGAGATCGTGATCCTCAACGACGCCGAACTCCGGATGCTCACCGGCGAGCCAAACCTCGCACGCGCCGCCCGATCGGTCTGTGCGCTCGGACCGCGCGCGGTCGTCGTAAAGCAGGGTTCGTACGGCGCCTGCCTGTTCGACGACGGCGAGTTCTTCTTCATCCCCGGGTACCCGCTCGACACAGTGATCGATCCCACCGGAGCCGGTGACGCGTTCGCCGGAGGCTTCTTCGGCTATCTCGACAGCCAGGGCGGCGAGGCGGGACATGACGTGCTTCGCCGTGCCGCGGTGTACGGCTCCGTCCTCGCCTCGTACGCGATCGAGGCGTTCGGAGGCGAACGGTTGCAGTCGCTCACGATGGATGAGATCGAGAGCCGGTTCGCGGAGTTCCGGGACATGACACGGTTCGAGTCGCGCGCAACCGCCTCCTCGGGCGCCCGGAGCGCCTAGCCCGAACGGGTCCCTCCGACGCCGATGCTCCCCGTGCCATCACCGACTGCGGTTCCACCGACACTGTGACCGACGAGACACCCGTGGCCGCTTCGCCGCCGTTCCGCTTCTACGACAACCGCCAGAAGTACCTGGCGTTCGTCACCACGTGCGACGAGAAGACCGTAATCGCTGGCCGCGCTGCACGGGAGCTCGGCAAGGTACGGCCCGCACCACCCGCGCTCCGGATCTTCGATGCGGGGATGGGCGACGCCACGGTGCTCGCACGCGTGATGCGGAGCGCGCACCGCTTCTTCCCGACGGTGCCGCTCGTCGCGGTCGCAAAGGAGATCAGCCTCGAGGACGTGCGGCTCGGTCTCGACAAGATGCCCGACCGCTTCAACGAGCACCCGCACACCGTGGTGGTGATCACGAACCTCAGCTACGCCGACGCTCCCGATCTCACCCCGTCCGACCCGGCGACAGCGGCGGAGCTGAACTGGCAGGAGGTCCGGCTCTCGGGGACGTCCGCGCACGAGTTCGGCGACCAGATCGAAGAGCTGATGAAGACGATCGCGTACGGCTGGGAGACGAAACCGCACCCGAAGACGGGCAACCCCACCTATGTGCGACCGTCGGTCCTCGTCCTCTACCGCGCCGACCACGAGTTCCTGCTCCACTCGGTGATCCCGCGCCCGCGCCGACCGGTCGGCGGATACGACTTCATCCTCGCGTCTCAGCCCTGGCGCGCGCGGATGTCCGCTGAGTTCAAGGCACAGAAGGTGCTTGCGCCGCTCGCGCGGAGCCTCTCACCCGGTGGCCGCCTCCTGACGATCCAGTCGCTCGGCCGCGATCCCGGGCTCGAGGTCGTCCAGACCCTCTGGCCGGACGAGAACCCGTTCACGGTCGGTCGGGCAGACCTCCTCGCCGCCCTGCGCGAGGCACTCGGGGCCTTGGCCGACGAGATCGACCTCCGGAACCCCGCTGACGGCGAGGCGATCTTCCAGTACCGGATGCACACGCTGCCGACCGAGATCGGCGACCGGATCGGCACCTCGACGCTGTTCGCCGCCTGGAACGCGGTGATCTACGTCAACCAGATCGAGGAGGAGCGGCTCGACAGTGTCGTGACCACCGGGTCGTACCTCGAGGCGACGCAGGACGTGCTCCACCGAAACGGCGGCCTCTGGTTCAACGACGAGGCGTTCGTCGTCTCCCGGCGGAACGGCGACCGCTAACCCGCACCGCGGGGCGAGAGCACCCGTTCCGGACCCGAGTCAGCGTGGCCGTACGATGCTCCGACCGATGAACCAGTCCCCGTACCTCACAGGCCATCGCCTGCTCGGACTCGAGGGGCTCGCGCTCCTGACCGCGCGCGGGCGCGGGGTGCCCGGTTCGCTCGAACGGCGGGTCGAAGAGATCCAGCGGATCCTCGGGAGCCTCGACCAGCCCCCGCACTCCGAGCCGAGGGAGATCGGCACGGTCTCCACGAGCGATGGGTACGCGACATGGGCCACGACGTACGACGGTGATGGGAACGTCACGATCGAGATCGAACAGGCCGCGGTGCGCCCGCTCCTCGCGTCGCTCGAGGGGGGTCACGTTCTCGACGCAGGGTGTGGTACCGGCCGCCACGTGTCCTACCTGTGCGATCGAGGTCTGGAGGTGACCGGAATCGATCCCAGCCCGGCGATGCTCGCAGTCGCGCGAGAGAAGGCTCCCCAGGCACGGTTCGTCGAAGCCGATCTCGAGCGGATCCCGTTCGCCAACGGGACGTTCGACGCGGTCGTGTGCAGCCTCGTGCTCAGCCACGCGCCGGCGCTCGACGCATCCGTGCTCGAGCTCGCCCGCGTGCTGCGGCCTGGTGGCCGGATGATCATCTCGAATCCGCATCCGCTTGCTACCGCACTGCTCGACTGGCGCGCGACCGTGGACGACGGAGCGGGTGGCCGTCGTGTCATCCCCGAGGTCGCGCACAGCCACTCCGCGTATGTGAGCGCGTTCACGGCGGCCGGGCTGCGGATCCGGTCATGTCTCGAACCGGGTCTGACCGGAGCCCAGGCTCGGGCCGAGGCGAAGGACGGTCTCGAGGAGGCGTTCGAGGAGGCCCTGACGGGCTTCCCTGTCGTGATCGTCTGGGATCTCACGCGCGACTGACGCCCCCGCCCCGTCGGGCGGCGGGGTCACACGCAGGTCTGCCTCGGGGTCAGCCCTCGTCGCCCTCGTCGTCGTCCGCATATGCCTCGTGGATGCCGTGCGCCTCTGCGTCACCGATCTCGCACAGCCGACGCAGGAACCGTCTCACGGCCACGGGTGGCCCACCGTCGCCGGTGTCGTCCGTGTCCTCCGTCTCGTCCGCCGTGGCGACTGCCGTCGCCGCCCGCGCGGCGACCAACGCATCCACCTCGTCGAGCAGCGTGAGCGCCTCGTCAAACCGCCCTGCCCGACGGAGGAGATCGGCCCTGACCGCCTTCGCGTCCGTGGGAGGCAATCCACTCTCGCACCACTCGATCGCGGCGCCGAGCGCCTCGGCCGCACGGTCACGGCAGATCCGTGCCTGCTCGGCCGCGTCCTCGTCGTCGCAGACCCACGCGGCCTCGTGGAAGCTCTTCGCGGCGCGCTTCCGAAGACCGCCCGCCTCCGCGCAGAGCGCCTCGCAGAAGAAGTGCCGGGCCGCGAGCGGCATCCGCGCCTCGTGCAGCACCTCGCGGTAGACCGGCGACTCGAGCGCCTTCTCGACACCGAGCGGCGCCTCACCGATCCTGTCCCAGCAGTACCCGCACTCGTCGCACGCCTCGACCCGGAGCGCGAATAGCGCCCGCCGCACCCCGCTGGGTCTCAGGTCGAGATCGGGAGGTGCCGTGAACGGCCCCTCGTCGCTCCTGTTCAGGTGGACGCGCAGCTGGATCGAACTCGCTCCGCACAGCGCGCAGCGCACCCGAACTTTCGATGTCTTGGTCATACGGATGAATCGCCCGACGGAGCGGCGGTTCTTACACCGCTCCGCGGCCGCGATCCGGTGAGCGCCCGTGTCGCGACGCGCTAGTCGAGTACGCGGAGCAGCAGCTCGGCAACGCAGACCGGACGGTCGCCGCCCTCAAGTTCGACTGTGGCCTCGAGCGTCGCCTGGACGCCCCCCGGAACATCCGCGACCGATGCGACCAGGAGCCGTGCCCGGATCCGAGACCCGGACGGAACCGGAGCGGGGAACCGGACGCGGTTGACGCCATAGTTGATCGTCACCGCCTCATCGGGCGGGAGCCACACGTCGTCGAGCAGTGGAGCGAGAAGCGAGAGCGTCAGATACCCGTGCGCGATCGTCGTCCCGTACGGCGAGGTGCTCGCCCTCTCGCGATCGACGTGGATCCACTGGTGGTCGCCGGTCACGTCCGCGAACGCGTCGATCCGCTCCTGCGTCACCTCGAACCACTCGCTCGGCCCGAGTTCACGACCGACGACGTCTCGCGGATGGGCGATCACCGGCATCGCTGGATCATCGCAGCGGCGCGGCCGCTACGAGCACTGGCGGCTGGATCCGCCACCCGCATTGGGCTTGCCGCCCGTGCACGGCGCGGGACGCGGTAGAACATGCGTCATGCCCACTGCGCTCGCAGTCGCCCTCGGAGGTGCGCTCGGCGCCACGACACGCTACGGACTCGACCGATTCATCGAGCGCCGCGCGTTCTCCGTGTTTCCCTGGAGCACGTTCCTGATCAACATCAGCGGCTGTCTCGTGATCGGACTCGTGACCGCAACACTGATCGACCGTCCGGGGACACCGGCCTGGCTTCGGATCGGGCTTGTGATGGGCGTGATCGGCGGCTACACGACCTTCTCGACGTACGCCCAGGAGACGCTCGACCTGCTCGACGACGGGCGGTGGCCGGTGGCAGTCGCCTACGCGGGCGGCAGCGTGCTGCTCGGGCTCGCGGCGGTCGTCGCCGGGATGCGCCTCGGGCGGCTTCTCTAGCGTCAGCGGGAGTGGTCACCCGAGCTGCTTCCAGTAGAACGTCGTGCAGCAGAGGGCGCCGGACGGATCGAGCGCGTACCCGGGAACGACACCTGCCGCCGTCCAGCCGAGCCGCTCGTACAGCCTTTCGGCCGCCCCCGTTGCGGTGTCGAGCACGAGGAGCGTCCTCCCGACGGCGAGCGCGTCGGCCTCCGCCCGCTCCATCAGGAGCCGACCGATCCCGCGATTTCTCGCCGAGCGAAGAACGAGGAGCTTGGAGACATCCGCACGGTGGGGCTGGTTCGGGAGCTGCGCGAACACGACCTGCACGGTGCCGACGAGCACGTCGTCGTCAAACGCGGCGAACAGCAGACGCCGGTTCTCCTCCACCGCGGACACGACCTGCTCGAAGAACGTCCGCGCCTCCGCGTGGGTGAGATCAGCCATGAACCCGACCGAGGCGCCCCCCGCGACGCAGTCGCGGAGCACCTCCGCCAGCGCGTTCACCGACGCATGCGCGTCACGCGCTTCGAGTCGTCTGACTTCCACCCCCGCCATCGCAGCACCGTATCTCGGGGTGTTGCCCCTCAGTTCGCCGTCGCCTGGGTCGCGGCGGTCGGCTCGTTCTCGCCCTGGTCGAGACGGAAAGGCGGGTAGCGGTCGGTCAGCAGCAGGACGTAAGCGGTCACCCGGAACGTCCAACGGTTCAGCCCCATCAGCAGGTCGAACAGCCCGCGTGGGTAGTGGCCGGTGACGAGGAGTGCGACGGCCGCGATCACAAGCAGAACGTTCGCGAGGCCGGGTCCGAGCTCGATCTCCCACCCCGACCACCCGCCGATGAGCCCGACCAGCAGCAGTTGCGGCAGCGCGAGCAGCCACCACTTCACGAGCACGAGCCCGCGCGACAGGCGCTCCGGGTAGTCGGCCTCGAGCGTGGCGGGATAGTCGGGATCCGGCCCGAGCGAGAACGGCGGATACCGGTCGGTGCTGGCGAGCGCAACGCTGTAGAAGCCGACGCGCCACGTCCAGCGCAGCACCCCGACGACGAACTCGAACAGCGCTTGTGGATATCGCCCGGTGAAGAGAATTGCGAACAGCGCGATCACCCACACGACCGCAACCGCTATCCACAGCCCGATGAGCGCGATCCAGTGCGGGAAGAGGAGCACGATCTTGACGAGCCATAGCCACCTGCTCGGACTCGCCTCGTACCGGCCGGTCAACCGGAGCGGGTACGCCCCAGGCTCGCTCGTCATGATCCGATCATAGAAGCCCGCGACCGTGCGGTGACCTCCACGGCGCTGGTGCGACGCTACTCCCCGATGTCCTCGTTCCACACCTCGGGCTTCTCGGCGATGAAGCGGAGCATGAGGTCGCGGCACTCCTCGGAGTGCATGTGGACGACCTCCACCCCGCGGGAACGAAGCAACTCCTCGTTCCCCATGAAGGTGGTGTTGTCGCCGATCAGGATGCGCTTGATCCCGTAGAGGAGGATTGCGCCGGTACACATGTCGCACGGCGAGAGCGTCGTTGCCATCGTCGCGCGCCGGTACGTGGAGGCGGGTAGGCGCCCTGCGTTCTCGAGCGCGTCGGTCTCGCCGTGGCGGATCGCGCTGCCCTGCTGGACGCGACGGTTCCGTCCCACCGCAAGCAACTCGCCCTCGACCGCGAGCGCCGCCCCGACCGGGACACCGCCCTCCGCGATCCCGATCCGCGCCTGCTCGATCGCACGCTCCAGCAACTCCTCGTCGGTCACCTCGATCCTCTCCCCGGCCGCATCACGCGCGCCGGTACGGCTTCAGATAGGCGCCCGGATACTGGACGTTCCGTCCGGAGATCGCGAGCGCGACGATCACCATCAGGTACGGCAAGGCGAGCAGCACCTCGAACGGCACGTCTGCGAGCGAGGGCAGAAGCCGAAGGCGGAGCTGGAGTGCGTAGACGAACGCGAACAGGAGCGCGCCCCACACACCGCGCGCGATCGTCCAGCGGGCGAAGATCACGAGGGCGATGCACACCCAGCCGCGCCCGGCGATGATCTCGAGGGTGAACGAGCCGAGCACCGCGAGAGTGAAGAACGCGCCGCCGACGCCCATGAGCGCACCGCCGATCGCTAGTGCCGCGTAGCGCGTCCGCGCGACACTCACTCCGGCGGCGTCCGCAGCCTCCGGGTTCTCGCCGACCGCGCGGATGTTGAGTCCCAGCGTCGAGCGCTGGAGTGTCCACCAGGCTGCGGGGACGACGAGGAGGAATGCGGCGTAGGTGAGCCAGTACTGGCTCAGGACGTCGAAACCGAGCACGTCCACGACCTTGAACGGCGAGATCTTCGGGAGCGTCGCGCCCGCCTCGAAGATGAGACGGTTCGCGAACTCGGAGACGCCGATCAGGAAGAGGGTTGTGCCGATCCCCGCGACGTGCTGGTTCACGCCGAGCGTGACGGTGAGCAGCCCGACGAGCAGCCCGCCCGCGATCCCCGCGACGATCGCGGCGGCGAGCCCGAGCGGGAGAGATCCCGTCTGGTAGGCGGCCGCGAACCCGAAGAACGCGCCCGCGTACATCGTCCCTTCGATCCCGAGGTTGAGGATCCCCGCGCGTTCGCAGTACGTCTCCCCGACCGTCCCGTAGACGAGCGGGGTCGCGTTACGGAACGTCGCCGCGAGCACGTCGAAGATGAAGCTCATCCGCCGACCTCTTCGCGCGCCGTCTTCCCCGCCGGACGGTTCATCGGGCGCCGCAACACGACGCGGTGCGTTCGCAGGAGGAGGAGCGACACCGTGACCAGCAGCAGCGCGCCCTGGACGATCTCGCCGAGCTGCGACGGGATCTCGAATGCGCGCCCCGCGGAGGAGGCGCCGATCATCACGTCGCCGAGGAACGCTGCCGCCGCCGCAACCCCGGGGATCGAGAGAGCGGCGAGCGTCGCGACGACGATCCCCGTGTACCCGAGTCCGCTCGAGAACCCGTCGGTGAGGCGGTACTGGAGCCCTGCAACCTCGCCCGCGCCCGCGACCCCGGCGACCGCGCCGCTCGTGAGCGCGACCGTGAGCAGCGTCCGCTCGACCCGGATCCCCGCGAACCGCGCCGCCGTCGGGCCGAGCCCGACCGCGCGCATCCGCAGCCCTGCCGTCGTGCGCGCGACCACGAACCAGGCGAGGGCGATCAGCGCGAGTCCGATCAGGAGCCCGAGATGTAGCCGCGAGGTCTCGGCCAGGAGCGGGAACTGCGCCTCGGTTGCGATCGCCTCGGATTCCGGGAAGCCGGTCTCAGGGTTGCGCCACGGCCCGTTCAGGAGCGCCGAGACGACGAGCAACGCGACAGGGTTGAGGAGCAGCGTCGTCACGACCTCGTCGATCCCGAACCGCACTCGCAGGAGCGCGGGTGTCAGCGCCCAGAGCGCACCACCGATGGCGCCTGCGACGACCACGAAGACGAGCGCGACGAGACGCGGCAGACCCGCCGCGTTCATCCCCGCCCACGTCGCGAAGATCGCACCCGCGAGCAGCTGGCCTTCGGCGCCGATGTTCCAGTAACCGGCCCGGAACGCGAGCGCAACCGCGAGCCCGGTCAGCAGCAACGGGGTGGCGGCGACCAACACCTCGAGTGCGCCGTATCCGGTCGTGAGCGGTTCGATGAACAGCGTGCGGAAGACACCGAGCGGCGGCGCACCCGTCAGCAGCACGAACCCGAGCGTCACGATCGAGGTGATCACGATCGCAGCGGGCGCGATCGCCAGCGCGAACCAGCGCGAGGGCGCGGCACGCCGTTCGAGACGGACGCGGATCACGCGGCGTCCCGCTCAGCGCCCTCGAGCCCCGCCATCAGGAGGCCGAGCCGTTCGGGGGTCGCGTCGTGCACATCCATCTCACCGACGAGCCGCCCCTCGTACATGACCGCGATTCGGTCGGAGAGCTGGAGGAGCTCATCGAGATCCTCGCTGACGAGAAGCACGGCGCACCCGCGCTCGCGCTGTGCGAGCAGCGAGCGGCGCACATACTCGGTCGCGCCGACGTCGAGCCCGCGGGTCGGCTGTGCGACGACGAGGACGGCCGGGTCGCGTGCGAGGACGCGGGCGAGCAGCACCTTCTGCAGGTTGCCCCCAGAGAGTGTCGCGACCGCGTCCCCGGGGCGCGCCTTGATCTCGAACCGCTCGATCAGAGCCTCCGCCTCGCGCCGCACCGCGCGATCGTCGAGGAGCGGGCCGGTTCCGAACTCGGTGAGTCGCTCGAGCACGAGGTTGTGCGCGACCGACAGCTCGCCCACCACCGATGCGCGCGCATCCTCGGGGATCCGTCCGATCCCTGCGGCCACCAGCTCTCCCGGGGAGGCGCCAGTCATGTCGGTACCAGCCACCTCGACCGTCCCGGCCGAGAGCGACCGCATCCCGCACAGCGCCTGCACGAGCTCGGTCTGCCCGTTTCCGGAGACCCCGGCGATCCCGAGGATCTCGCCGGCGCGCACCTCGAGATCGAGCCCCGCGAGAACCGGAATCCCTCGCGCCTCCGCCCGGATCCCCCGGAGCCGCAGCACGGGCTCAGCAGTACCGGAGCCGCCACTCACCGGCCGCTCGACCGCGGAGACGGTCCGCCCGACCATCAGCTCGGCAAGTTCGCGGTTGTCGATCTCCGCGGTCACCCGCGTCCCGACGAGTCGTCCGCGGCGCAACACGGTGACGCGGTCTGCGATCCGGCGCACCTCGTGGAGCTTGTGGCTGATGAAGATCACCGACATCCCCTCGTCGCAGAGCCGACGCAGCGACGCGAACAGCGCGTCCACCTCCTGGGGAACGAGCACTGCGGTCGGCTCGTCGAGGATCAGCACCCGACAGCGGTTGTAGAGCGCCTTGACAATCTCGACGCGCTGCTGCTCACCGACCGAGAGATCCGCGACGCGAGCCAGCGGGTCGATTCGGATTCCGAGTCGGGCGGCGGCCTCCTCGACCGCGGCCCGTGCGCCATCGAGATCGACGCGCAGCCCCCGGGTGCGGCCAAGCACGACGTTCTCGGTCACGGTCATCGTCCGCACGAGCGCGAAGTGCTGCGTCACGATCCCGATCCCGGCGGCGATTGCATCGCGGGGGGATCCGATCTCCACGGGAGTGCCGTCCACCAGCACCGTGCCCGTGTCGGGCCGCACGAGCCCGTAGAGGATCTTGACGAGCGTGGACTTCCCTGCCCCGTTCTCACCGAGCAGGGCGTGTGTCTCGCCGCGTGCGAGCGAGAAGTCGATCCCCTCGTTCGCGACGACGTCGCCGAACCGTTTCCCGATGCCGCGAAGTTCGACGGCGGGCGGGGTAACCCCGCCCGCCACCGTCGAACCGTTGCCCACTACTTCGCGACCGAGGTGGAACCGGCCGGCTGGGCCTCGTTGATGTCAACCCGGAACGTGCCCGCGTTGATCTGCTTCTTCAGTGCGTTGACCTTCGCGACGAGCGCGGCCGGGACACCGGTCTTCGCCTTCGCGTTGATCGCGGCGAGCGAGGCGCCGCCCTTCGCCACCATCGAGAAGTCCTTCAACTCCATCGAGGTGTAGGTGCCGCCCGCGACCTGCGAAACGATGTAGTCCACCGTCGGGGACATGTTCCAGACGGCGCTCGAGACGACGTTCTTCGGCCCGAGCGAGCGCTGGTCGGACATGTTTCCGAACACCCACTTGTTCTTCTCCACCGCAGCCTCGATCACGCCTGCGCGCTCCGCGTAGAGGACGTCAACACCCGCGCCGATCTGGGCGAGCGCCGCATCCTTCGCGGTGGCCGGGTCGAACCAGCTGTTGATGAACGTGACCTTGGTGGTGACCTTCTTGTTGACCGAGAGCGCGCCCGCAATGAACGCGTTCGTGAGCCGGTTCACCTCGGGCACCGGCATCGCCGCGACGACGCCGAGCTTGTTCGTCTTCGTCAGCCCCCCGGCGAGAACGCCGAGCAGATATGCGGGCTCGTGGATCCAGTTGTCGAAGACCGAGAAGTTCGGCGAGACCGGGCCACCGCCCGAGCCGAACACGAACGCGATCTTCGGGTTCGCCTTCGCGACGCGGCGCACCGCGTCCTCGTTGCCGAACGCGTCGCCGAAGATGATGTCCGGCTTGTCCTTCGCAACGACCTCGCGAAGCGTCCGCTCCATCTCACCCGAGTAACCGAGTTCGTCCGTGAACGAGTAGTCGATCTTCCCGGCCTTTTCTGCCTTCTCGAGCGCGCGGTGGATGACACCATCCCACGGCTCCTCGATCGCCGTCGCGTATGCGCCGAACACCTTCAGGGTCTTCGTCTGGCCCGCCGAAGCGGTACCGGCTGCAAGCGAGACGACGAGCGCCGCCGCAGCCACGAGCGCGACCGCGAGTACCCGCGTGCCGCGCTTCTTCACAACATCCATGTGTCTCCCTCGGTCAGTGGATCCCCTCGACGCCGCGCGCCGAAGGCGCGAGACTGCCAGCACCGATCGGCGAGCGCAAGCAGCAACCGTCGCAGGTGGCGAGACACCGTCCGCGCGACCGACGGGTTGGTAGGTTCAGGACCGTGGACTTCGCGCCCACCGAGGAGCAACGGCTCATCGTCGAGAGCGCGCGCTCGTTCGTCGAAACGGAGCTCCAGCCCTACGAGGAGGAGGTGGAACGCGCCGACGCGATCCGCCCCGAACTGATCGCGCAGATCCGCCGCCGGTCGATCGAGGCGGGTCTCTACGCGGCGAACATGCCCGAGGAGCT
>CAYXAS010000054.1:0-13268 GCA_964461665.1 uncultured Gaiellales bacterium
GCAGCCCGACCACCCATCAGCCGCGTCTCACACGTCTGTGGTCAGTACACCTAGGAGGCCTTGACGGGCTTGACGACCTTCCCGGCCTTCAGGCAGCGCGTGCACACGTACCCGCGGGTCTTCCGACCGTCGAGCACGAACCGCACCTTCTGGAGGTTCGGGAGAAAGCGCCGCTTGACGGCGACCATCGAGTGGCTCCGGTGGTTCCCGGAGCCGGGCTTCTTGCCGCAGAGAAGACAGACGCGCGCCATGCGACCGCGGATCGTACCGGAGACCTGCGCCCCGCCTACCGCGCTGCGGCGGCGCGCAGGTGTGCGAAAGCGTCGGCCATCTCGAGCGCAGTGCGGACCGCTTCGGCGCCCTTGCCGATCCGGCTCTCCGCCTGGTCGGCCCGATCGAGTGTCAGGAGCCCGAACGCGACCGGAACACCCGTTTCGATCGCGGCGAGCTGGAGCCCCGACGCGGCCTCCGCAGAGACGAAGTCGAAATGCGGGGTCTCGCCACGGATCACACACCCGAGCGCGACGATGCACGCGAACCGCCGCGTCTTCGCGAGCGCCATCGCCGCGATCGGGAGCTCGAACGCACCGGGAACAGGCATCACCGTCACCGCGGAGGGGCCGACGCCGTTCGCACGGAGCTCGGCGAGAGCGCTTGCGAGGAGGCGGCTCGTAACACTGCCGTTGAACCTGCTGACGACGATCCCGACGGTCCGGCGCTCGCCCCGTACCTCACCCTCGATCACCGGGACGCCGGCCGGAATCACGAGTTCACCGGGCACATGCTCGCTCGTCCGGACATCCAGCTCGTCCGGCTCGAATGCCGACGTCGTCGATGAGCCACCGAGATCCTCGAGCGCGCCCGCACGCCATGCGGGAAGATCCGGCTCTCCCGGGTTGCCGCTCTTGCCGTGCTTCCGCTCGCTCACGCCTCGTAGCCTCCATAGCTCTCCTGGGTGTAACGAAGCCGCTGATGGCTCACACGCTCACCGATCAGGTGGCCGAGCTTGTCGCGCTTCGTCTCGAGATACCGCTCGTTCTCCGGCTTCGGCTCGACCACGATCGGCTCCTGGGAGACGACCTCGAGTCCAAACCCCGCGATGCCGCTGATCTTCTTCGGGTTGTTCGTCAGGACGCGGATCGTGGTGAGCCCGAGGTCCGCGAGCATCTGCGACCCGATCCCGTACTCGCGCGTGTCTGCGGCGAACCCGAGCTCGAGGTTCGCCTCGACGGTGTCCCGACCCTGCTCCTGAAGCTCGTAGGCCCGCAGCTTGTTGAGCAGGCCGATCCCGCGACCCTCCTGGGCGAGGTACAGCAGCACACCCCTCCCTTCCTCCTCGATCCGCCGCAGCGCCACCGCCAGCTGCTCACCGCAGTCGCAGCGCCACGAGTGGAACACGTCGCCCGTGAGGCACTCCGAGTGGACGCGCACCAGCACGTCCTCGGCACCATCGACCTCGCCCTTCACGAGCGCGACATGGTGCTTCCCGGTCAGCGTCTCGACGTAGGCGACGGCACGGAACTCCCCGTACTCGGTCGGGAGATGCACATCGGCCGCGCGTTCGACCAGCCGTTCCGTCGCACGGCGGTGCTCGATCAGATCCGCGACCGTGACGAGCTTGAGACCG
This sequence comes from uncultured Gaiellales bacterium, assembly GCA_964461665.1. Lineage (GTDB taxonomy): Bacteria > Actinomycetota > Thermoleophilia > Gaiellales > Gaiellaceae > Gaiella. Next base: position 1,628 of record CAYXAS010000054.1, read on the forward strand.
TGTCGCTCGCAGAACGGGATCAGGTCAGAGACGCGGGCCATCGTCCCGTCCTCGTTCATGATCTCGCAGACCACTCCGGCTGCCGTGAGCCCGGCGAGACGCGCGAGATCGACCGCAGCCTCCGTCTGGCCGGCCCGCTGCAACACCCCGCCGGCGCGTGCGCGCAACGGGAAGACATGGCCGGGCTGCACGAGGTCGTGCGGGCGCGCGGCCGGGTCGATCGCTACCTGGATCGTGTGGGCTCGATCGGCGGCGCTGATCCCGGTCGTTACCCCGTGCCGCGCCTCGATCGAGACGGTGAACGCCGTCCCGTAGGGCGTCTCGTTCTGGTCGGTCATCTGCCGGAGCCCGAGCTCCACGCAGCGCTCAGCCGGGAGGCAGAGGCAGATCAGCCCTCTCCCGTGTGTCGCCATGAAGTTGACGGCGTCGGGGGTGACGAACTCCGCCGCGATCGTCAGATCGCCCTCGTTCTCGCGATCCTCGTCGTCGACGACCACCACGAATCGGCCGGCCCGGATCTCCTCCAGCGCCACCTCGATCGTGGCGAAGGGGCCGTCTCCGGTCGCCGCGGTCACCGGGCCATCGTAGCCGGGGGCGCTACTGCACTCTCAGCCGAGGCGGCTGGCGAGCAAGCGCTCGACGTGCTTCGCAAGCACGTCCGACTCGAGGTTCACCGCGCTCCCCGCCACCAACGCCCCGAGCGTCGTCACCGCGAGCGTGTGCGGGATCAGCGCGACCGAGAACGTGTCGGGTCCGACATCCGCCACCGTCAGCGAAACGCCGTCGAGCGTGATCGACCCCTTCTCGACGCAGTGCCCGAGGATCTCCGCAGGGGCCTCGACCACGACCCGTGCGCCCTCGCCCTCCACCGCGACCGACCGAACGGCGCCCACACCATCGACATGCCCCTGCACGATGTGACCGCCGAGCGGCTCGCCCGAGCGCAGCGCGGGCTCGACATTCACCCGGTCACCCACCACAAATCGCCCGAGCGTGGTGCAGCGCAGTGTCCCAGGCACAGCGTGGAACACGATCACGCCATCCTCGACCTGTTCCGCGGTGAGACAGATGCCATCGATCGCGACCGAATCGCCCACCGCGGTCGTCGCCGCTGTCGCGGGTGCCTCGACGCGTAACGCCACGCCGTCGGCGCCGCCGTTGGCGACTGCGACCCGCCCAACCTCGCGCACGATCCCCGTGAACATCTCGGCGGGAGGCTAGCCCTCAGCTGCGAGGTCGGCCGTGATCAGCACGTCCTCACCCACCAGCCTGCACGTGGCGCCGCGGAGATCGACGGGAACCGGGAGATCACCGAGCGCGGATGTCCCACCACCGGCCAGCACAGGCGCGACGAAGAGCAGCAGCCGGTCGACGAGCCCTGAGGCGACGAATGCTGCACCGATCGTCGGCCCTCCCTCGAGGAGGAGCGACTGCACACCCTCCCGCGCAAGCGTCTCGAGCTCGTCGCGGATCGGCCCTGACCGAAGCTCGAGGTCCGAGCCCTCGGGGAGCGGGCCTCGACCGAACGCGAGTCGCCTCGGCGGGTGGGTGACCGGGACGTCCCGCGGGTCGAGCCGCGGATCGTCGGCGCGCACGGTTCCCATCCCGACGGCGACGGCGTCGGATCCGGCCCGGAGCTCGTGCACGAGATGTCGCGACTCCACACCCGAGACCCAGCGGCGCCCGGGCACCGTGACCCGGCCGTCGAGCGTGACCGCAAGCTTCAGCGTCACGAACGGGCGACCGTGGGCGACCCATGTCCGCCATGCCTCGTTCTGCACTCGGGCCTCGTCGAGAAGCACGGTCTCGACGATCACCCCGGCCTCCCGAAGGCGCGTGGCGCCGTCCACCCGGGGATTCGGGTCGAGGGCGGCGATCACGACCCGTGCTAGCCCCGCCGCGATGATCGCGTCGGTGCACGGGGATGTCGTCCCGTGATGTGAGCACGGCTCGAGCGAGACGAAGAGATCGGCGCCGCGGGCGCGGTCACCCGCAGCGGCGAGCGCCAGCACCTCGGCGTGCGCCTCCCCCCTCCGGACGTGCCATCCCTCCCCGACGGACTCCCCGTCGAGGACGACGACGGCGCCGACCACCGGGTTTGGGTGTGTTGTGCCACGCCCCTGCTCCGCGAGCGCGATCGCGCGCCGGAGCCAGCGTTCGTCGTCGGCGCTCACGCGCTCGCCGCCACCTCGATCGCGCGCCAGGCCGAAGCCGGATCTAACGCGGCGAACACCGCACTCCCGGCGACGAGGACACGCGCGCCCGCCCGACGGATCGCGGATGCGTTCGCGTCCCCGACCCCGCCATCCACCTGGATCGGGAGATTGACGAGCTCCGCGACCCGCGCGATCCGCTCGAGCGCATCCGGCATGAAGGCCTGCCCCGAGTAGCCGGGGACGATGCTCATGCAGAGGACGAGATCGGCGCGCGCCGCGACGGCAGCCTCGGCTGCGGTTTCGGGTGACGTCCCAGGGTTGAAGGCGATCCCGACCGAGAGTCCAAGCGCGCGGGCCGCATCTGCGACACCAACCGGGTCGTCGGTCGCTTCGACGTGGAACGTGACGCTGTCGGCCCCCGACGAGGCGAATTCGTCAAGATGGCGTGCGGGTTCGGACACCATCAGGTGACAGTCGAGGATCCCGCCCGCCGCGTGGATCTGCGGCGCGATCGCGCGCAACACGACCGGGCCGATCGTCACGGGTGGGACGAAGTGTCCGTCCCCAGTGTCGAAGTGGAACACTCGACACCCGGCCGCGAGAAGCGCGCCCACCTCCTCCCCGAGCCGCCCGAAGTCCGCCGCATAGAGCGACGGTGCGACGACCGCATCGCGGTCGATCCAGTCGGACCAGCTCACGCCGCCGAACCTACCCGACCGTGAGTCGCGCCACGAAGAAGCCGCTCGTCCGGTGCACGTGCGGGAGTGCGAGAAGCATCTCCGGGCGGGACGGGTGCCGCCAGCCAGGCCACTCGTCGCCGAGGGTCGGATCGACCATTGCCCGCCCCTCCGCGACCACCGCATCGATGACCGCCTCGGACTCGTCGGTGTTCACGGTGCAGACCGAGTAGACGACCGTCCCACCCGGCCGTACCCGGCTGATCGCCGACCGAAGCAACTCGCCCTGGAGCCCGGGTAGCGGCTCCGCCCGCCATCGGAGATCGGGACGCGCGCCCAGTACCCCGAGACCCGAACACGGAGCATCGACGAGAGCGCGGTCGAACCCCGTGAGTTCCGCGGGCAGGTTGCGACCGTCCGCACACACCACCTCGACACCCGTCGCCCCATGCCGCTCGACAGTGCGTCGAAGCTCGGCCGCCCGCCCCTCGTTCACCTCGACCGCGACCACCGACCCGGCGAGCATCGTCGTCTTCCCGCCAGGGGCGGCGCAGAGATCGAGTGTCCGCTCGCCCTGGAGCGATCCGACGGCGAGTCCCGCGAGCTGCGACGAGCGGCTCTGCGGCCAGACCCGTCCCTCCTCGAGGGCGGTCTCATCCACCCGCTCAACGCGCAGCGCACCGGGCACATCGGTCGGCTCGCCCTGAACCGCGCCACGGATCACCCGCACGACGGTTTCAAGCGGCTCGTTCAGCGCCTCCATGCAGGCCCGCGCACCGTCTGGGCCGAGGTCGCGCCACAGCACCTCGGCGACCCAGTCGGGGAAGGAGTGGCGGAGCGCGGCCTCGAGCGCGGTGGTCTCGGGGAGCGCGGCGAGGAGCGGCTCGATCCCCTCTGCGACGCGGCGAAGCACCGCGTTTGCGAACGGCACGGCGCGCTCGAGCCCTGCGCGCCGGACGAGCTCGACCGATTCGTCCACCGCGGCGTAGCGCGGGACCCCCTCGAGAAACCCGAGCTGGTAGGCGCCGAGGCGGAGCGCCGTCCGGACGGGCGCGTCGAGGCGCGCAACCGGTCTGCCCCCTAGCGTCTCGATCGCGTGGTCGAGCGTCCGGACGCGCTGAGTGGTGCCGAAGACGAGTCGGGTCGCGAGCGCGCGGTCACGCTGGTCGAGGCCTGCCGCCGCTGAGCGGAGGGCGCGATCGCCATACGCACCCTCCTCGAATACCCGCTGAAGGACGCTGTGTGCGACCGACCGGGCCGGTGAGACGGCGCGGCTCACGACCGGATGCCGCGGAGCCACGCGTCGTAGCGCATCCGGCGACCGCCCTCCGGCTGCACCACGCGGGGCGCGAACACCCCGTCGTCCGCGACCTCGGCCTCCCACACCGTCACCGCTCGCCCGTGAAGCGTCGTCCGAGCACCGATATGAGGCGAGAGGGCGCGCACGCGCCGCGCCAGCTCCTCCGCGGGGCGATCGAGGTCGAGCACTCTGTCGCCCGCATCGAGCTTCTCGGCGTATGTCGCAGCCGCTCCGTCCTGCGGAACAAGACGCGCCTCTGGCCCGTCCAGCACCGGCCCGAGCAGATCGACCGCGACCTCCGCGGCCCGCGCGAACACCGCGCCCGCGTCGTCGTCGGCACCGAGGGGGAACGACCGCTGCGCGGCGATCGGCCCCGCGTCGAGCGCCTCGACCGTCTCATGGATCGTTACTCCGGTCAGCGCATCACCCGCGAGAATCGCCCGCTCCACGGGGGCCGCACCGCGCCAGCGCGGCAGCAGCGACGGGTGGACGTTCCACCACCGTCGCTCCGCGAGCAGCGCGGGCGGGATCAGGAGCCCGTAGGCGCAGACAACGACGAGATCGGCCCCCAACTCGAGACCCGGCTCGGGTCGGTCGGGCTGTTCGACCCGGATTCCGAGCCGCTCGGCCACGACCTTCGCGGGTGGCGCGACCACCTTTCGGCCACGCCCTGCGGGCGCATCCGGCCGCGTCAGCAGCGCTGTCACCTCGTGCCGCGCGGCAAGCCGTTCCAGCACATCCGCCCCGAACGGCGCCGTCGCCGCCACGGCGATCCGCGCCATCTGGACGCCTAGGCCCGGAGCGCGAGCCGGGGACGCAGCTGCCGCAACGCCTCGCGGCGCGACTCGGGATCCGTGCGATCGATGATCAGCTTGCCGTCGAGGTGGTCCAGCTCGTGCTGGACGACGCGTGCGGACAGCCCTTCGAGCTCGAGCCGGATCGGCTCGCCGTCGAGCCCCTGCGCCTCGAGAGTCACGGTCGTCGGCCGCTCGACCGACACGCGCACGTCCGCGAGCGAGAGACACCCTTCCTCGCCGGTCTCGGTCTCGGTTCCGTGCTTCACGAGGACGGGGTTCACGATCGCCATGTCCTGGTCGTCGAGCGAACAGACGAAGACGCGGCGGATGATCCCAAGCTGGGTCGCAGCGAGTCCGATCCCTTCGGCCTCGTGCATCAGGGCGGTCATCCGCTCGGTGAGGAAGCGCAATCCGTCGTCGAAGCTCTCGACCGTCTCGGCACGCATCCGCAGCGCCGGGTCACCGTACTGGCGCACCTGCGAGCGGGCGATCGCGCTCCGCGCCTCGCGTTCGTGCTCGGCGCGCTCCTCGGCGTCCTCGCCCACAACCTCGTCGTCGTGATCGTGGTCGTGCGCGTGGTCGTGACCGTGATCGTGGACGTGACCGTGACGCTTCTGTCGCCGCTTCGCCATGCGGGCGAGTGTATCCGCGTGTTCGCGATAGCCCGACTCAGAGCGTCTGTGGGTCGACGTCGACCACGGCGGTGAGTCCCTCGCGCCGGAGTCTCGGTGTCGCAGCCGCGAGGAGCTCCGCGAGCGCGCGTGCGAGGGGCAGCGGTTTCGTCGTCTTGAAGAGGAGCTGCGCCCGATGTCGCCCGCGAAGGCGCAGCAGCGGGGCAGGACCGAGCGCCACGTGTGCGCCGCCCTCGACCCGTCCGCGGATCTCGGTGAGGACGCGTTGCGGCGGGTCGGGCTCCGGCCCCGCGACGACGACCGCGACGAGGCGGCGAAAGGGCGGGTAGCCGAGCGCCTCGCGCCGTTCAAGCTCCCCGGCGAGGAAGCCCTCAACGTCGTGACGTGCGGCGTGCAGGAGCGGCGTCGCGTACGGGTGGAAGGTCTGGACGATCACGCGGCCGAGTGCCTCGCGCCCGCTCCGTCCGGCGAGCTGGGTCACGAGCTGGAAGACGCGCTCTTCGGCCCGGAAGTCGGGAAGCGTCAGGCCGGTGTCGGCATCCACCACCGCCGCCAGCGAAACGCCCTCGACGTGATGACCCTTCGCCACCATCTGCGTCCCGATGAGGGCCACCCCTCGCTCCTCGCGGAAGCGCGCGAGCGCGTCCCTGGCCGCACCTGGCCGAGCCGCGACATCGACATCGAGCCTGATGCGCCGCAGTTCCGGGAGCGCTCGCTCGAGCTCGGCTTCGAGCCGTTGCGTTCCTGCCCCGACACGCGCCAGCTCGACCGACCCGCAGCTCGGACAGGCGTCTGGGCTGCTCTCGGTGAAACCACAGTGATGACAGTGGAGGCGGCCGTCGCGATGCAGCGTGAGCGCGACGTCGCACGCGCCGCACCGTCGCGATGCTCCGCAGGCGCGACAGTGGATCGCGGCCGCCACTCCCCTCCGATTCAGGAGCAGGATCGCGCGGCTCCCACTGGACAGGACGCGACCGAGCTCGGCGAGCAGCGGGGCCGAGAGCGGGTATCCGGCCTCGCCGCGAAGATCGACGATCCCGACTCCGGGCAGCGGAGCACCGATCCGCGCGGGCAGCGTGATCCGATCGAGGCCGCGCCAGCTCTCCGGCCGCGGCGTCGCGCTCCCGTACACCGCGACGGCGCCCTCGAGTTCGGCGCGCTTCGCTGCGACCGAGCGCGCGTCGTAGCGCGGGTCGGAGTCCTGCTTGTAGGACGCGTCGTGCTCCTCGTCCACCACAATCAGCCCGACGTCGCGAAGCGGCGCGAAGATCGCAGACCGGGCGCCCACCACGATCCGTGCGTCGCCGCGGGCGAGTCGGTCTCGCTCGTCGCGTCGCTCCGCCACGCTGAGACCCGAGTGGAGCAGCGCCACCGCCTCCCCGAATCGGGCCCGGAACCGCCCGACGGTCTGTGGTGTGAGCGAGATTTCGGGCACGAGGATGATCGCGGTCCGTCCCCGGGCGAGGGTGGCGGCGCACGCCTGGAGATAGACCTCGGTCTTGCCGCTCCCCGTCGGCCCGTGGAGGAGCAGGTGCTCTCCTCCACCGCGGTCGAGCGCCGCGACGATCCGATCGACGGAGGTGAGCTGCGCTGCGGTGAGAGCCTCGGGCTCGGGCTCGCCGGGAAGCGATTCGCGCTCGACGGGCGTGTCCCGCTGGCCGCGTGGGGAACGTCGTTCGGGCGCGACGAGCTCCAATGCACGGCCGGGGGTCGTGCCGTAGCGGTCGGCGAGCCAGAGTGCGAGTTCGACGAGGGCTTCCGGTACACGGTCGAGCACGCGGCCCGCAGTGGTCGGCGTCACCCCCGGCGGCGCCTCGACCCCGACGGCGGCCACGACGCCCCTGGTCGTCGACCGGCCGAGCCGGATCGCGACGACCGACCCCACTCCAACCCCCTCCTCGACGTCATAGGTGAACGGTCGCGCGAGTGCCCGGGTCGCGACGAGCGGGTAGATATCCGCGAGCGGCATCTGCTCGACACGGTATGTGAGGAGCCGGAGGCGAACGACCGACCGGCTTCCATCGCTCGTGGCAGGAGTCACACGAAATAGGTGTAAGGTTTGCCTTACGTGGAACGTCCGATGATTCGCACCGAGGCCGTCTGCAAGCGCTATGACGACACCGTCGCCGTCGAGCGCGCCTCGCTGGACGTCGCCGCAGGCGAGGTCGTGGCGCTGCTCGGTCCCTCGGGCTGCGGCAAGACGACGCTCCTTCGGCTGATCGCCGGGTTCGAACGGCCCGACGACGGCGTCGTCGAGATCGCTGGCCGCGCCGTCGCCGGCACGGGCTCCTGGGTACCACCGGAACGGCGACACGTCGGGATGGTGTTCCAGGACTACGCCCTATTCCCCCATCTCACCGTGGAGGAGAACATCGGTTTCGGGCTCGCCCGAGCCGAGCGCGCGAAGCGCGTGCCGATGCTGCTTGCGCTCGTCGATCTCTGCGGCCACGGGAAGCGGTACCCGCACGAGCTGTCGGGCGGACAGCAGCAGCGCGTCGCGCTTGCCCGCGCGCTCGGTCCCTCCCCTTCCGCCGTGCTCCTCGACGAGCCCTGGTCGAGTCTCGATCCTCAACTCCGTACAGGGCTTCGTGACGAGGTGATCGGACTTCTCCGTCGGCTGCATCTGGCGGTCGTGCTGGTCACCCACGACCGCGAGGAGGCGTTCGCTGTCGCCGACCGGATCGCCCTGATGCGCGATGGGACCGTCGTCCAGGAAGGACGGCCGGAAGATCTGTACTACGACCCCGCGTGCCGCTGGTCGGCCACGTTCGTCGGTGATGCGAATCTCGTGCGCGGCCCCGTTCGCGACGGCCTCGTCCACACACCGCTCGGGATGTTTCCGGCGAACGGCGCGTCCGGCTCGGAGATGGCCGAGGTGCTGCTCCGCCCCGAGCTGCTCGAGCTCCACGTCGACCCGAACGGGCCCGCACAGGTCGTGGGGCGCGAGTTTCGTGGGCACGACGTCCTGTACCGCCTCCGCCTCGGCACCGTGGACCTGATCGCGCAGCGGCCGTCGAACGAGACCGTGCCGCTCGGCGCGAGCGTGCGGATCGAGCTGCACGATCGTTCGGCAGCCGTCTTCCACTAACGGGCCCTCCACCTCGTATGTAAGGTCTGTCTTACATACAAACGCAGAGATGCCTGCCGGAAGGATCCACCCGTTGTTCACGAAGGTCCGCAGCGTCGCGGCTGTCGCGATCGCCCTCACCGCCACCGCGCTCGGCACAGGCGCCGCCACGGCCGCCTCGGCCGATGAGACGCTCACCGTCTACTCCGGACGCTCCGAAGCGTTCGCGAAACCGCTCTTCGACCTGTTCACGAAGGAGACCGGGATCCGGGTCGAGGCCCGCTACGCGGACTCCGCAGCGCTCGCCGCGACGATCCTCGAGGAGGGGAAGAACAGCCCCGCCGACGTGTTCTGGGCACAGGAGGCCGGCGCCGTCGGGGCGGTCGCTCACGAGGGGCTGCTCAAGGCGCTCCCGCAGGAGACGCTCGCCCGTGTTCCGGCGCGCTTCCGCTCGCCCTATCGGTGGTGGGTCGGGACGAGCGGTCGCGCGCGCGTGATCGCGTACAACACGGATGCGCTCTCCGCCTCGGACGTGCCAACCAGCATCTTCAGCCTCACGAGCGCACGCTGGAAGGGAAAGGTCGGTCTACCCCCCACCAACGCGTCCTTTCAGGCGTTCGTGAGCCAGCTCCGCGTCGCCTACGGCCATGACCGAGCCCGCGACTGGCTCGTTGCGCTCAAGGCAAACGGCGTCAGGTTCTACTCGTCGAACTCCCAGGTCCTCGCCGCAGTCGCCCGCCGCGAGATCGAACTCGGACTCGTCAACCACTACTACCTAACCGCGCTCAAGGCGCAGCAGCCGACCGCTCCCGTCGCGAACCACTTCCTCGCTGGCGGCGACCCCGGCGCGATGGTCAACTGTGCCGCGGTGGGGATCCTGAAGACGAGCGACAACGCCTCGGCGGCTCAGAAGCTCGTCGACTTCCTCCTCTCGGCCCGCGCGCAGCGTCACATCGCGCGCGGCCCCGGAAATGCCGAGTACCCGCTCGTCAAGGGCGTCCTGCCGCGACCGGGGCTGCCGAAGATCGGCGACGTGAAGGGGCCCGACGTCAACCTCGGCCGTCTCGGCCGCGAACTGCCGTGGACACTCCAGCTTCTCTCGGAGGTCGGTTACACCCGATGAGGCCGCGGCCGACCGCCGGGTCGGTGCTGCTCGCCGCGAGCGCCGTGGTCACCGCTGCGGCGCTCCTGGTCGCTCCCGCCTACCTCGTCCTTCGCGCCGCCTCGGGCGGCGCTGAGGCGTGGTCGATCCTCGACGCGCACACCGCGCGGATCGTCCTCGACACGCTGATCCTCGTCGTGGTCGTCTGTCTCGCCTCGCTCCTCATCGGGGTGCCGCTCGCGTGGCTCGTCACCTCGACCGATCTGCCACTCCGGGGGGTTCTGGCGGTCGCAGCGGCGCTTCCGCTCGTGCTCCCGAGTTACGTCGCCTCGCTCGCGCTCCTCGGCGCGCTCGGGCCGCGCGGCCTGCTCCAACAGGCGCTCGAACCACTCGGAGTGGAACGGCTTCCGGACATCTACGGGCTTCCGGGTGCAGCAGTCGCGCTCACCCTCTCGAGCTATCCGTACGTGTTCCTGCTCGCGATCACCGGGTTCCGAGCGCTCGACCCCGCGCTGATCGAGACCGCTCGCTCGCTCGGCCGATCGCGCGTCGCGATCGCCCGCGAGGTGGTGCTTCCCGCGCTGCGCCCCTCACTCGCGGCCGGGACGCTCCTGGTGGCTCTCTACACGCTCGCGGACTTCGGCGCCGTTGCCCTGATGCAGTACCCGTCTCTGACCCGGGCCGTCTATCTCCAGTACACCGCGGCGTTCGATCGCACGAGTGCGGCCATCCTCGGCCTGCTGCTCGTGGTACTCGCGTCGGTAGTCGTCGTCCTCGATGGGCGGATCCGGTCGGGAGCCGGCTACGCACGCACCGGACGGGGATCGTCGCGCAAGTCGCGGATCGTGCAGCTGCACCGGTGGCGCGGGGTCGCCGCCGCCTACGCGTGGACGATCGTCGCCTGCTTCCTCGCCCTACCACTCGGGGTCCTCGTCTGGTGGTCGGTGCGCGGCGCGCAAGCCGGAAACGCCTTCTCGGTCGCGTGGGATGCTGCGATCGGCTCGGTCGCGACCGCGCTCGTTGCCGCATGCGTGGCGACGCTCCTCGCGCTCCCGGTCGCGCTGCTCGCACGGCGCCGCCCGTCGCGGGCGAGTCGGGCACTGGAGCGCTCGTGTTTCGTGGGCAACGCGCTCCCGGGAATCGTGGTCGCGCTCTCGCTCGTCTTCCTGGGCGCACGGTACGGAGGGGCGCTCTACCAGTCACTCGCGATGCTCGTGTTTGCCTACGTCGTGCGGTTCCTGCCCGAGTCGCTCGCCGGGATCGGATCGGGACTCGCGACGGTGGGCCCGCGATTCGAGGAGGCAGCGAGAGGCCTCGGCCGCCGCCCCGTCGCGGCGTTCGTCGCAACAACCGGCCGCCTCGCGCTGCCCGCGACGATGGCCGGGGCAGCGCTGGTGTTTCTGTCCGTGATGAAGGAGCTCCCAGCCACCCTGCTGCTCCGACCGATCGGATTCGAGACGCTTGCGACCACGGTCTGGTCGGCGACCACGCTGGATGCCTATTCCGACGCCGCTCCCGCCGCGATCCTCCTCGTTGTTCTCTCGTCACCGCTCGTCTGGGCGCTGACGCGGCGCGGCTCGCTCGAAAGCGCACACGGGTAGACTCGGCGCATGGCAGGCGGCCACGGGCATTCGGTGGACGACTACCTCGAGGTCATCTACTTCCTCGCGTTCCCGATCGGGGAGTATCGTCCCGCGAGCGGGACGACCGCGATCGCCGCGCGGGTCGCAGAGATGCTCGGTGTCTCTCGCGCCTCGGCAGGCGAGATGCTGAAGCGCCTCGAGGCCGATGGGCTAGTCGCGCGCGGCGCCCAGAAGGAGGCGATCCTCACCGTGGCCGGGATCGCGCGGGCGCAGAGAGTCGTCCGCAAACACCGGATCATCGAGCGATTTCTCACGGATTTCATGGGG
>CAYXAS010000055.1:0-10802 GCA_964461665.1 uncultured Gaiellales bacterium
CGGGAGGCTCGGACGCGATCAGGCGTCTCGAAGGTGTGTGGTTAGTCCAACTAGCAGGACGCGCCCGGGAGGATTCGAACCTCCGACCCGCGGATTAGAAGTCCGCTGCTCTGTCCCCTGAGCTACGGGCGCCCACGGGCAGAGTAGACGGGGCACCCGCGCTCAGACGAGCGCGGCATCTCCCGCCGCGAGTCGGCGCCGCCACGTCTCCGCAGCGACGAGGTCCGCGACCCCTGACTCGACGAGAAGCCGGGTGACCGGGTCGTCGGGGATCGGCACGTGTGCAGCGGCGCCATCGAGAGGCTCGCCGATCGCGACAAGCGGTGTCTCGCGTTCGCGGCACCAGCGAGCCGCCTCCCCGTCGAACAGGGACCCGGTCGAGAGGAGCAGCACGTACCCGGGCCGCTTCGTGAGATAGAGATCGACGTGGAGCCAGTCCCCCGTCTCGGTTCCGTCAGCCGTCACGCGCGGACCCTCGCGGAGCATCAGGGCCCCCTGGAGCGCGGTCGACAGCCGTTGCGCGGGCGCTGCGACCGAGACGAACCGGGCCGCGTCCACGAGATCAACGATCCCCGGAAGCCACGCATCGCGCCCGTCGCGTAACGCGGCTGCAGCCTCCACCGCTGGTCGGAGCGACCCGACATCGGGCGTCTTGCCGAGCAGCCGGTCACCCAGCAGTCGCAGCACCGCGAGGGTCGAGGGGAACGTGAGACACGAGACCTCCCCCTCCTCGGCGCCCGCGTGCAGCGGGAGCACCACATCGGCCACAGCCGCGAGGGCGCTCGCAGGATCATTCGTGATCGCAACGGTGGGGCCTATCCCATGGTGGCGGGTGAGTGCCTCGACCGCCTCCGGGGTTGTCCCACTCGCCGAGATGCCGACCGCGAGGAGGCCGGACCGGGGAGCCGTGGGAAGACCGGTGGAGGCGAGCTCGCACGCTGCGTCCAGACCGGCCGCGCGGAGCCGCGCGACTTCCGGGATCGCCGCGAAGCGCGACGACCCCATCCCGACGAGGATCACCGACTGCCGCAACGGCACGTCACCGAGCGCGCCGCGCCCCGCGTAGGCGTCGAGCGTCGCCGCGAGCCGCTCGGGCGCCGCGAACACATCCCGCTGGAACCCCGGCTGGTTCACGACGCGCCCCCGAAGCGCCGTTCGAGCGTCTCGAGCGGCGCGTAGAGCCACTCCGGCAGAAACCGCTCCGCATACTCGAGCTCGGCGATCTGCTTCAGCGCCTCACAGGCTCCGAGCAGCGTCTCGACGCGGCCTCGACCGGGCTCCAATCCTTCCCCCGCCATTTCATACCATGCTAACACGCTAATAAGAGGACTTGTGATCGGGAGGTTCGCGCGCCCCGCGGTAAGCGCTCCCAGCCAGCCCGCGAGCACGGAGTCACGACCCGTATCCGCCCAGTCTCCGAGCGGTGTCGGGTCGATTCCCCGCGCGCGACAGCGCCGCGCTGCGGCGGCCACGGCGTTGTCGAGCGAGAGACGAAGCGATGCGACGTCCTGCAGCGGCGTCCACGGGGCGACCCTCTCGGCAAGCGGTCGGCCGGGCTCCCCGTCGAAGTCCACGATCACCGGCGAGCCGTCCGCGCGGACAAGCGTCTGACCCACGTGTAGATCGCCGTGGATCCGAATCAGCGGTGCGCCGACCGCATCCGCGAGCAGCGCCAGCCGCGCGCGGAGCACCTGCGCTCGCGGGGCGACCTCCGGCTGGCTGACGCAGAGCGTGTCGAGCGCCCGCACCGCGCGGTCGTGTCGGTCGGCGAGCAGCCCGGGTGTCGCCTCCGTCACCCCCAGCCGCTCTGCGAGTCGCAGGTGGATGCGACCCGTGAGCGACCCGAGTGCGTGCGCGAGCGCGGTCGTGTGATCGGCGGCGCCAACCTCGCCGACGGCGAGCGCGACAAGCCGCTCGATGAACGACTCCCACCCAGACTCGACCGAGGCCACATGGTCCTGCAGGACGATGACCGTGGAGCCGCCGCACCAGAGCGATCCGCGGTAGCCCGGGACGCCATCGAGCGTGTCCAGCGCCTCGAGCGCCTCCGCCTCGGCGGAACGGCCCTCGTCGGCGAGCCGGATCGCCTTCACCACGAGTTGTTCGCCGAGCACGACCGCCGTGTTCGTGAGATCGCTCGCCAGCGCCCGACCGGGACCCGGAGAGACAGAGACGCCCGAGCGGGCGGCAAGCCGGGCGAGCGCAGCCCAGAGCGGATCGTCGGGCGCTGCCTCTTGGCCATCGCGGAGCGGGAGCGAGGCGCGGATGACTCCACCCGCATCGTCCGCCAGGTCGCAGACGACGAGTGCTGCTCCGTCCGCGTCGGGAGGCTCGATCGCGTCCACCAGTTCGACGCTCACCACCCGCCTCCCCCGCGCGCCAAACCACCGCGCCGCCTCGATCGCGCCGAGGTCGAGGCTCCCAAGGGCGACGGGTGCGGTTTGACGCAGGCTCGGGGATCTCGTAGGTTCGCCGGTCATCGGTCGGGACGGGTCGGGAGCGGGACGGAGGCTGAGGGAATCCGGAGAGAGACCCGGCGCTGCGCCCCGTCTCGCACCAAACCGGCCTCATCGTCGCATGTCACGGCGGGAACACCGCGGAAAGGAGCAGTGGGTTGGGGACAATCGTGTTCTTCCCGGAAGGGGCCTACGGCCCGACGAACAACTGCGTCGGGATCGGGCAGGTGCTGCAAGAGCGCGGTCACCGTGTCGTGTTCGTGATCGAGGAGTCGTTCGCGGGCACGCTCGAGGCGCAGGGCTTCGAGGAGCGCCTGATGCGCCTCGGCCCGGCCCCCGAGGTGGAGGAAGCGCCCGGTCAGTTCTGGAAGGACTTCATCCACGAGACCGCGCCGGTCTTCCGGACACCGACGATCGACCAGCTCGAATCGTTCATCGCACCGACCTTCGGCGCCCTCTGCGACGGCGCGCGCTACGTGGACGACCGCCTCTCGGAGATCATCGGGGAGGTCGAGCCGGACGTAATCGTCGAGGACAACGTCGTCTGCTTCCCCGCGATCGAGGCCTCGGGGCGCCCCTGGGCGCGCATCGTCTCGTGCAACCCGCTCGAGCTGAAGGATCCCGCGATCGCGCCCGTGTTCTCCGGGTACGGACAGGACGACAGATCGGGCTGGGAGGCATTCCGCGCCGAATACACGCGCGTGATCGCCGAGCCACACGCAGCGTTCTCCGCATTCTGCGAGGAACGGGGGGTCGCAGCGCTTCCGGCTGGCGACCTGATCAACGAATCGGAGTGGTTGAACCTCCACCTCTATCCACGCGAGATCGACTACGTGCGCTCGCGACCGCTGACACCGACCTGGCACCGACTCGACACCTGCGTGCGGCGCACCGACCAGACATGGGAGCTCCCCGATGCGCTCGCCCGCCGCGGTGGGGCGCTCGTCTACCTCTCGCTCGGGAGCCTCGGCTCCGCGGATGTCGGCCTGATGGAGCGGCTCGTCGGTGAGCTTGCCTCCAGCCCGCACCGGTTCATCGTCTCGAAGGGGCCGCAGCACGCGGAGTACGACCTCGCGGACAACATGTGGGGCGCAGAGCAGGTGCCGCAGCCCGCGCTCCTGCCGACGGTCGACGCCGTCGTGACGCACGGTGGGAACAACACGACGACCGAGTGCTTCCACTTCGGCAAGCCGATGGTCGCGCTTCCGCTCTTCTGGGACCAGTACGACAACGCGCAGCGCGTCGACGAGACAGGCTTCGGGCGGCGGCTCGACACCTACGGGTTCGTGGACGGGGAGCTCCGATCAGCGGTCGACGCCGTTCTCGCCGACACTGGCCGCCGGGAGCGGCTCGCGGCGATCGCGTCTCGCGCCCAGGCGTACCCTGGAACCCACCGTGCCGCCGCGCTGATCGAGCGACTCGCCGCGACCGGCGAACCGGTGACGGCCTAGATCGCAGCCGGGGCGGCAGGCAGCGGCGCCACGGCGAACCGCGACCGCCACGCGAACAGCACGACCGTGCCGAGAGCTGCGAGAGCGGGTGCGAGTGCAAAGGCGAGGCGGACGCTGACCTCCTCGGCGACCGCGCCGCCGACCGCAAAACCCGCCGCGATTCCGAGCCCAATCGCTGTCCCGAACCAGGCGAACGCCTCCGCGGTCGCGCCCGGCGGCGCGATCCGGTCGAGCACGCCGTAGACGGAGGCGACAACCGGTGCGACGGGGAGTCCGGCGATGACCGCGAGCACGAGGAGCGAGGGCATCGACCACGCGAGCGGAAAGCAGAGCATCCCGGCCGCGATCAACGGCCCAGTGCGCAGGAACCGCTGGACCGGGTCGCGCGGCGGGCGCATCCCGGCCACGACCCCACCCAGAAGGCTCCCCAGCGCGAAGCAGGCGAGCGCGAGGCCACCGAGCTCGCGGGTTGCGTGGATCTCCGCGAAGGCGGGCATCGTCACCTCGACAATCCCGAATCCGAGTCCGATCGCGACGGCGAACGCCATGATCGCCCGGATCGCCGGAACGACGAGCGGCCCGAGCGGGTGCTGCTCGTGCGACGACCCCTGCAGCGCACGCACCGGCGCGAGACGCGCGAACATCGCCGTCCCGAGTCCGCCCGCGAGTGCGGCCCCCGCGACACCCGCCGCCGGGTGCGCGGCGCAGAGCGCCGCTGCCAGCAGCGGGCCGACGACCCAGACCAACTCCTGCACGGTTGCCTCGACCGCGTACGCGACGCCGCGTAGGTCGTCGGCGACGATGCGTGGCCACACACTCCGGACCGTCGGCGCGATCGGCGGGATCGCGACCCCCACAAGCGTCGCGGCAGCGCCGATCGCAACGATCGGCGCGTCGACGAGCGAGAGCGCGACGATCACCCCGAGCAGCCCCGGGAACACGATCGATCGAGCCACGAGGACACCGTGCGCTCCGCGCCGATCGACCATCCGACTCGAGATCGGCGACCCGATCGAGATCGCCACCCCGAACGCGGCTGCAACCCCGCCGGCGGCGCCGTACCCGCCCCCCTCCGCCCGGATGAGCAGGACGAGCCCGAACGCGGTCATCCCGAGTGGCATGCGCGCGAGCACCGGCCACGCGAGGAGCGAGGGCGCGTGCGGCTGCGCGAGCAGCCGACCGTAGGTGGCGCGCAGCATGCGTCAGGCCGCGCGCAGGACGAGCGGCTGGCAGACCGCGCCCGTCTTCTCGCGCACGTGCGTGCCCGCCGCGTCGCGTGGTGCGACGGTCAACTGCTTCGCCGTCACCGTGACCTGCGAGAACCCGTACACGTCGGTGGCAGCGCAGCGCAGCCCGATCCCCGACGGCGGCTGCGGCTTGAAGAAGAGCGAGGTCACGAAGTCGCCCGTTCCACCCGCGCCGAGCACCGTGTCGATCTCCTTCGCGTACGTGTTCGTCGCGACCGGCCCGGTGATCACCTCCCAGATCCCAGTCGAGACCGGACCCTCGGCCTCAAGGGTTGAGGTGCGAATCTCACCGATCATGTGCGCGTGGGTGTCGGTCGTGAGGAACACGACGTTTGCGATGCCGCCGAGATCGCCGAGAAGCTTCGCGCGCTCGGCCCCGTACCCCTCCCAGCGGTCGTACGGAAGCGCGTAGAGCTGCATCATCGGCACCTCGTTCAGCACGACCTTCCACGTCGCGTCCGACGCACGGATCGCGGCCACGAACGCGCGGTACTGCGCGCGCCCGAGCATCGTCCGGCCCGTATCCCCGATCGCCTCGAGACAGCCGGGCGCGACCGGATTCGCCAGCGAGGGCGCGAGCGCCGCGAACGCGGCGCGCACCGCAGCGGGCGCGGTCGGGGCGAGATCGCCCTTGCAGACCTCCGCGACCTTCGCCGAGCGGAATGAGCGCTGGTCGAGGAAGAAGAGCTCAAGGTGCTTTCCCCAACGGATCGTGCGGTAGAGGCCGGAGGCGGCGCTCCAGCGGACGGGCGCGTAGTCGCGAAACGCCTTGACACCCGCGAGGTGGATCGCCTTGCCGTGCTCCGCAACCGAGAAGTCGTTGATGAACTCATGGTCGTCCCAGTGGCTGTACAGACCGGTCGCTGCCCGCAGATCGCGGAGCGGCGCGAGCGCGAGCCCGAGCCGGTACTTCTCGTGCTTCTCGGTCACCGTGCGTGCGATCGGCGCGTCCGCGACCTCGCTGTCCGAGTAGATCGTGTCGCCCATGTTGATGTTGAAGTCGTTCCGCGCGACAGCCATCCTCCCGTACGTCTGGAAGCCGTTGAACGCGGGCTTGCCGGTCACGTCCGGGGTCGCATCCGCATCGCCGGTGAGCGCGAACCGGACCGGGACGTTCGCATCGGGGGCGGGCGCGGTCTTGAAGCGGCCCTGAGGACTGATGACGCCTGCCTGCGCGAACCGGTAGGTGCACGCGGCTCCCGCAGGGAGTCCCTTCACGGGGACGCTGAGCGTGAGGTCGTTGCCCGCCGACGCGTTGCCTGCACCGACGAGGCTCACAGCGGCGCCCTTGCCGCGACACTCGACACGGACCGTCACGCGACCGGCCTGCGGGGCGCGGGTCCAGAGGATCGCCGAGTCCGAGGTCATCTCGCCCGCCGCGACACCGAAGGTGAAGCCGTCCCCGGCCCCCGTCGCACCGGCCGCGAGCGCGGCGCCGCCGAGCAGCACAGCGACCACGGTGACTGCGCGGCGCATTGAGGACGAGCCTACCCCCGCAGACGGCGGATGGGAGCCGGGAACGGGGCCGCTACCCTGCGACGCGAGCGCGGGTGTAGCTCAACGGTAGAGCTCCAGCCTTCCAAGCTGGCTATGAGGGTTCGATTCCCTCCACCCGCTTCGGTGGCGCCGTTCAGTCGGGACGGCGAGATTCGAACTCGCGGCCTCCCGCTCCCAAAGCGGGCGCGCTACCAGGCTGCGCTACGTCCCGTGACCCGCGAAGCGTAGAGGCCAGACCACACGGGGCGGCGACGAACTTCAGCCGTCGGTGAGGATGATCACGAGCGAGCGGGGGCCGTGCACCCCTTCGACGCGGTCGAGTTCGATGTCGCTCGTCGCGGACGGGCCGGAGACGAGCACGATCGGTCGCCCCTCACGAGCGGCCGGCGCTACCTGCGCGAGCAGCTCCTCGAAGGTGTCCAGAATCTGCGATCGGGCGAGGACGCAGACGTGGAGGTCGGGCACGAGCGTGAGTGCGCGACGCCCCTGACCGGAGCCGCCATCGAAGGCGATCGTCCCCGTGTCAGCGCACGCGACCGCACAGGTCGTCACGACCCCGTCGAGCACGTCAAGCTCGCGCGGCGACAGCCCTGTGTCCGCGATGACCTCGACGCTGGTCGGGCGCAGCGTCGGCTCGAGATCGACGGCCACCCCGATGCGCCGGATATCGCGGTCGGCGAGCACACCGTCGAGCGTGCCCCGGACGTCCGCGGCCTCGACGACGGTTGCTCCGTAGTCCTGCACCGTCTCGACGAACCGGTTGACGATCGCCTCACGCGC
This sequence comes from uncultured Gaiellales bacterium, assembly GCA_964461665.1. GTDB lineage: Bacteria > Actinomycetota > Thermoleophilia > Gaiellales > Gaiellaceae > Gaiella. Next base: position 7,432 of record CAYXAS010000055.1, read on the forward strand.
GACGGAGGACGGCGGGATGGCCGCCTCGCGGTTCGCGGCGACCGACGCGGGACGGTCGATCAGCGCCGCGCGGACACGGGCGAGCACCACCTCACGAGCGTCGCTCACCGCTTCGCCCACCATTCGCGGAACGTCTCGCGTGCGACACCCGGGAGCTCGCGTGACCGGCCCCAGCCGGCGAGCGGGCCGGGGAACCGGCGGAATCGCTCCCCTCTCACGAGCGGACGCTGGAGCAGTCGGCCGAACCGCTGCGCGTGGCCAAGCGCGCGCTCCGACGCAAGCACGTGCCCGAGGATGCGGAGCGCGCGCCCCGTGCTGCCGCCTCCGTCCGATTCCACGGCTCGAGCACGCCCGTGGACGAGCAGACGCGGGATGTCGATCCGCACGGGGCAGACATCGGCGCAGGCTCCGCACAGAGTGGAGGCGAACGGCAAGTGCGCCGACGCCCCACCCGGCCCGTCGAGCCACGGCTGGAGGATCGCGCCGATCGGGCCTGCGTACACCGTGCGGTACGCGTGCCCACCGGCACGGCGGTAGACAGGACACACGTTGACGCAGGCGGCGCAGCGGATACAGCGCAGGACGGGGCGCGCGACCGGGTCGGCGAGCGCGGCTGACCGGCCCGCGTCCACGATCACGAGGTGGAACGCCTCCGGCCCGTCGCCGGGCCTCACGCCTGTCCAGAGTGAGGTGTACGGGTTCATCCGCTCGCCCGTCGCAGAGCGTGCGAGGAGTTGGAGGAGTGGTCCGAGGTCGGCGAACCGCTCCACGACTTTCTCGATCCCCATCACCGTCACCAGCGTCCGCGGCAGCGTCGTGCATATCCGTCCGTTCCCCTCGGACTCGACGACGCAGATCGTGCCGGTCTCGGCAACCGCGAAGTTCGCACCCGAGATCGCGACCTCCGCCCGCAGAAACGCCTCACGGAGATGAACCCTTGCTGCCGCGGCGAGCGCAGCCGGTTCGTCAGGGAGATCGGGCCCGCCGAGCCCCCACCCTCGGAAAAGATCACCGATCTCCCTGCGATCCCGGTGCAGCGCTGGCACGAGCGGGTGCGATCCCCGATCGCCCGCGAGCTGGATGATCAGCTCCGCGAGGTCCGTTTCTAGGGGGGTGATCCCCGCCTCCGAAAGCGCGCCATTCAGGCCGAGCTCGTCGGTGAGCAGCGACTTCACCTTCACCACCTCGCGAGCACCCGTCGCCGCGACGAGCCCGACGACCGTCGCGTTCGCCTCCGCGCGATCACCGGCCCAGTGCACGACGCCACCGGCGCGGGTCACACGCTCCTCGAGCAACTCGAGCACCTCGTCGAGCCGGTGGAGCGCGCGGTCGCGTGCCTCTGCACCTGCGTCCCGGAGCGCCTCCCACCCTGGGACCTCTCCCACCCGCGCCTCGCGCCGGGAACGGATCGTGTCGGTCGCGTGGAGAAGCGCCGCGCGCATACGCTCATCAGCGAGCCCCTCCCGCGCGGCCTCGTCGAACGAGACCGTCATCCCGCGAGCACCTCCGCGAGGTGAAGTGCGCGCACGGCTGAGCCGCGCCGCTCGAGACCACCGCGGATGTGCAGGAGACAGGAGGCATCGCACGCACACACCGCCGCTGCGCCGCTCGCCTCGATCGCAGCGATCTTGTCCGCGAGCATCGCCGACGACACCTCCGGACTCGTCACCGAGAATGTCCCGCCGAACCCGCAGCACTCCTCTGCGTCGGCGAGCGACACGAGCTCGAGCCCCTCGATCGCCCGCAGGAGACGGTGCGGTGCGTCCCCGACACCGAGCGCGCGAAGCGAGTGACACGACGGGTGGTACGCGACCGTTCCCTCGAACCTCGCACCCATCTCGGTCACCCCGAGGCGATCCACGACGAACTGCGAGAGCTCGAGAACGCGGCCCGCAACGCCGCGATCGTCTCCCGCGAGCTCACCGAGGTGGGAGCGGACGTGCGCCGCGCATGACGCGGAGGGCGTGACGATCGTCTCGAACCCGTCGAAGCACTCGACAAACCGGCGAGCGAGCACCCGTGCCTCCCGCTCGTGACCGGCGTTGGCGTGCATCTGTCCGCAGCAGGTCTGCGCGGCCGGGAACGCCACCTCGACGCCGAGACGCTCGAGCACCGTCACCGTCGCACGACCGACCGACGGCGAGACCGTGTCGACGAGACACGTCACGAACAGCGCGACCTTCATAGATCATCGATTATCGATATTTTCACCATTGATTGCGAGCAGGTGCGACGACGCGCGTGGCGCGGCCGCTAGCCTCGCTCGATGGCCGAGCTCTCGCTCCCCCATCCCGCCGACGGCCCGCGCACGAATCACCGGCGGCTCGGCACGGTCATGGTGCTGCTCGCGGCGACCCTGTTCGCGGTCAACGCGTCAGTGTCGAAGCTCGCGCTGCAGGCGAGCGACCTCGGGACACTCCGCTGGACGGAGCTGCGTTCGACCGCCGCGTTTGCGTGCCTTGCCGTGTGGCTGCTCCTCCGCCGCCCGGGCGCGCTCCGGCTCGACCGGAAGGACATCGTGCGCTACGCGATCTATGGCGTCCTCGGCTTTCTCTGCATCCAGTGGCTCTACTTCGTCGCAATCGAGCGGCTTCCGATCGGGGTCGCGCTCATCTTCGAGTTCAGCGGCGTCGTCCTGATCGCGCTGTGGGTGCAGCTGGTCTGGCGACAGCCGGTGCGAGCAAGGATCTGGCCGGCACTCGCGCTCGTGCTCGGGGGGCTCGCGCTCGTCTCGCGTGTCTGGGCGGGCGCCACGCTCGACACCGTCGGGGTCCTCGCCGCCTGCGGCGCAGCGGTGTCGCTCGCGCTCTTCTACCTGCAGGGTGAGCGGCTCCTCGTGAACCGTGACGCGGTCGCTGTCACCTGCCTCGGGCTCGCCTTCGCGTCGCTCACCTGGGTGATCATCCAGCCTTGGTGGGGATTCCCGTTCGAGGCGCTCACCGTCGAGACCGATCTCCCGGGTGCGCTCGGCGTCGTCCCCGTGTGGGGGCTCGCGGTGTACACGGTCCTGCTCGGGACGGTCGCGCCGTTCCTGCTCTCGATCGGTGCGCTCCGCTACCTCTCCGCGACCGGGGTCGGGATCGTCGCGACCTCCGAACCGGTGCTCGCTTCGATCGTCGCGTGGGTGTGGCTCGGCGAGTCGCTGCTCGCCGTGCAGTTCGTCGGCGGGCTCATCGTCCTCTGCGGGATCGTGCTCGCCGAGACCGCGCGCTAGCCGCGGATACCCTATGGGAGTGGTCGAACGCGTTCTCCTCGCCTCCCCCCGCGGGTACTGCGCGGGAGTCGAGCGCGCTGTCGAAACCGTCGAGAAGGCGCTCGCGCATTACGGCGCGCCCGTGTACGTCCGCAAGCAGATCGTCCACAACATCCAT
>CAYXAS010000055.1:10812-13082 GCA_964461665.1 uncultured Gaiellales bacterium
ACCTCGAGTCGCGCGGGGCGGTGTTCGTCGAGGAGGAGTCGCAGGTTCCGCACGGTGCGACCGTCGTCTACTCCGCCCACGGCGTCGCGCCGTCGGTACACGCGGGGTCGGCGCTCCTCGGCCACAAGGTGATCGACGCCACGTGTCCGCTCGTCACGAAGGTGCACGTGCAGGCGAGGCGCTACGCCACCATGGGGTACACGGTCGTCCTCATCGGGCATGCAGGGCACGAGGAGGTCGTCGGGACGATGGGCGAGGCACCCGAGGCGACGGTGCTCGTGCAGGACGTCGCCGAGGCAGAGGCACTCGATCTCGCGCCCGACACGCCGGTCGCCTACGTGACACAGACGACTCTGTCCGTCGATGAGACGGCCGAGATCATCACGACGCTGCGGCGACGCTTCCCGGCGATCAGGGGCCCGAAGAAGGAAGACATCTGTTACGCGACCTCGAACCGGCAGTGGGCCGTGAAGGACATGCTCCCCGAGATCGACCTCCTGCTCGTGATCGGGTCTCGCAACTCGTCGAACTCGAACCGGCTCGTCGATGTCGCGCGTGCCGGTGGCGTGCCCGCGCACCTGATCGACGACGAGGCCGAGATCGACGAGGCGTGGCTCGACGGTGTGAGCACCGTCGGTGTGACCTCCGGCGCGTCCGCCCCCGAACGGCTCGTCGATCGGCTGTGCGACTGGTTCCGTGCGCGCGGCGTCGAGCGGATCGAGCCGTTCCGGATGGTCGATGAGGACGTCACCTTCCGGCTCCCCGTCGAACTGCGTCGCGAGCTCGCTCTCAGCGAGTAGCCCGCGCCTACGCGCGCTCGAGCCGCGGCCGATCGTCCACCGAGGCCGCATCGATCGACGTCGCGAGGGTCTCGCGGGCGATCCAGTCGGCGTGCTCGAGGAGGTCGACGTCGGCCGCAGGGAGCGACAGGGCGATCCGGTCGCTGAGCGCGAGCCCCGACTCCTTGCGGAGCGTGTTCACCGCGTGGATCGTCTCGTAGACGCGCCCGAGCTGCTCCAGCTCGCGATCAAGTCGTGAGTCGAGCGCGACCGTGAGCCCGTCGGCAGACGCGACCGCCCAGCCCTCGAGACCCGCGCGCTCGACGAGCACCTCATCGGGCGAGAGATCGTGACCCGCGGCCCGAAAGCGCCCGTCCCCGAGATCCTCGAAGTCGCCCGTCTGCAGCGCCTCTCGCACCCGGCGGAGATCGGCACCGAGCTTCGGTCCGAGCACGGGAAGGTTCGGCTTCACGACGAGCCGTGCCTCGACCCGGCCCTGCTCGACCTCGAGCACGCGCAACTCGTCGCGGATCTCGTCCAGATGCCCGGTGATCGAGGCGGCGCCCTCAATGACGAGTCGTCGTAGCGGCTGGCGAAGCTTCACGCCCGAGCCGGAGCGGGCCTGGCGTCCGAGCTCGACGACGCGGCGGAGCTCGGCGATCTCCGCGAGCAGCGCGTGGTCGGGCTCGCGCTCGACCGGCCACCCCGCGAGATGGATGCTCGCAGGCGCCTCGGGGCACGCTTCGCGCACGAGCGTCTGCCAGAGATGCTCGGTCAGGAACGGCATCAGCGGCGCGACCGTCCGGAGCCCCTGGACGAGCGCGTGCCAGAGGACGCGGAGCGCGACGGCGTCTCCTTCCCAGAAGCGCCGCCGGGATCGGCGGATGTACCAGTTCGAGACGTCGTCCACCCAGGCCTCGAAGGCGCGTGCCACCTCGACGGTGAGCCAGCGCTCGTAGCCCGAGGACGCATCGCGCACGAGCGCCGCGGTGCGCTCGACGAGCCAACGGTCGAGGGGCGCGAGTTCCGCGTCGGGGCCATGCTCGAGATCCTCGTACCGTGGCTCGAACCCCTCGACGTTCGCGTACTGCACGAGGAAGCCGACGGAGTTCCAGAGCGTCAGCAGCCGCCGCTGAATCTCGTGCGCGGGCCCGAACCCGAACAGGAGGTTGCGGTCGGGCGGCTGCGAGCAGTACTGCCAGCGCATCACGTCGGCGCCCATGCGCGCAAACGCGTCGGGCGCATCGATCATGTTCCCCCAGGAGCCGTGCATCTCACGGCCCCCCTCATCGAGCATCTTCTCGTACCCAAGCACCCGCGTGTACGGCGCACGCCCGACGAGGACGACCGACATGAACAACTGGGCGTAGAACCACAGGCGGATCTGCTCCCGCATCTCCGACACCCAGTCGGCCGGGAACCACTCCTCCCACGTCGCGTGTGTCGGCAGATCCGCGGTCGTGAGCCCCGCCGCCGCCCCCGTCCCATACC
>CAYXAS010000056.1:0-4634 GCA_964461665.1 uncultured Gaiellales bacterium
GCTAGTGCGCCTCGATCGGGCGGCCGCAGGGGCGTCATCTAGCATCGGTTGATGGGCGTCGCGAGCCACGAGGAGCTGCTCGAGACGCTGAACCCGGCCCAGCGCGAGGCCGTCCTGCATCTGGACGGCCCACTGCTCGTGATCGCGGGTGCGGGATCGGGGAAGACGCGCGTGCTGACCCACCGGGTTGCGCACCTGATCCACGCGCACGGGATCAAACCGAACGAGATCCTCGCGATCACGTTCACGAACAAAGCTGCGGGGGAGATGCGCGAGCGGCTCGAGGGAATGCTCGGCGGTGGCGCCCGCGGGATCTGGATCCTCACGTTCCACTCCGCGTGCGGGCGGATCCTGCGCGCGGAGGCACCCCGCCTCGGGTTCCGCTCCACATTCTCGATCTACGACGACGACGACCAGTTGCGGGTGGTGCGTGCCTGCCTGGAAGAGCTCGGGAAGGATCCGAAGCGGTTCACGCCCCGCGGGATCCACGCGCAGATCTCGACCGCAAAGAACACGCTCGTCGGCCCGACCGCGTATGCGGAGCGGGTCGCGGATTTCTGGGACCAGACCGTGTCCGACGTCTACACGCTCTATCAGCAGCGGCTGCATACCTTCAACGCGGTGGACTTCGACGACATGTTGATGCTCACCGTCGAGGTGCTCGAGCGGTTCCCGGAGGCGCGCGAGCGCTGGCAGCGGTCGTTCCGACATGTCCTCGTGGACGAGTACCAGGACACGAACCACGCGCAGTATCGGCTGCTCCAACTGCTCGGCGAGAAGCACCGCAACGTGTTCGCCGTCGGCGACCCCGACCAGAGCGTCTACGCCTTCCGCGGTGCAGACATCCGCAACATCCTCGAGTTCGAACGAGATTTCGGCGGGACGCGGTCGATCGCGTTGGAGCAGAACTACCGCTCGACGAACGCGATCCTCTCCGCCGCGAACGCGGTGATCGCGCACAACTCAGACCGCAAGCCGAAGACGCTGTGGTCGGAGCTCGGCGAGGGCGACCCGGTCGAGGCGGTCGAGGTCGCGGACGAGCACGTTGAGGCGCGGTTCGTCGCGGCCGAGATCGCCCGACGTGTCGCGGACGGCTGGTCCGCGCGTGAGATTGCGGTCTTCTATCGGACGAACGCGCAGTCGCGTGTGCTGGAGAAGGTTCTCGGCGACCAGCAGATCCCCTACCAGGTGATCGGCGGGCCGCGGTTCTACGAGCGGGCGGAGATCAGGGATGCGGTCGCGTATCTCGCGGTGCTCTCGAACCCGGACGACGAGATGGCGCTCCGGCGGATCGTGAATCGGCCCCGGCGCGGGATCGGCGACACGTCGGTCGATCGGCTGGCGGCGCACGCGGGTGCGCTCGGGATCACGTTGTGGGAGGCGCTCGCCGACCCGGAGGGGGCGGGGGTTGCGAAGGCTGCGGCCCGCGCGACGCGCTCGTTCCGCGAGGTGATGCTGTCGTTGATGGCGTCCGCGCAGGAGCTCGAGGTGGACGAGTTGATGGAGGCGGTGCTCGAACGCTCGGGCATGATCGAGACGCTCGAGGCGGACGGGACGTTTGAGGCGCGGGGGCGGATCCAGAACCTCGAGGAGCTCGTCGGGGACGCGCGTGAGTTCCGGGAGGCGGGGGAGGAGCCGACGCTCGCCCGGTTCCTCGAGGGCGTGCAGCTCCAGTCCGCCCAGGACTCGCTCGCGGAGGAGCAGTCGCAGGTGACGCTGATGACGATCCACAACGCGAAGGGGCTCGAGTACCGCGGGGTGTTCCTGATCGGGATGGAGGACGGGATCTTCCCGCACGCCCGCTCGATCGAGGAGAACGAGATCGAAGAGGAGCGGCGGCTCTGTTACGTCGGGATGACCCGAGCGATGGAACGGCTGACGCTCCTGCACGCCTCCGCCCGCACGCTCTACGGGCGGCATGCGCAGAATGCGCCCTCACGGTTCCTCGGCGAGCTCCCCGACACGGTCGAGTGGCAGCGGTTGCCACCCCCGACATCGTGGTCGGGTTCTGTCTCGTCGTCGCGGGAGGTGCTGCGGCCCGCGCCTACACCGCGCGGCGACGCCCCCGTGCTCGCAACCGGCGACTCCGTCCGCCACGGCTCGCTCGGTGAGGGGGTCGTCACCCGGATCGAGGCGGGCGGGGTCGTGACGGTGCGGTTCGCCGCGGACGGATCCGAGCGTCGCCTGATGCTCGACTACGCCCCGCTCGAGAAGCTGTAGTCGCAACAGCGCTCAACTGTCCGGCCAAGACCCGTCTTTACGGGCCATGTTGACTGTCTTTACGGTTCACGGTACCGTGAGGGGATGAAGACGACGGTCGAGCTGCCGGATGCCCTTGTTGCCGAGGCGAAAGAGGTGGCGGCACGGCGGGGCACGACGCTGCGGGGGCTCGTCGAGATGGGGCTCCGTGTCGTGATCGAGCGTCCGAACGGCTCGCGGCCGTTCCGGCTGCGTGATGCGAGCTTCACGGGCAACGGCCTGCAGCCCGAGTTCCGCGACGGCGATTGGGAGCGCATCCGCGCTGCCGCCAACGAGGGCCGCGGCGGGTGATTGCGGTCGACACGAACATCCTGGTGCAGGCGCACAGGGGTGAGGCGGAGTTCCACGGGCGCGCGTCGCGAGTGATATCCGGCCTCGCTGAAGGCGGCCATCAGTGGGCAATCCCCTGGCCGTGTGTCCACGAGTTCCTGGCCGTCATCACGCACGCGCGGATCTTCGACCCGCCCACGCCCGTCGAAACCGCGATCGCGCAGGTGACGGCATGGCTCGAGTCGCCGACGCTCGTGCTCCTCGGTGAGCGGATCGACCACTGGGCGCATCTTGCGCGGCTCGTGCTGGCCGGAGCGATCCGCGGGCCTGCGATGCACGACGCGCGGATCGCAGCCCTCTGCGTCGAGCACGGGGTGAGCGAACTGTGGACGGCAGACCGGGACTTCTCGCGCTTCCCGCGTCTTGCGGCTCGCAATCCGCTCATCGACTGAGCAGGGGTCGGCCCGCGCCGCGGATCCGGCTATCATGCGGGCCTCGGGGCGCTTAGCTCAGTTGGGAGAGCACCAGCTCGACAAGCTGGGGGTCACTGGTTCGAACCCAGTAGCGCCCATTTTCCCCCGCGATCGACGGTCTCAGCAGGCGCCCTCCGGGACGGCCTCGAGCTCGCCCTCGTAGATGTACCGCTCGTTCGCGTCGAACAGCTCCCGGCCCGCGAGCTCCCCCTCGTACACCGCATGGTCGAGCTTCCGCGGCGCGAGACAGTCACCGATCCGGTGGAGCGACCCGACCCGTCCCTTCAGCGCGAAGTAGAGCCCGTCGTTCGCGGTCGAGCCACACGCGAGCACGAGTTGATCCACCCCCGTGATCGTGTCGGGCGCTCCCGTGTACATGTTGAACAGCCCGAGCGTCTCGCCGTCGAACCCGCTCGCCCAGCTGTTCAGGCGGTAGACCAACCCCTTCGTGAACAGCCGGTTGTAGAGGATCGCGATGTCGAGATGGACGGCGGTGGAGGGGAGGAGCGCGTTGAAGCGCGTCACGAGCTCCAGCTGGGCGCCGCCGTCGAGCAACATCTCCGCCGCGGAGGCTGCGTGGCGCGTCCCGTCGTCATCGAGGAGCACCACCCGCCCTGTGGGCTTGACGGCCCCGGAGATGATCTCCCACGTGGTGCAGACGTTGGCGCGATCGGCCCCCGCCAACCCGGGGGCGAGTGGGTTGACGCTCGAGAAGCCGCTGCGTGACGGGAGCGCGCCCGTCGCGACGATCACCCCGTCCGGCTCGAGCGCGAGCACGCTCTCCGCGGTCGCCTCGACCCCGGTCCGGAGCGTGACGCCCGCCCGCCCGAGACGCCGTTCGAGATCCTCCGCGAGGCTGCCGAACGGCGCTCGACCGGGGCTCGCGACGATCAGCCGCACCTGCCCGCCGACCTGATCGTCCCGCTCAAGGAGCGTCACGCGGTGCCCGCGCAGGGCAAGCGTCCCCGCCGCACGCATCCCTGCCGGGCCAGCACCGACCACCACCCAGTGCCCCGGTGTCGCAGCCGGCTTCAGCGTCCCGACCCCGAAACGGCCCTCACGACCGGCCGCCGGGTTGACGGTGCAACTGATCGGCTGCCCCTTGAAGACCCGCGCGATACAGCCCTGGTTGCCACGGATGCACCGGGTGATCTCGTCCGCACGCCCCTCGCGCGCCTTGTTCGCAAGCTCCGGGTCGGCGATCTGGCCACGCGTCATCGCGACCATGTCCGCCTTGCCCGCCGCGAGAATCTCCTCCGCGAGCTCGGGATCCTTGATCCCACCAACGGTGAAGACCGGGAGCGAGGTCGCCGCCTTCACCGCAGCGGCCATCTCGACGAGATACCCGTCCGGCTCGTCCGACGGCTGGATCGCGTGCCAGATGTTGTGGTACCCGGCCGCGGAGACGTTGACGTAGTCGATCCTCCCGTCCGCCTCGAGCAGGCGCGTGACGGCGATCGCGTCGTCGAGATCGAGCGCACCGGGGATGACGTCGGAGAGCGAGATCCGCACGCCGACCGCCCAGTCGTCGCCGGTGCGAGCCCGCACCGCGTCGATCACTTCGCGCGAGAACCGCAGCCGGTTCTCGAGGCTCCCGCCGTACTTCCCCGGTCGCGTCTTCGCCGCGAGCAG
>CAYXAS010000056.1:4644-12488 GCA_964461665.1 uncultured Gaiellales bacterium
CCCGCCGTACTCGTCGGTGCGCTTGTTGTACAGCGGGGAGAGGAACTGGTGGAGGAGGTACGAGTGCGAGATGTGCACCTCCGTCCCGTCAAACCCCGCATCGCGCGACAGCTCCGCCGAGCGCGCCCACCACTCCACCACCTCCGCGATGTCCTCGTGCTCCATCACCTTTGGCGTCTCGCCGTAGGCGGGTGACTTCACCGCGGACGGTCCCCACAGGACGCGGAGATCGTCCGCCACATCACTCGCCGCGTTCAGCCCGAAGTGGTTCAGCTGGGTGAAGATCTTCGCGCCGTGCTCGTGGACACCCGCGGTCATCCGCCGGTCGATCTCGAGCGCGCCCTTCAGATACGCAAAGGCGGCGCGGGGGAACCCGGTGGTCGAGGTGGGATGGACGAGTCGATTCCCCGTAATCAGGAGCCCTGCGCCGCCGCGTGCGCGCTCGACCTGGTAAGCGACGTTGCGCTCGGTGTCGATCCCGTCCTGCGCGAAGAGCTTGACGTGCGCGGTCTGCATGATCCGGTTCCGGACCGTGATCGGGCCGATCTCGAGCGGGCTGAAGAGGTTCGGATACGGGTTCACGGCTGCACACTCCTGGGGGCGGCGGCCGAACGTATCGCACTCAGGTGCGGAAGTCGAACGCGAGGCTACGGTGCGGGTGGTGTCGCCTCGAGCGAGGCGAAGGCCCGCTCGAACACCTCGTCCGGGTGCGCACCCATCACGAGTGCGCGGCCGTCCAGCACAAACGCAGGGATTCCGTTGATCCCGAGCGCGTGCGCGCGGCTCGTCTGGCGCGCCACCTCGTCGGTATGGAGGTTGCCGTCCAGCACCCCAGCCACGTCCTCGAGCCCCAGTTCGTTCGCGAGGTTCTGGAGCGTCGCGCGGTCACCGATGTCGAGCGCGTCTTCCCAGTACGCCTTCATCAGACGGTCGTGCGTCTCCTCGTGCTTGCCCTGCGTGCGCGCGAGCTCGGTGAGCCGGAGCGCCGTTCGCGTGTTCGGGACCCATTCGGGGGGAGGGTTGTAGACGAAGCCGTCCTCGGCGAACCGGACGCGCAGCCTGTCCTGATGCTCCGGGCCGTACTTCTCGATCAGGACGGAGCGCGGGATCCCCTCCGGCGGGTACTCCGGGTGGAGGTCATACGGTCGCCACTCGATCCGGGCGCCGAACCGGCGCTCCAGCCGCTCGGCCACCCGCTGGCCGATGCGGCAGTACGGTCAGAGGTAGTCCGACCAGACGGTGACGTGGTGTTCAACCATGGTGTCACTCTACGTCGCAGGGGCGCGGCCGAGTGCGGCGAACCGGGAAGCGTGCGCCGCCGCGTTCCGCTCATCGCCGCGGTCGCCGTCGCCCTCGTCGCAGCTGCCGTCGCGCGCGCCGACTGGGGAACGACTACCGACCTCTCGGCGACCGGGCAGAACGCCACCTCACAGCAGGTCGCGGCCAACGCGGCCGGCACGACGATCGCCGTCTGGACACGCTCGAACGGCTCCAACACGATCGTCCAGGTTGCACGCTCGACGGACGGTGGCGTGACGTGGAGTGCTGTCACCGATCTCTCCGCAACGACTCGCAGCGCTGTTGCCCCGCAGGTCGCGCTCAACGCTTCCGGGAACGCGATCGTCGTCTGGCACCGGTCGAACGGAACGAACACGATCATCCAGGAGTCCCACTCGTCCAACAGCGGTTCGACCTGGAGCGCGCCAGCCGATCTCTCCGCGACAGGGCAGAACGCGACGATCCCGCAGATCGGTCTCGTCGGCGGGGTCGCTTTTGCGCTCTGGAAGCGCGTCGACGACACCACCGCGAAGACGACGATCCAGGCGAAGCGGTCCGCGGACGCAGGCGCCACCTGGGGCTCCGCCAGCGACCTCTCGAATACCGCGCAGCACGCGGAGGACCCGCAGGTCGCGCTCGACGGATCCGGGAACGCGATCGTCGTCTGGGAGCGCTCGAACGGCACGAAGCAGGTGGTGCAGACCGCCCGGTACACGTCATCGTGGAGCGCAGCCTCGGATCTCTCCGACAGCGCGCAGCACGCCTACGACCCGCAGCTCACGAGCACGGCGGGCGGGGTCGCGATGGCGGTCTGGTATCGCTCGAACGGAACCAACACGATCGTGCAGGCGAAGCGTTACTCGGGCTCGTGGGGATCCACGGACGACCTCTCCGCGACCGGACAGGACGCGCAGGACGTCCAGGTCGCGCTCGACGGTTCAGGGAACGCGTACGCGGTCTGGGCCCGGTCGAACGGGACCCATCGGATCATTCAGGCGGCCCGGTACGGCGGCTCGTGGGGGTCGCCCGTGTCGCTCTCGGCGGCGGGCCAGGACGCGGACGCCCCGCAGGTCGCGGTGGCATCGGACGGAAACGTGGTTGCGACGTGGTACCGCTCGGACGGAACCGACACGGTCGTGCAGGCATCTCGCTACACGGGCTCGTGGGACACCGCAGTGGGTCTCTCTGCGACCGGTCAGTTCGCGCTCGACCCACAGGTCGCGGCCGGGTCCGCCGGCAGCGCGGTCATCATCTGGTACCGCACGAACGGGTCGAACACCATCGTGCAGGTGCGACGTTTCACGGTGCCGGAATCGGCGCCGGTGCCGCCACCTCCTCCCCCGAGGGCCGGTTACTGCCTACGAGGGAAGTTCCTCGATCTCGAGCGAGACCAGCCCGAGGTCGATCGGCTGTACACGAAGGCCGTCCCGGCGCACTTCATCCACGGGAAGGGGATCACCTGCGACAACATCCCCGCCGGGTACCACCTCTCGGGCTACGCGCCCGAGTCGCTCCACGTCCCGCGCGACCTCTACCCGTACTGGGTTCGCACGTAGCGCGCAGCTCTATCGGCGGCGGCGCTCGCGCACGATCGCGGCCGCGAGCGCGACCAGGAGCCCGGTGAACAGCAGGATCGGAACGAGGAGCCATCCCGTGCCAAGCCGTGCCTCGACCCGGCGCGGTGTCGCGGGTCCCGACGCCTGTAGATCCTTCTCCGAGAACACCGTCGGATACTCCCCGTCGCGGGAGAACAGCACCTGCGGGTAGGCGGACGCGACCCGCCACTCCGTCCCTACCCGGAGGACATCGATCGCAAATGTCGCGGGGCCCTGCAGCCAGTCGGGAGCTGGCTGGACGAGAAGCTCGAGCACGACCTCGCGGTCGGTGACGTCCACCGCCTGCCATGCATCCGACCCGAACTGATCCGCGTGGTACTCGACGAACGGCACATCCCCCGCGAGCCATTCCGGCCGGGTCGAGGCCGCGCGCAGTGGCGGTGCCGCGAGATCCCAGGCCGCAGCGAGGTCGGTCCGTGTGAGCCCCGTGGCGAAGAACCGCTGGAGCGTCGTCGTGATCGCGGTGCGCTCCGCCTCGGTGACGTCCGCGCGTCTCTCGGCCCGTACCGTCGCCTCGCCGTAGAACGTCTCTGGCTTCTGATCGGGTGAGCCGGGCGCGAGTACCCCGAGCGCGATGGCCGCGACCGCAAGGAGCGAGGCGATCACGAGGCGACGGAGCCGGCGACGGGAGCGGGGTGACGACGGCAGCACGCGCGCCAGAGTAGACACCGAGCGCACGACTGCTCCCACCGTACGATCGCGTGATGGGCGTGACGCGGCTCCGGTGGGAGAGGACGGCGGGCGGTGTGGCGACCGCGTGGATCACGGAGTCGTTCGACGAACTGATCGCGTCATGGAAGGTGGAATTGCGCGAGAGCTGCGAGGTTGCCGTCCAGGCGCGTCGCGACGGCCGTGAGACCGGGTGGTACGTCCTCGGTCGTCGGATCGGCGCGCAGTGGTCATCGCTGCCCGGGCAGACCGATCGGGACGGGCACGTCGAGGTCGATGTCCTCCACGCTGTCGCGTCCTTCGACGCCTACCGGCTCCGGGTCGCAGGGGGAGTGGTCTCGGCGCTCGCCGCGTGCACGACGCTCGGGCCACCCGGGCCGGTCCCGCCCCACGGTGGTCGCTCCGGGGTCGAGGTTCCGCTGGAGCCGCTATCGCAGATGGCGTGGCGCGACTCGTTCCTGGAGCTCGGAGGTGGCGGCGCCGGCTGGTGCAGCCCCGCGTGTGTCGCGATGGTGCTCGGCGCATGGGGTCCCAACGATCTCTCCGTGCCGCAGGTGGCGCACGGTGTTCACGATCCCGCGTACGGCTGCGGGAACTGGTCGGCGAACGTTGCGTTCGTTGCCTCGCTCGGTTTCGACGCTGTCGTCGATCGTCTCGACTCGCTCGTGGAGGCACGCCCGTTTCTCGATGCGGGTGTGCCGCTCGTCGCCTCGATCGCCGTGGAACCGGGCGCGCTCCCGGGCTTCCCGCTCGCGGACGGCACGGCCGGCCATCTCGTCGTTCTCGCGGGCGAGACCGACGAGGGCGACCCGATCGTGTACGACCCCGCGGCACCGAGTGCGGCCGAGGTTCGGCGCATCTACCCGCGGGTTGCGTTCGAGCGCGCGTGGCTCGAGGGCTCGCGTGGCACCGTCTACGTGATCCGACCCGAACTCGACCCTCCAGGGCCAGCGTAGGCCGCGACTATCCTCCGCCGCATGGAGGTCACACTCCCCGATGGGAAAGCGCTCACCCTGCCCGACGGGGCGACCGGACTCGACGCAGCTCGTGCGATCGGCCCGAAGCTCGCCGAGCAGGCGGTGCTCGCGCTCGTCGGCGGCGAGCCGCGCGACCTGCGACTCCCGCTCTCGGACGGGGCCACGATCCGCTTCCTCACCACGCGCGACACCGCCGACGCGGACGCACTTCGGGTGCTGCGTCACTCAGCAGCGCACCTCCTCGCCGAGGCCGTCCTCCGGCTCCACCCGGATGCGCGCACGGCGATCGGGCCGCCGATCGCAGACGGCTTCTACTACGACTTCGAATTCGCCGAGCCGCTGCGCGAGGAGGAACTCGAGGCGATCCAGCAGGAACTCGAGCGGATCCTCGCCGAGGGCCGCGTCTGGTCGCGCGAGGAGATCTCCGCCGCGGACGCCGTCGATCGGTTCGCGGGCGAGGGACAGCCGTACAAAGTCGAGCTCGTCGCGAGCGCGGCGGGCGCGATCAGCCTGTACACGCAAGGCGGGTTCACAGATCTCTGTCGCGGCCCACATCTCCAGACGAGCGCCCCGATCGGCGCGGTCAAGGTCACCGGGATGGCGGGCGCGTACTGGCGCGGCGACAGTGCGAACGCGCAGCTCACGCGGATCTACGCCACCGCGTTCTTCACGCGCCGTGAGCTCGACGAGCATCTCGAGCGGCTCGAGCAGGCGCGGGCGCGCGACCATCGCCGTCTCGGTCCCCAGCTCGACCTGTTCCACTTCGACGAGCACTCGCCCGGCTCACCCTTCTGGCATCCGAAGGGGATGGCGGTCTACGGGCAACTGGAGGAGGTGCGGCGGCGCGAGAACGCGCGGCGCGGCTACTCCGAGGTGAAGACCCCGCTGATCTACGACAAGGCGCTCTGGGAGACCTCCGGTCACTGGGAGAAGTTCCGCGAGAACATGTTCCTGATCCCGGGCGCAACCGAGAGCGACCCGACCTACGGGATCAAGCCGATGAACTGCCCCGGTCACATGCTGCTCTACCGGAGCAGGCTGCGGAGTTACCGCGACCTCCCGATCCGCTATGCGGAGGCGGCGCCCCTCCATCGCAACGAGCTGGCAGGAGCGCTGCACGGGCTCACTCGGGTGCGGTTCGTGACCCAGGACGACGCGCACATCTTCTGCACCGAGGATCAGGTGCCCGCCGAGATCGATGCTGCGATCGCCTATGCGCGCCATCTGTATGGCCTGTTCGAGATCGAGCCGCGCGCGACGCTCTCGACAAGGCCCGAGAACCGGCTCGGGGACGACGCGCAGTGGGATCGGGCCGAGGCCGCACTCCGCGACGCACTCGAGCGGCACGGGATGGCGTTCGAGGAAGACGCCGGCGGCGGGGCGTTCTACGGGCCGAAGATCGACCTGTTCATGAGCGACGTGCTCGGCAGGTCGTGGCAGACCGGGACCGTGCAGTACGACATGCTCATGCCCGCGCGGTTCGGGCTCGCATACATGGGCTCGGACAACCGCGAGCACACGCCGATCGTCATCCACCGAGCGCTCTTTGGCTCGTTCGAGCGGTTCCTCGGGATTCTGATCGAGCACTTCGCGGGTGCGCTGCCGCTCTGGCTCGCGCCCGTTCAGGTGAAGGTTCTCCCGGTCGCGGTCGACCACCGAGCCGCGGTCGAAGCGCTCGGAGCGAAGCTCCGCGAGGCGGGTGTCCGGGTCGAAGTGGATGTGCGCGAGGAGACGCTCGGGCGCCGGATCCGCGATGCGGAGCTGGAGAAGACCCCGCTCGTCGTCGTCTGGGGCGACCGCGAGTCCGAGGAAGCTCTGGCGATCCGTCGTCGCGGCGCGGGGCAGGAGACGCTCACGCTCGGCGGGCTCATCGCCGAGGTGCGCGCGGCAACGCCCGCGTAGGCGTTTCTGCGCCACTCTGCTACTCTCTCCGTCTGCAAGTAGGAGCGGCATCGCCCCTCACCCCGCCGGCAAACGGTCGCGCGAGGTTCAACCGAGTCGGATTCACCGGATCGGCCGAGGGACTGCCGCTGCTGCGCGCAGGACGTATTCCACTCGACCAGGAGGATCGACCCGGCTTGGTGATCGCCCTTTGAGACCCAGGCGCCGTCCCGAGGACCGGACGCGCCCCGTCGTCCACCAGGACAGGATCAACGAACAGATCCGCGTCCCACGGGTTCGATTGGTGGACGCTGACGGTTCGCAGATCGGGATCACACCGACCAAGGAAGCGCTCGAGTACGCCCGCGGCAAGAACCTCGACCTCGTCGAGGTGGCCGCAAGCGCAGATCCGCCCGTAGCCCGGGTGATGGACTATGGCAAGTGGCGGTACGAGCAGGAGCAACGGGCCAAGCAGGCGCGGAAGCACCAGTCGACGATCAACCTGAAGGAGATCAAGCTCAGGCCGAAGATCGGCATACACGACTACGAGACAAAAAAGGGCCATGTTGTCCGCTTCCTGCACCAGCGGGCGAAGGTGAAGGTCACGATCATGTTCCGGGGCCGGGAGAACCTGCATCCGGAGCGGGGTCGCACCCTTCTCGAGCGGCTCGCCGAGGACGTCCGCGAGTTTGGGTTGGTGGAACAGCAGCCCATGATCGACGGCCGGAACATGGTGATGGTGCTCGGCCCGACGAAGAACGCGGGGGTAAAGAGAGATGCCGAAGGTGAAGACGGGGAGCGGCGCGAAGAAGCGCTTCAAGGTGACGGGGAGCGGGAAGCTGCTCCGGCGCCACGCGATGCAGAGCCACAACCTCGGGAAGAAGTCGTCGAAGCGTAAGCGCGCGTTCGCGAAGGTGTTCGAGGTCGCATCGAGCGACGTTCGTAACGTGAAGAAGCTGCTTGGGAGGTCGTGACAGATGCCACGCGTGAAGCGTTCCATCCATGCGCGCAAGAAGCGGCGCAAGGTCCTCGATCAGGCATCGGGGTACTTCGGCCGCAAGAGCACCCATTACACGTATGCGAAAGAGCAGCTCGAGCACTCGCTCGCCTACGCCTATCGTGACCGGCGGAACAAGAAGCGGACGTTCCGTTCGCTCTGGATCGTCCGGATCAACGCGGCGGCGCGTGCGAACGGGATCTCCTACAACCAGCTGATCAACGGTCTCGCGAAGGCAGGGATTGAGCTCGACCGGAAGTCCCTCGCGGACCTCGCGGTCGTCGACCCCACCGCGTTCACCGCGATCGTCCAGAAGGCCAAGGACGCGCTCGCCGCGGCTGGCGAATCGCCGACGGCCGACGAGGCCGAGGCCGCCTAGGTGTACTGACCACAGACGTGTGAGACGCGGCTGATGGGTGGTCGGGC
>CAYXAS010000057.1:0-12449 GCA_964461665.1 uncultured Gaiellales bacterium
GAGGCTCGGACGCGATCAGGCGTCTCGAAGGTGTGTGGTTAGTCCAGCTAGCCGACGAGTGCGGCGACAGCGCGCACCACGGCACTTGCTGCCAGCGCGCAGCCGAACAGGAACACGGCGATGACAACGAAACCTGCGTCCTCGGTTCTCACGATCTCTCCCGGGTCGGTCCTGACGGCACGCCGCTAGTTCGCCGTTTGGGCCGTACGTCCTCCCGGGGCTCAGATGTCGCGAATCGCGGCGAGAAACCGCATCCACGGGAAGGCTGTGCCCGGGTCGAGGTGGTCGCTCCGCCCGAAAGCCTCGCTCACGTCCACGTGGCCCGCGATGCCGCGTAGACCGCGCCGGAGTCCGGGGGCGCGGATGCGCCGCACAGGGACCCCGTGTCGACCGCACACATCGGCGATGAGCGCAGCCGCCCGGTCGAGAACCGCCACGCTGTACGCGTCGCCCCAGGCTCGCGCGCCCTGCGCCGCAAGCCCTGCGAGCTCGACACCGATCGAGGTGCGGTTGCCGCCACGCGCGTGCCATGCGATGTCCTCCTCACGGACGCACTGGATCACCTCGTCCGCGTCCACGCAGTAGTGCGCGCTCACCTCGGAGCCGGGGTCGGCGAACCAGGCCGCACACGCGCGGGCCGCGCCGAGCCGCTCCGGGAACTCCGAGGTGTGGATGACGACGCAGTCGATCGCCCGCGCGGCAGCCACGGTGACATGTGGACTCGCGACGAACGGGAACGCCATCGGCGGACAGCGAGGATAGTGCGAGAATCACCAGATGACCAGACAGCTGTGGGCGCCGTGGCGGCTGGAATACGTCGCACGCGCAGGCGAGGGTGAGTCGTGCGTCTTCTGCGCGGAGGGCGCGGAGTTGCTCGGCGAGCGATCGCTCGTCATCCATCGGGCGGAAGGCGCGTTCGTCGTTCTCAACCGCTACCCGTACGCGTCGGGCCATCTCATGATCTGCCCCTATCGGCACATCGCCAGGCTCGACGAGCTGACGCGCGACGAGGCTCTCGCGATCCACGACCTCACCACGGCGGCGGTGGCTGTGCTCGAGCGCGCCTACGCGCCGGAGGGTTTCAACGTCGGGTGGAATCTCGGCTCGGTCGCCGGCGGGTCGATCGCAGCGCACCTCCACGAGCACGTCGTCCCACGCTGGTCGGGTGACACGAACTTCATGCCGATCCTCGCGGACGTGAAGGTTGTCCCCGAGCACCTTGTGACGACCCGTGACCGGCTGCGCGCCGCGTGGAGCGACGCCTGAGGCGCTAGCCCCCGAACCGCGCGAGCGCGTCCCAGCCTGCGGGAGTCGTCGTGCGGAGGTCGTAAAGGCTCCAGCCCACCGGATCGATCGTGTCCGAGACGGCCTCGACGAACGCGCCGAGGTCCTCAGCCGACATGAGGTTCGCCACCCCGCCAGCGACGTGCACCGGCTTGTCGGGTCCGATGTCCGCCCGCAACCGGAGGAGCGAACGCGCCACGTACCCGTACGTCGTCTCGTAGCCCGGGAACGAGGGGCCGGTGTAGAGCATCGGCACCACCACATCCACCTCGGCCGCGACGGCTGCCCACGGGAACCCCGGCCACCACGTGGGGTGACGCTCGAGCATCCGGTGCGGGTAGACGATTCCCCCGACGGGCACATCGCCCGCCTCACGCCTGAGCGTCCGCAGGAGCGCGAGCAGCCGCGCCGTGCGGCGCTTGACGTTCTTCTCCCTCAACGACTCGATGTCGAGTGCAACCGCGTCGAACCGTCCCCCCGTCGGCGTCCGGAACGAGAGCATCGCGCGGGCGCGACGCAGATCCTGCACGTGCTTCGTGTGGCCCGGCAGCATCCACGCTGCGACACGGATCCCGCGCGCATGGAGGGCATCGACGAGCGCTCCAAGGTCTGCAGAGGCGACTACGTCCACTGTCGAGCGGTCGTTCGAGGTTTCGATCCACACCAGGCGCACCCCGCGCGCCGCGAGCGCCGCAGCCTGCGCGTCCGCGGGGCGGTAGAGATCGGTGTCGTAGACGTCGAGCCAGGTCCCGAGTCCGGCGAAGACGGAAGGATCGGCGCGACCGGTCGCGTGTGCACCGCTCGCGATCGATGCGACGAACACCGCGACGGCGGCTGCGGCGAGGAGAGAAACGACACGCACGCCCTCAGGCTAACGGCGGTACGATCCGCTCGGTCCGGCGGGCGTAGCTCAGTTGGTAGAGCGTCAGCTTCCCAAGCTGGATGTCGTGGGTTCGAACCCCATCGCCCGCTTCTCCGCCGGAATACGAAGGCCCCGCCGAGCGGGGCCTTCGCCGTACCGTCGCGTCCGCTCGCCTCAGGCTGCGACGGCACCCTCATGCGTCGCGTCCCACGCGCCGCCGCTCGCGAGCACGTTCATCCGCGCGCGGTGCATGAACGCACTCTGCGCCGCCCCAACGTTCGCTTCCTGCCCCCTCCAGGCCGCAAGTGCAGAGCCCTGGAGCGCCCGTCCGTACGAGAACGAGAGCGGCCACGGACCCCCCACCTCGTTGATCGCCTGGAGATTTGCCGTCGCCTCCACCTCCGACTGACCGCCCGAGAGGAACACGATCCCGGGGACCGCCGACGGAACGTGCTGCATGAAGCAGTCCAGCGTCAGTTCCGCGATCCGCTGTGCCGAGGCCTGGGTGGGGCACTTCTTCCCGGAGATCACCATGTTCGGCTTCAGCAGGATCCCTTCGAGATCGACGTTCGCGCGATCGAGCTCATCGAACACGGACGCAAGCGTCTCCGACGTCACCTCGTAGCACCGGTCAACCGTGTTATCCGCGTCCATCAACACCTCGGGTTCGACGATCGGCACGAGCCCCTGCTCCTGGCAGAGCGCCGCGTACCGCGCGAGCGCGTGTGCGTTCGCGTCGATGCAGCCCCGGCTCGGGACCCCGTCCCCGATCGTGATCACCGCGCGCCACTTCGCGAACCGTGCGCCGAGTGCGTGGTACTCGACGAGCCGAGCGCGAAGCCCATCGAGCCCCTCCGTCACCAGCTCAACGGGCCGGAGCGCCATCTCCTTGGCGCCCGTGTCCACCTTGATCCCTGGAACGATTCCCTTCGCCGCGAGCAGTTCGGCGAACGGGGTCCCATCGTCAGCGCTCTGGCGGATCGTCTCGTCGTAGAAGATGACGCCGCCGATTGCCTCCTCGATCCCCGGTGCCGCGAGCAGCAGCTGGCGGTAGGCGCGACGGCTCTCCGCGGTGGACTCGACCCCGATCCCGTCGAACCGCTTCTTGATCGTCCCGGTCGATTCGTCGGCCGCCAGGATGCCCCGGTGGTCCGCCACGATCGATCTGGCGATCGCGTTCAGTTGCCCTGCTGCCATCTCAGCGTGTCCCTTCGTCTCGTAGCCGTCTCATCTTGTCCGCGGGGTGGAATGCGGAGATGCGCCGGACAGTTCCCGACCGCGACCGCATCACGATCGACTCGGTCTCGATCCCCTTCGCGTGTGGCCGCACACCCTCCAGCAGGAAACCTCCGGTCACGCCCGTCGCGGCGACGAACACATCCTCGCCGCGCACCAGGTCGTCGTGGGTGAGCTTGCGATCGACGTCGAACCCGGCCGCGACGAGCGCTGCGCGCTCCTCGTCGTTCCGCGGCCACAGCCGACCGTGCAGCGCGCCGCCCATGCACTTCATCACCGCTGCCGAGATCACACCCTCCGGCGTGCCACCGATCCCCATGAGCATGTCGATCCCGCTGAACGGACTTGCTGCCGCGATGCATGGGGCGACGTCGCCGTCGCGGATCAGCCGCACGCGTGCCCCCGCCTCGCGCAGTTCGGCAATCAGGCCGTCGTGACGGTCGCGCTCCAGCACCACGACAGTCACCTCGTCGGGTCGGATTCCCTTCGCCTCGGCAACGCGCTGGACGTTCTCGGTCGCGCTCGCGTCGATGTCGATCGCGTCCGCCGCCTGCGGGCCGACAGCGATCTTGTTCATGTACATCGCTGCTCCTGGAAAGAACATCGATCCGCGCTCCGCGACGGCGATCACCGAAATCGCTCCGGGGATCCCGAGGGCCGCGAGACGGGTGCCCTCGAGCGGATCGACCGCAACATCGACCTCCGGCCCCGTCCCGTCACCGACGTGCTCGCCGTTGTACAGCATCGGCGCCTCGTCCTTCTCGCCCTCGCCGATCACGACCACACCGGCCATCGAGACGCTGTTCACGGTTCGTCGCATCAGATCAACCGCCGCCTGGTCGGCAGCATTCTTGTCACCGCGCCCGATGAGGCGTGCAGCCCCCATCGCCGCCGCCTCGGTCACGCGCACGAGTTCGAGCGCGAGGTTGCGGTCGGGCGGAGCGCTGCTCACGCGGAAGATCGTAGTCGGGCGGGGGGCCGTTCCGTTCCGGCGGAACGGTCGAAGACCACCACGGCGAGCCCCGCAACGAGAACCAGTGCTCCGCCGACCACCGTCGCCGCGCCGGGTCGCTCCCCGATCAGGAGCCATGCGAGGAAGACCGCGCAGACCGGCTCAAGGTACGTGAGCGCTCCCGCCGTCTGTGCCGTGACGCGGCGCAGGAGTGATGCGTACGCCAGCGTCGAGAGTCCCGTGAGCGCTACACCGAGCACGAGCACCGCGCCCCACTCACCCGCGTGGTCGGGAACGATCCGCCCCCCAACCAGGAGAATCGGGGCGACGACCACCGCGCCTGCCAGACAGTCCCAGAATGCGACCGTGAGCGGCTCGACGCTGTCGTGGAGCAGCCGCTTCGAGAGGAGAACCAGCACCGCATAGGTTGCGGCGGAGCCGAGCCCGGCCGCGACTGCGGGCGTCGTGAAGGCGATCCCGCCGCTCCCCGCGATGACGACGAGCACCACTCCCGCGATTGCCGGAGCGAGCGCGATGAGCGCAACCCGGTTGACCCTCTCCCGCAGGACGACGGGGGCAGCGATCGCGATCAGGAGCGGGGCGCTCGTGAACGTCAGAACGGCGAGCGCTACCGACCCCTCCTTCACCGCCGCGAAGAACAGGAGCCAGTGGGCGCCCTGCACGACACCGAGCACGAGAAGCCACCCCAGTTTCGGTCCCGGCCGGAGGAGTCGGGCGCGGCGCGCGACGAGGGCAACCGCTGCGAGCGTGATCGCAGCGATCGCGAGCCGCGCGAACGCGAGCGACCCAGCGCCCAGAGAGACCGCGGCCGCGAGGACCGCGATGAGTCCCCACGAGGTGGTCAGCGCCGCGAGCGCCGCGTTCCAGCGCACCCGCTACATCCGTTCGGGCGCCTCGACCCCAATCAGGTCGAGACAGCGGGCGGTCGCATCGCGGGTCGCGACGCAGAGACCGAGTCGGAAGGCCTCCTGTGCGGTCCCGAGCACCTTGTGGTGGTGGTAGAAGCGGTGGAAGTCGTCCGCGAGCCGGATCGCGTACGTGGGAATCGCGTGTGGCGCGCGCCGCTCCGCCGCCTCCCGAGCGACCGCAGGGAACTCGAGCAACCGCTTCACGAGCTCCCGCTCCTCGGGCGCGAGGTCCCCCCGGGGGGTCGGGGCCGCCTCCGCGCCGACGTTTCGGAGGATCCCGCAGATCCGCGCATGCGCGTACTGGACATAGAACACGGGGTTCTTGTTGGTCTTCTCACGCGCGAGGTCGACGTCGATCTCGATCGTCTGGTCGTGCCCGCGTGAGACGAGGTACCAGCGCGCCGCGTCCACCCCGATCTCGTCCACGAAGTCGTCGAGGAACACGACGTCGCCGGCGCGTTTCGACATCTTGGCCGTCTCGCCGCCCTTCATCAGGTGCACGAGCTGATAGATGAGCACCTCGACCGACTCGCGTGGCCGCCCGAGCATCTCGGCGAGCGCCTGGAGCCTCGCGACGTAGCCGTGATGGTCCGCGCCAAGGACGTACACGAGGCGATCGAACCCCTTCGCGTACTTGCGGCGGATGTACGCCGCGTCGGCCGCGAAGTACGTCGGCTCGCCGTCGGACCGGACGACGACGCGATCCTTCTCGTCGCCGTGCGCGGTCGTCCGCGCCCAGCGCGCGCCGTCCTCGTCGAATGTGTCGAGTTCGTCGAGCGCGGCCGGAATCTCGGCCTCGACGACGCTCTGCCGCTCGAACGTGTCGAAGTGGATCCGGAACCGTTCCAGCGAGGCCTCGATCAGGCCCAGCATCCGCGCGACCGGGTCCCCCGGCTCCGCCGCGAGGTCGGCGACGTACGCGCCCCGATACCCGTCCTCCGGCGGCTCCTTCCCGCGTCGAGCCGCCTCGATCGAGGCGCGGAACCGCTCCATCTGGAGGCCCGCGTCGTTGTAGTAGTACTCGCGCTCGACCGTGTGTCCCGCGAACGCGAGTAGACGTGCGACCGCGTCCCCGTAGGCGCCGTTTCGTGCCGACGCGACCGTAATCGGCCCCGTCGGATTCGCGGAGACCATCTCGACCTGGATCCGTTCGGGGCGTTCCGCCGAGCCACCGCCGAAGGAGCCGCCTGCTGCGAGCACTGCCTCGAGCGCGTCCGCGATCCAGGCGTCCGTGAGCCGGATGTTGACGAACCCTGGCCCAGCGACCTCGGCCGATGCGACTCCCGATACGGACGCAAGCGCGGTCGCGAGATCGGCCGCGATCTCCCGGGGCGCTCGGCGGCGCTCGCCGGCGAGGCGGAGGGCAACGCTCGTCGCGTAGTCGCCGTGCAGTGGGTCGGACGGACGCTCGAGACCGACATCCGCGCCCGCCACGGTGGCGAGCGTGGCGGCGAGCGCCGTGACAGGGTCGGTGGACGGTGTGTGCGCGGGCATCGAAGGCAGCCGCCGACCACGGGTCGCCGGTCAACGAAGGGTAGTCGGAGCGGGCGCCCGAGCCGCTCGGACGCTACGCGAGCAGCGAGCGGCCCGTCATCGCCAGCGGCTGCGGCACGCCGAGCAGCGCGAGGATGGTCGGTGCGAGGTCCTGAAGCCCGCCCCCCGCGCGCAGACCGGACGCGTCACTCGTCAGGATGAGCGGAACGGGGTTCGTCGTGTGTGCCGTGTGCGCGGAGACACCGCCGACCTCGAGCATCTGTTCGGCGTTCCCGTGGTCGGCGGTCACGAGCGCCACCCCGCCCCGCGCGAGCGTCGCCTCGACGACGAGGCCGAGACAGCGGTCGACCGCCTCCACCGCCTCGACCGTCGCCGCGATCGAGCCGGTGTGCCCCACCATGTCGGGGTTCGCGAAGTTGACGACGCACAGCCCGTGCTCTCCGCTTTCGAGCGCGTCGCGCACGCGGTCAGCGAGCTCGGGCGCGGACATCTCGGGCTTCTGGTCGTAGCTTGAGACGTCGCGTGGTGACGGGACGAGAACTCGGTCTTCGCCCGCCCACGCACGCTCCTCGCCACCGTTCAGGAAGTACGTGACGTGGGCGTACTTCTCGGTCTCGGCCGCATGGAGCTGATGGATGCCTGCCTCCGCGACGGTCTCCGCGAGCGTCCCCGCGACCCGCTGCTCGGAGAACGCGACGGGGCACCGGAGCTCGCCGCCGTACGCGGTCATCGTGACGAGATCAACACCCGCCTCGACCAGCCGTGCGGCAAGCTGCCGCCCGCGGTCGGGCCGGAAGTTGAAGAAGATGGCGGCGTCTCGGGACGGGTCGAGGCGCGGCCGTCCGCCGAGCGCGACGGGCTCGACGAACTCGTCGGTCACTCCCGCGGCGTAGCTCGATCGCAGCGCCGCTATCGGATCGTCGGCGGTCCCGCCCTCACCGTCCACGATCACCGCGAACGCTCGAGCGGTGCGCTCCAAGCGCTCGTCGCGGTCCATCGCCCAGTACCGGCCCAGAACGGTCGCGATCCGGTCGCACGGCAGGGTCGCGAGATCCTGCGCAGCCGCATGGGGCGATACGTCACGGCCATCGGTGAACGCATCGATCCACACACGATCTTCCATCCCCTCGCGCTCGGCGAGCTGGAGCAGCGCGCGCAGGTGGTCGATGTGCGAGTGGACGCCACCCTGCGAAACGAGACCGAGCAGATGGACGTCACCGCCTCGCTTACGCGCGCGGCGAAACGCGCCGGTGAGCGCCGCGTTGTCGAAGAACGATCCGTCCCCGACCGCCTGCCCGACGCGGACGAGATCCTGGAACAGGATCCGGCCGGCTCCGATCGTGAGATGCCCGACCTCGGAGTTCCCCATCTGCCCTTCGGGCAGCCCTACCGCTCCGCCCGAGGCGGCGAGCGTGGTGTCCGGCCAGCGTTCGCGGAGGGCGTCGAACACCGGTGTGTCGGCGAGATCGACCGCGTTGCCCGGCCCCGGTGGGGCGAGCCCCCAGCCGTCGAGCACGACGAGCGTGACGAGCGTGACGCTCACCTCGCGGCTGCGCGACAGATCGCGCCGAACGACTCGGGGTCGAGCGATGCGCCCCCCACGAGGGCCCCATCGACGTCCGGCTGCGCCATCAGCTCGGCGGCGTTCTCCGGTTTCACCGAGCCGCCGTACAGGACGCGCGTCGCGTAGAACGACTTGATGCACGCGTGTGCCTGTTGCGCCAGTTCGGGAGTGGCGGTACGCCCTGTTCCGATTGCCCAGACCGGCTCGTAGGCGATCACGAGCGCGTCGTGGACAGGGAGCGATTGCACCTGGCGGCGCAGCACCTCCTCAGTCACGCCCGTCTCGCGTTCCTCGAGCGTCTCACCGACGCACGCGATCACGCCGAGCCCCGCAGCGAGCGCCGCCTCGCATCGGAGTCGGACGGTCTCGTCGGTTTCACCGAAATGCTGGCGCCGTTCCGAATGCCCGACGATCGCGCCTGCGACTCCGAGCTCGAGGAGCATCGCGGCCGACACCTCGCCGGTGAACGCGCCCTCGGCGGCCCAGTGGACGTTCTGCGCATAGATCGCCCAGCCCTCACCGACGGCCGCCTCGAGCGAGACGAATGGCGGGCAGAGGACCACCTCCACCCCATCGGGCGCGTCGAACGCATCGAAGAACCGGAGCGTCTCCTCCGGCCCCTTGAACATCTTCCAGTTGCCCGCGACGAGCTTCATGTGTCCTCCTCCGGAATCGCTGCGACACCGGGAAGCACGCGCCCCTCGAGAAGTTCGAGCGATGCGCCACCCCCGGTCGAGACCCAGTCCACCTCGCCCGCGAGGCCGGACTCGTTCACCGCACGTACCGAGTCGCCGCCCCCGACCACCGTGAGCCCGTTGCAGTCGGCGACGGCACGGGCGACCGCGAGCGTTCCGTCCGCGAACCGCGGCCACTCGAACACGCCCATCGGCCCGTTCCAGAACACGGTCGCGGCACCCCGGATGATCTCGCCAAACCGCTCGCACGCCCGTGGCCCGATGTCGAGCCCGAGCCAACCGTCAGGGACGGCGTCGAACGACGTCACGGCCGTGTCTGCATCCGCCGCGAAGCACGATGCCGTGACCACGTCCTCCGGGAGCTCAACCGGGAACGGCAGCGGATTAGAGACGCGTAGCTCCTCGGCCATCTTCCCGCCCACGATCACGGTGTCCGCCCGCCCGCCGAGGTGCTGAAGCACGGCGAGCTTGTCCGCGACCTTTGCACCCCCCGCGACCAGGACGAATGGCCGCTCAACTTCGCCGAGCAGCCTCCCGAGGTGCTCGAGCTCGCTCCGCAGGAGCAACCCCGCGTACGCGGGGAGGAGCCGGGCGACCCCTTCCGTGGAGGCATGGGCCCGGTGGGCCGAACCAAACGCGTCGTTGACGAAGATGTCCTTCTCCGCCGCGAGCTCCGCTGCCAGCGAAGGGTCGTTTGCTGTCTCGCGCGGATCGAAGCGCGTGTTCTCGAGCACCTGCAGACGCGGGTCGGGAAGCAGTTCCGCGAGTCGCGCGGCGACCGGTGCCATCGCGTAGCGCTCCCGATCCTCGAGACTCTTCGGGCGCCCGAGGTGCGAGCAGACGACGACCGCGGCTGCGCCACGGTCGAGCAACAGCCGCAGCGTCGGCAGCGCAGCGCGGATCCGAGTGTCGTCCGCGACCCGCCCGTCCTCGAGCGGAACGTTGAGATCGGCACGCACCAGCACGCGCCGCCCGGAGACCGCGGCGGTCTCGATCGAGCGCGGCAGCGTCACGACCGGTGGTTCAGGCGACGAGGCGGGAGACGACGTCCACGAGGCGGCAGCTGTAGCCCCACTCGTTGTCGTACCAGCCGAACACCTTCACCGTGGTCCCGCGAGCCATCGTCAGGTCTGAGTCGAAGATGCACGAATGCGGGTTCCCTTGGACGTCGGTGGAGACGAGCGGATCCTCTGAGTACTGCAGGACAGACGCGAGGGGCCCGGACGAGGCAGCGGCCCGGAATGCGTCGTTCACCTCCTGCTTCGTCACCTCGCGTCCCAGTTCCACCACGAAGTCGGTGAGCGACCCGGTGGCGACCGGGACGCGCACCGCGACGCCGTCGATCTTCCCCTGAAGATGCGGGAGCACGAGGCCGATCGCCTTCGCTGCCCCGGTCGACGTGGGGATCACGTTCAGCGCAGCGGCCCGCGCGCGGCGCAGATCCTTGTGCGGGAGATCGAGGATCTGCTGATCGTTCGTGTACGCATGGATCGTGGTCATGAACCCGGAGCGGATCCCGCCGAGTTCGTCGAGCACCTTCGCGAGCGGCCCGAGGCAGTTCGTCGTGCATGAGGCGTTCGAGACGATGTGGTGTGCGGAGGCGTCGTACTCGTGGTCGTTGACACCGAGCACCAGCGTGAGGTCGGGGTCCGTGGCCGGCGCCGAGATCAGGACCTTCTTCGCGCCTGCCGCCAGATGCTTCGCGGCCGCCTCGCGCCCGGTGAAGATCCCTGTCGACTCGAGCACAACATCGACGCCCAGCTCTCCCCACGGAAGCGCTGCGGGATCGCGCTCGGAGAGCATCCGCATCGTCTGGCCACCCGCATGGATCGCACCGTCAGCGATCGCGACGTCACCGTCGAACGGCCCCATGATCGAGTCGTAGCGGAGGAGATGCGCCATCGTCGCGGCGTCACCGAGGTCGTTGACCGCGACGATCTCAATCGCCGCCCCCAGCCGCTGCTGCGCGCGGAAGAAGTTCCGTCCGATGCGTCCGAAGCCGTTGATCCCAACCCGTACCGCCATGCGCTCGCGTCCTCCGTCGTCGACGTGTCCCCGTGTCACCCCAGTTTAGAGGTCCCCTCCGGCGGACTCGACCAGTGCAGCGAGCCGCCGCGCGAGCGTCGCCTTCGGAAGTGGCGGGTCGGCGCGCATTGCGAGCTCCGCGAGGGAGAGCGACGGGTGGCGCGTACGGAGGTCGGCGACAGCCCGGAGCGGGTCGGGGAGCACAGCGAGGCCGTTCGCGGCGCGGAGGCGCGCGATCGCTGCGAGGTGCCGCTCCGCCGAGCGTGCGGAACGGACGAGGTTCGCGTGGTCCGCGTTCGCGAGGCGGTTCGCGTCGGAGCGCAGGCCGGCGACGAGCGCATGCTCCTCGATCGCGACAACCGTGCCAGCCGCGCCTGCGGCGTCGAGCACCGCTGCGACGCCCTCTCTGCCCTTCGTGTACGCCACCGTGTAGCGGCCACGTTCGACGACCCGCAGGCGCGCGCCCACCGCACTCGCGACGCTCCGGAGGAACGCTGCGCCACCGTGTGACGGGCTGCGGATCTCGAGCTGAAGATCGCGCGGGCCGCTCAGGCTCCCTCCACCGAGAAAGGCACCCCGGAGGTAGGCGGCGCGACAGCATGGCCGGGCGACCACGCTGCCCGGCGGGCGGGTGAGTGGATGTCCGGAGACACTCGTAACGCCCGCCTCGGTGAGCACGCCGAGCGTGGTCGGTGTGCCCTCCAGATGGAGCTCGTACCGGGTGGCGCGGTCGAAGGAGCGGCGTGGGTACGACCGGATCTCACAGTCGATCCGAAGCGCATGGAGCGTGGCAAGCGAACGCCGGGCGACGGCAAGATCTGCGACGTCGAGATGGAAGGCGATTGCGCCCCGGCCGCGTAGGTGCGCGGTGCCCGCGGTATGGAAGAGTGCAGACGCCTCGGCGAGTCGATCGCACCGCCGCGTCGGCACGATTGCGGCGAGCTCCGCGCGCGCAAGATCTCCGAGCCGCGTGCTCAGAGCACCACCCCCTCGACCGCGAGCAGTCGTCGCTTGAACACGACACCGCTCGATCCGAATCCGCCGACACCGTGCGCTGCGACGACGCGGTGGTATGGGACCACGAGCCCGCAGCCACCCGCCGCGCAGAAGCTGCCGGCGGCACGCGCCGCACCCGGGCGCCCCGCGAGCGCGGCCAACTCACCGTAGGTCACCACTTCGCCCCAGGGGACGGCACGCAGCGCCGCGAACAGCGCCTCCTCGAAGTCGGTCGCAGCGGAGCCCTCGAGCTCGACATCGTCATAGGTGGTCGGCGTCCCTGCGAGGTGGGCGGCGAATCGGCGGCACAGAGACGGCACAAAGCCGTCACCCCCCTGTGCACCGCTGGGGGCTAGCGTGACTGTAGGGGGGCCTGCAGCCCCCCTGGGGGAGGTTGGGGAGGTTTGGGAGG